>NZ_JABUCO010000045.1:0-11576 GCF_019835205.1 Rhodococcus sp. BP-261 | reverse complement strand
TGGCGGTGGCGCAGGCTCAGCACGCGGTCAAGGACATGGCGTCGATCCTCGAGAGCAAGGGTGTCGAGGTCAAGTACGCGATCCACCCGGTCGCCGGTCGTATGCCCGGGCACATGAACGTGCTGCTCGCCGAGGCCGACGTCGAGTACGACGCGATGAAGGAAATGGACGACATCAACGGCGAATTCAACCGCACCGATGTCACCATTGTGATCGGCGCCAACGACGTCACCAACCCGGCGGCGCGTAACGACCCGTCCAGCCCGATTCACGGCATGCCGATTCTCAACGTCGACGAATCCCGGTCGGTCATCGTGCTCAAGCGTTCGATGAGCTCCGGATACGCCGGCATCGACAACCCGCTGTTCACCGCGGACCGCACCTCGATGCTGTTCGGCGACGCCAAGAAGTCCGTCAACTCCGTCATCGAAGAACTCAAAGCCCTTTAATCAGAACGAAAGTGGGACACGACATGACCATCACGACGTCATCCGCCACCGACATCTCAGACAGCGAAATCTTCTTTCAGCATCTCGGTGGGAAGCTCTCCGTCGAGCTGACTACACCCCTCGAGACGCAGCGCGACCTGTCCATCGCCTACACGCCCGGTGTCGCCCAGGTATCCCGCGCCATCGCGCAGGACGATGCGCTGGCCAAGCAGTACACCTGGACCGACCGTCTCGTCGCCGTCGTCACCGACGGGTCCGCCGTCCTCGGCCTCGGCGACATCGGCCCGCGCGCATCGCTTCCCGTCATGGAAGGCAAGGCAGCGCTGTTCAAGAACTTCGCCGGACTCAATTCCATCCCGATCGTCCTCGACACAGGCGACGTCGACGAGATCGTCGAGACCATCGTGCGTCTGCGCCACAGCTTCGGCGCGGTCAACCTCGAGGACATCTCCGCCCCGCGCTGCTTCGAGATCGAGCGACGCGTCATCGAGGCACTCGACTGCCCGGTCATGCACGACGATCAGCACGGCACCGCCATCGTCGTCCTCGCTGCCCTCAACGGTGCAGCGAAGGTGCAGGGCCGTGACACCGCAGGACTGAAGGTCGTCATCTCGGGCGCAGGCGCGGCAGGAGTCGCCTGCGCGAACATTCTTCTCGCCGCGGGCGTGTCCGACGTCGTCGTGCTCGACTCGAAGCGCGTCGTCTCCTCCGATCGCACCGACCTGAACATCGTCAAGACCGAGCTCGCAGCCCGCACCAACCCCCGCGGCGTCACCGGAACCGCGGCTGATGCGCTCGCCGGAGCGGACGTGTTCCTCGGTGTCTCGGCCGGCCAGATCGACGAAAGCTACATCGCGTCCATGGCACCCGAGTCGATCGTCTTCGCTCTGTCCAACCCGGACCCGGAAATCCACCCGGACCGCGCGGCGCAGTACGCGTCGATCGTCGCGACCGGACGCAGTGACTTCCCGAACCAGATCAACAATGTGCTCGCCTTCCCCGGCGTGTTCAAGGGCGCACTCGACGCCGGAGCACGCCGCATCACCGAAGGCATGAAGCTCGCCGCTGCCGAGGCAATCCTCTCGGTTCTCGGCGACGAGTTGGCGACGGACAAAATTGTCCCGAGCCCACTCGACCCGCGTGTCGCCCCGGCCGTTGCGGACGCAGTTGCGGCAGCAGCGCGAGCAGAAGGCGTCGCGTAGCACAGGCGAATCGAGTTGGGTCGCAACAAGGTCAGAGCGTGTCGGACGCCGTCGCACGCTCTGACCTTGCCGCAAGTCACCTCTCGTGTCCTCCCCGTAATTCGCACTGGAAGGCGAGCGTCAGACTGTCAGTCTGGGTGGCGCGACATGGTCTGGCTTCCGGTGCACACACCCTGTGCCCGGACGAATCCGAGCCTGCACGAACGAAATTCGAGTTTTCGAGCTCGAAACGTCTGCGAAACAGATCCTCGATAGGCTAACGTCCGTTCGTAAGCCTGAAATGTCCGGATCGGGCCTACACATATGCGTCTCACCGACGCAACGCATTCCGGGGTTGCGCACCGACTGTCGCGCAGCCGACTCCCCATCTATCGAGGATGAACTGTGAGAAAAACCAGAAGCACGCACCCTGCGGTGTCACGCCGACTCAAATGGTCGCGGTTGGCAACATTTTTCGGATTCTTCCAATTGGGCGCCGTCATCGTCATGTGGTCGACGAGCACCACATCGCTTCGGTTCAGCCTCGGTTGGGAAGGCGATGACGGTGACGCGAGCTTCGGCTCACTTGCGTTCGCACTCGGACTCGGTTTCGCTATCGGTTGCGCGGTATCAGGTCCACTGATCGACCGTTGGGGATGCCGCAACGTCGCGATTCCGTCGTTGACGATCTACCCTCTCCTGTACTTGCCCCTGGCATTTCTCGACGGCATGTTTGTACTCCTCGCGTTCGGATTGCTTGCAGGCACATTGCGCGGGTTCGTCGACATCGTCATCAACGTCAACGGTGTTCAGCTCGAACGCCACTACGGTCGACCGATAATTTCGTCCTTTCACGCCGCCTACCCCGCTGGCGGTTTCCTCTTCGGCTTCGTCGGCAGCGCCTTTGCCCGATCCTTCACCGAGAGCGCCGTGGTCCCCTTCCTGGCTATGGGACTGACGATGTCGATTCTCGGCTACGTCTTCGGACGAATGTATCTTCGCCAGGACGAAGAAATCGACGTTCCGGTCGTCGACGCACGTCAGGAAGCTGCCGACTCGGAGCCCGCGTCGACCCCGTCCGTCGCCAGATACGTGGGTATCTCCGTCATGGTCGGATTCGGTCTGTTGGCTTTCGTCTCCTACCTCGCCGAGAACGCAACCTACGACTGGGGCCAAGAGTTCGTTCGTCGAACCCTCGACACCACTGCCGGGACCGCTGCAATGGCCGTGACGGTGTTCTCCGGTGCGCAATTCGTCGGGCGCATGATGGGCGACAAGCTCACCGAACGGTTTGGTCAGAAGACCGTCATGGGTGGCAGCGGGGCCGTGGGTGCACTCGGTGCTGCATGCATGATGACCGCATCCTCCCCGGTGCAAGCACTGGTGGGATTCGGTCTAGTGGGACTCGGGGTATCGTGCATCGTCCCGATCATGCTGTCGGCTGCCGGTCGTATGGACCCTCAGAACTCCGGCCGAAACATCGGTCTGGTCAACGCGATCGGCGTGTCGGGAATGTTCATTGGTCCAGCAGCTATAACCGCTGTCGTCGACAACATGGGTATCGCCTGGATGCCTCTCCTTCCGCTGGTGCTCTTGACATTCATCGCGATCGTCGGTCCTGTTCTTGTTCGCAAAGCACCCCGCTTCACGGCAGTCGAAACGCCCGAACAGGCCAAAGAGGCTGTCGACAAGTGACTTTGCGTCTCTAGCCTGTACGACGCCGGGATCGGCCGGTGAGGCCGGCAAGGTGTTCTGTACAGCGACCTCTGGCCGGGAACCGTCGGACGGTCGATCGGTTTTCCTGTTGTTCGCACCGTGATCGCAGTATCGGCGATCACGGTGCGATTTCGCTGGTGATTCGAAGGCCTCCGGGACCTTCATGCACTGTCAGGTTCTCCGCTCGAGACCTCCGCGGTGTGAACAAGTACGCATCCCGCGGAGGTGGATCGGTCACGTCGTAGCGGAGTGGGACGGGGCTACTCCTCCTAACTTCTCCAGAACGTTCCGGGTGATTCTGCGGGCTTCGGGGCATGCGGGGTTCACTGGTCGCGGGGTGGTGTAGATCTCGGTGTAGTCGTTCAAGTCGATGAGCGTGTGCGCCCAATCCGTCACCGGCGCATTGAAAATCTGACCCTGACCGCGCTGAGCATGAATCATCGTGACGAACCCGCCCGCCGACGCGACGATGTCGCGGCCTTCGACGCCGGGCGGCATAGACTCCAGGTCGTCAGCGGTGATTTCCCAGTCGCTGCAATCGGCGTAAGCAAGGATGGTCGTGTCGGTGGCCACGTCCGGGCGCAACGGCACCGGTACATCGCGATCGAGCCACTCGACGTCCAGACCGTCGCATTCGAATCCCACGATTTTCTGCCTCTCGCCGAAAACCTGGCCCTTCTCCAGCCCGGTGCCTGCCAAAGCCCAGTGCTCGGGAACACTGACGGTAAAGCCTTTTGGAGGTCTGGGTGGACCATAAAAATTTTCCCACCACCACGCTGCACCGACGGTCGGGACGCGAGCACCGTCCCTATCGGTGGCGAAAGCCCTCATCTCTGTGCCGATCGTGCTGATGGGTGATCGATTGATCGGATCGGTCCAGAATTCGACAGTCACGCCGCTGTTGTCGTACCCGGGGTTCTCGTCTGGCGACCGATAAATCGGGTCGAGCGGCTCTCCTCCAGAGAGGTGCGTGGAACGTTTGTAGCATTCGTAGCTGGTGAGGTCATCGGCGTAGCGGATCTGCCAAAAGCACAAGTTTCCACCGAAATATGCTGCGTTGCCTCCGCGCGCCAGGAATGCGTCGACGGCATCGCGCTGAGGACCGGACCAATACTCGTCGTGTCCTACTGTCAGCAGAAGATCGTAGTTCGATAAGTCGACGGCGCCGGAGTGAATATCGATGCCAGTGCAGTAGTCGATGTCGATATTTTCTTGTCGCAGAAATTCGATGAACGGCACCGTGTACTGGAACGCGATCGGTGGGAAAGTATGAATCCGGCTACGCCCGGACAACCCGATCCCGGGACGTTGGAACGAGACGATCGGTGTGCGCAGTTCGTAGCTGTCCTCACCGTAGATGTCACCGACGTCGCCCATGTACAGGTTTTGATCGTTCCAGAGATGGTAGGCATTCCACGTAGCCACACCCAGCTGAAGCAAAACGCGGTGCTTGTGGTGGCCACCGCGAACGACGAACAAGGCGCATGCGCCTCCGGGCCCACCGGCCGCACGCGGGTTCGGCGACTGCAGTGGAAAGGTCCGAGCCGGCTCCGCTTCTGTGGTCATTCGCGCCAGGTACAGTCCCGATTTCCAGTCGCGGGCTACAGCGTCGAGCACGCGCTCTCCCGGCCATCCACAACCGTGAGCATCGGCGCCGCCCACCGTCGGCGGGCCGGGCTGAGAGGAGGAGTAACGGACGGGGTTTATCGGAGCTCGAGCCTGCCATTGCATGCGGGGATAAAAGCTGGTCCCCTCGTTTCCGACGATCCGATAGATGTCCAGATTCCACGTGTCGTGGCCTCGCGCCGCGGAATGGACGGTGAGTGGTTCACCGGGGGCAACGCTCATCGAGCTGAAGTAGCACGCCGCGCGTTCGTAATCATCGGTCACAGCGAATCCTTTCGTGAATGAGTCGTCATCAGTTGTGTGCCCGTGACCGTCCGGACATGAGATCGATCAATTCGTGCTCGGTCAGCGCGTCGACTGGACCTTCGTGAACTTTCCGACCGCGGGCAAGGACGACGACGCGGTGGCAGATCTTCTTCACGGAGGCCACGTCGTGAGTGACCATCAGAACGGCGGCGCCTTGCCCGGCAGTGGTTTGCGCCAGTCGCAAGACGTTTTCGGTTTGTGTCACCCCCAGCGCGGCGGTCGGTTCGTCGAAACACACGAGCCGCACGTTGTCGCCGATTGCGCGCGCGATTGCCACGGCTTGGCGTTGACCCCCGGACAGGGCATCGACCTGCGTGAGCGGGGAGAACGACCGGGTTGCCAATTTGCTGAGCTTGGCTGCCGTCTCGGTGGTGGCCTGCCGATCATCTCGTATCCTCACTCCGAGCCACCGTCTCGTCGCTTCCTTACCTAGCGCCATGTTGTGGACGATGTTCAGATTGGAGCACAGCGCCAGGTCTTGATAGACCGTCTCGATGCCGACCCGACGGGCGTCGGCGGGTTCGGTGAATTCGACCGGCTTGCCGTCGAGCACAAGCGAGCCCCCACTAGGCTGCACGGCCCCGGAAATGATCTTGGTCAGCGTGCTCTTGCCCGCGCCGTTGTCGCCGAGAAGCGCAACAATCTCTCCTTTGCGAAGGGATATGGAGAGGGGCTCCAAAGCCTGCATAGCGCCGTAGCTCTTGCTTACGCCCTCTACTTCGACAACGACCTCGCCAGGAGTTTGCAAGTCGGGAGTCAACGGTGTGGAAGCTGGTGCGGTGGGCTTGGTGTTCTGGCCTTCGGCAACTGAAGGGGAAGTTGGTGCTGGCCCGCGTGCGGACTTGCGAGCTCGGTGAGCCGTGCTCGCTTGATCTGCTGCCAGCGCGAGTAGGAGAATCGAACCCTTGGCCACTTCCTGCCACCAGTACTGCAAGCCTTCGAACACCAAACCCGCGTTGAGAACACCGATGGTCAGGACTCCGATGACGATGCCGATCGGTCGTCCGGACCCGCCGTCGAACGCGACGCCGCCCAGAATCACCGCGGTGAGAACGTCGAAGGAGAAATTCGCACCCAGCGCAGGTGATGAGCTGCCCAGCTGTGCGGTGGTGAGAATCGCGGCCAGGCCGATCAGGAGCCCGTTCGCTGTGTAGACCGCCAGGACTGTCCGTCCGACCCGAACGCCGGAACGCTGGGCAGCCAGTTTGTCGCCGCCGACTGCGTACAGGCGCATTCCGCCGACAGTGCGGGTGAGATAGAAGCCGACCAGGATCACAGTCACGACAGCAACGATCGTGGGAATAGGTATCGAGGCCAGGCTGCCGCGCCCGATTGCCAAGAACCCGTCACTGAATCCGAAAATGGACTGGCTGCTCACCACATACGCAGCGCCCCCGTACACGGACATGAGGCCGATCGTCACGATCAACGGACTGATCTTCAGCAGACGAACTAGGGCTCCGTTGATGAAACCGAGGCACGCGCCCACGAGTAGTCCCGCCAGTACGGCTGCGGTCATTCCGGCTTGTACTGCAACGAATGCGACCACCATCGAGATGAGCGCATACATGCCGCCGATCGAAAGATCGATGTGGCCGCTGATCAACAGCATTGCCGACCCCATGGCAGCGATGGCAATGCTGGTGATGTTCAACAGAGTCGTTTGTGCATTGTCGAGGGTTAGGAACGAGCTGTGGCGAATGCTGAACAGCACTACAAGTAGTGCTACGACGACGAGAAGCCCGAGTCGTCGTGTGTTCGGGCCGGGCGCAATCGTCGAAGGTGTCGTACGGGCACGGGAGAGAGCGTTCATGTTCGTTGACCTCTCGTCTACTGGTCGCTGCACGTGGTGGGCGTCCAGGTGTCGGTGAACCACTGATCTCGGGTCTCGTAGGAGATGGAACCGAGGAACGTCAGGTATTTCGAGAGTCGTTGGGGGTTTTCGTAGGTGCCTTTGAGGTCATTCATGTCGTTCTCGAAGGCAGTGACCGCGTCTGGGGAATCGAGTACCAACGGAACGATGCACATGCCCTGCGGGATTGCCTTGCCGTCGACCCAGTCGGCCGCGTGGCGTGCCATCGAGTACGCCATGATCGCTGGTGATGTACTCACCACCGCTCGATATGCCGTTCCCTTGGCAATGTTGTCCCGTGGTTCGTTCGACGCGTTCGTTCCGCCGATGAACACCCTGCTCAGATCGCGTCCACTGGATTGCATAGCGGCTAAGGCGCCGACTCCGAAATAGTCTTCGCCCAGTACGACGTCGATCTGTGGATCCTTCTGCAGCAAGGTGGCCGTAGTTTCGTAGCCTGCCTGACTGTCCTGTGTTGCCGGCTCTACGTCTCCGACGATGTTCGCACCGGGAATTTCGGCGAGAACGTCTCGGATTGCTTGGTAGCGCGGACGAACGGACTCCACGGAGTCGATGTTGAGAATTGCTACTGTTGCTTTGCCATTGAGCGTGTTCTCGATGAAATCGCGGGCAGCCAGCGCAAGTGCTTTTCCGATTTCGTATTGAGGTGCGTTGGCTGTCGAGGTGGACGGGCCCATGACCACTGTCTGGACAGCCATGCCTTGCTCGATGGCCGCGAGCAGACCAGGTTGTTGCGCAGCCGGATCGAGGACACTTGTTACGATCGAGCCGACACCGGAGGTCCGGAACTGGTCGGTTATTTGCGTATGGCGTTGGGGATCGCCATCGCTTACCGCTGCCTGGAGTTCCATCCCTGTGTCGGCGGCACCAGCTCGTAGACCGGCGGCGATGTCGTTGTCGTATTCGTTCGTGGTGGACTGCGGAAAGCCGATGCTGCGAGGCAAGTTGGTCGGTTGCCCCTCCTCGGCCGACGAGACGAACGGTGGGAGTGAGGATGGAGCCGAAATACCCTCTCCTGAAGCAGAATCGGATGCTGTCCCGGTGCTGCACGCCGCCGTCACGAGAATTGCTGCGGTCAGTGAAGCCCACAGCACTCTTCTACCGGTCTTGGTGGGCTCGCTTGCTCGGCGAGTCGATGAATTATCCATTGTTTGTAGCCCTTCTTTTACGAATCTCTGGCTTCTCGACCGTCTGATAGCGGTGTTTCACCCGAAGTGGGTTGTTCGTAGCGGGTGGTGGGTTTTCGTACCTCCTGCGATGTCAGAGCACTTCGAGGCCGCGCTCGGCAGTTGCGGCAGTGAGCCCACCGTCGACGGTCCACACCGCCCCATTGGCGAATGCTGCGAGGTCGCTGGAGAGGAAAGCAATGACCTGGGCTATTTCAGTAGGTAGCCCGATTCGACCCATCGGATAAATGGCGGACAGTCGTGACTCCACCATGTCTTCGCTGTGGTGGCCGATCCACGATGCCAGACCCATTTCGGTTCGGATGGAGCCTGGGCATACGGCGTTGACTCGAATCCTGCCCTCGTATTCCAACGCGGCGAGCCGTGTCAGGTTCGCGACAGCGGCTTTCGACACTGCGTACACGCCGGTTCCGAGTTCGGCACCGAAGCTCATGATCGAACCGAGATTGACAATCGATCCTTCATACCCACGCGAGGCGAATTCTTGAGTGAAGAACAGCGGCGCAAACACATTGACTTCGAAGACCTGCCGTGACTCGTCAGGCGTGGTGTCCGAAAGGGTCCGCTGAAGTGCAATTCCAGCATTGTTGACGAGGATGGCGTCTTTCGGTGCTGATGCCAAGAAATCCAGTGCCCGGCTTCGCACCGCGATGTCGGTGACATCGCCCTCGACGAACGCGTCGGCATACGTCGAGGTAGGGGTTGTGAGATCGAGTCCCACGACTGTCGCACCAGCAGCCTTGAGAACCTCGACCGTGGCTGCGCCGATACCGGATGCCGCGCCGGTCACCAACGCGTGCCGACCCTCGAGGTTGATGATGGTCCGCGAATCTTTTTGAGCAACAGTGCTCATCGATAACTGCCTTTCTGAGGTGCAGGCTCGTGGGCCTACTTCGATCTGTCGTTCGAGTGCATTGGTCAGCGCGCGAAAACACTGGGCACCAGTAGCCGCGAAGATTCAGCTCTTAACGCCGTCGATGCTGGCTGAAGGAAAATGCCAGTCCTACGGAGTCGAAAACTCGCGACCGGACCCGTGGCGCGATCGTGGTGTGGAAGTGCGCTGCATTCGGAGACAGCAGCACATTCGAGCAGGCTTAGAGATCAGCCGGTACAGCTGCGTAGTACTCCGCGTAGCGGAAGAGCGAGAACTTACCGACGTTTCTTAAGCGGCTGGCAATCGAGGTGAAATCAAATTCGTTCCGTTCTGGACGTTACGAGTCGCGCTCGGTCAAGTTGCCCCCTGACGGGGTTGCTTCCCAGATCCCCACCAGCTCGGTCGACAGCGTCCGCTGGGGTTCTGGTAGTTCAAAACTTAGCATCGAATGAAACGGTTCGGGCTAATTTTCGTTAGCTTTTTACGGGCGCGTAACGAGTGGCGGCCGAGCCGGCCGTTGCGGGACCGGTCGAGACGCGGCGCGATGCCGCCACAAGCAGGGATGCAGCTCGATCTTGGCTTTGCCCGGGCGGCTAGCGCGTTGGGCACAGGAAGGCCACTTACTTGGCGCTGCGGAGTTCCTCTGTAGTCGAGTGCGCTGCAAGTACAGCTCGGACGGTAGTCAACGCGGCATCGGCGACAGCGTCGTCTGTCATGCCAGGGCTATTACGCGTCCAGGAACTCACCCCGTCCAGCACCGTGATCGCGATGTCCCCCACAAGAGCGAGCTCACCGACGAAGCCGATATCCCGGATGGCGGCGAACAACGTACGGCGGTAGACGTCCGACAGGTCGAGTACTTCATCGCGGATGTTCTCGGGAAGGGTAGTTCCCGTGATCCTGTCGGATGCAACGATGAGGTCGAAGATGTCATTTTGAACCAGTGCGAACTGCTGCAGTGCATGGTTGCGCACCAATGCATCGAAGAACTCGTCCGGGTCGTTGATGCCGTCGACTGCTCGCACCGCACTTTGGGCGAATGCGAAGCAATTCCAGCGCAATGCTTCGGCGGCGATTTGGTCACGGCCCCCTGGGAAGTGGCTGTACAGGCTCGGCGCTTTCATGTTCAAAGCGCCCGCCAAGCTACGCATCGTCACGCCGCTGTAACCGTCGACCACAGCGAGCCGCATGAACGAGCTGAGCACGGCCAACCGGGATTGTGACATCGGAGTTGTCGCATCCACGGATTGACGTCGGAGCCGCGCGAGAGCGGCGGATCGAAGATTCTCCGCCTGTGGCCAGCGAATACCCCTCAGCTCTCGAGCAGTCGTGCGATCGAGCAACCCGACCGAAACTGCTTTATCTATCGCGCCCGTCAAACAGTCAATGTCCATACCGTCGGCAGCGCAATCACGCAAAGTGCGTTCGATGGTCGTGACTGCAATGCCGAGATGTTCGGTGATGTCGGATGTGTGAAGGTCTCTGCGGCGGATGCGGTAGCGGTCCGATCCTGCCGATCGTGGGTAGTTGTCGCGCGGAACGGTGATGCAGATTGGGGTAGGGCACTCCCCGAGCAGTCCGTACAGGTGCAGTGCGGACGCATGGGACACGACACCACGCCCGAGCGACCATGCGACCGCTTCTGCCATATCGTCGTGAGCTGCGGGCGGCGTCGAAAGAACGCGGTAGACCCCGCGCGCATGGTGCTCGAGTTGCCCCCGAGCCGTCAGTAACCTGAGCTGAGTCGGGTCGATACCGATATGCCTTGCCTGGCGGGTGGTGATATATCCGCGGCGGTCCGCCGTGAATTCGACGATCCGATCGAGGATGGTTGCCATGCGTCGAAAAGTATCATATTGATACGATATTGCACACAGAGCGACTAGCCGTCGGGCGGCATGAACTTCCCGCGCCTGGATGCATGATCGAAACAGCCGAGCACCTACGCGCCAAATTCTCTAGCAGCCGCGATGACCAAGATGCCCTCGCTGCCGCCTCCCACCACAAAGCCGTCGCCGCCCAGAACAGCGGTGTCTTCGCCGAAGAGATAGTCGAAGTCTCCGTCCCGCAACGCAAATCCGATCCCGTTGTCGTCGACACCGACGAACACCCCGGGCCGACACCACCATCGAATCCTCGGCAGGCTTCGGCCGATCCGTTCGAAGATCGACCCCGACTCCACCGTCACCGCATGCAACGCCTGAAGTACCCCAGGTTTTGTTCCGTTCTTTGTAGGGGGATGGAGCTATGCCACGTCAGTACCCGCCGGAGTTCCGGCAGCGAGCAGTGCGCATGGTGGAGACGGTGTTGGAATCCGACGCCGAGCTCTCGGAGTTCGAGGCGATTCGCCGGGTCGCCTCGAAG
>NZ_JABUCO010000044.1:0-11786 GCF_019835205.1 Rhodococcus sp. BP-261 | reverse complement strand
GTAGCCGGGTGGGGGAGGAACTCGGCGCGGCGGTGGTGGGCCCTGCCTGGGGTTCCCCCGGTTCCGCTGGTCGTCGTTCACGATGTGACTGTACCCAGGGAGTGGAGCCTGCAGGAATGACCGGAGGGCGAGGAGTGGAGCCTGCAGGAATGACGAGGGGTTTTCACGGCAGCCACGACAACTGGTTTTTCAGGGCTGTGTATCCGACGAAGGCGATGATGTCGATCACCGCGTGAGCGATGAGCAGCGGCCACAACCGGCCGGTCTTCTGCCAGTACCGGCCGAACACGAGACCCATCGCGACGTTGCCGATTCCGCCGCCGAGGCCCTGGTAGAGGTGGTAGGACCCGCGCAGCAGGGCCGAGGCGAGCAGGGATGCGTTCTCGGAGACGCCGAGGCGTCGTAGCCGCGAGATGAGGTAGGCGACGACGATGATCTCCTCGGCGCCCGAGTTGGCGAAGGCGTAGCCGACGAGGGCCGGAACACGCCACCAGTGGTCGTCGATCGCACTGGGGACGACGGTGAGGTTCAGGCCCAGTGCGTTGGCGACGAGGTACAGCGCGAGCCCCGGAATGCCGATGAGCGCGGCCAGACCGACCCCGTGGAGCAGGTCGGGCCGAACGCGGGGTTTCGCGAGACCGATCAGCTTCGGTCCGAGCCCGGCACGCCACAGCAGATACAGGCCGAGCGCACCCCACGCGCACAGGCGGAGAATGCGCAGGACCTGGTAGAGCAGGTCGATGATGCCGAGGCTCGAGCTCGACGTGTTCAGGGCGACGGTCTGATCCGACAGACTGCCTGCGAGCAGCGCGTCCTCGACGAGGGACAGCATGCTGCTGAGTCCGCTGAGCCCGAACGTCACCAGAAGGACGATCGCTATCTCGATCTTGATCGCACGTCGCTCGGACGGTTCCAGCGGAGGGCCGGTAGTCGGCGACGGCGGATTCAGCCAGCTCTTGACGTCGATCACGAAGGCAAGTCTGCCTCGTGCGACTCAACTCCTGGCGCGCAGTCCGTTCAGAAACGGGCATCCCGCGAGGACGCGAAGTGCTCGGCTCAGCGACATCGTGTCGTCCACGGGCTCGGCGAAACCGAGTCGAACGTCGTTGTCTCCGTAGTCGCTTTCGATGCGCAACCGGATGCCGTAGCGGTCGATGCCCAGTGGGCGGATGCGTCCTTGCCGCAGCGACGGGGGGAGGCGTCGGGCAAGCTGGTTGACGAGGTCGGTGTGATCCTCGTCGAGATGCTGCAGCCAGCTGGTTTCCATCTCCCAGAACGGATCCGGCTCGGCTGCGAGCAGATCGTCGACGGCAACGGGCTCGGCGCCCGTACTGTCGGCGACGACGGCCGACGACATGATCAGGCGAAGAAGTACGGTGCTGTGTCCGACGTCGAGCAGCGACGGGTGTGGATGTTCGGCGGCGACCGCCCCGGCCATCGGGCGCATGAGCGACTCGGGAACGGGACGCAGCTCGCCGCGCAACCACACCAGCGATCGGACCGGCTCGCGTAGTGCCAGTGGCGCGTGATCGGTCAGTTCGAGCACGGCCGGAACTCCTGCGCGGGACGATTGCCACGCGATGGACCCCATGGGCGAGTCCATCGGCACCGCGAGGACCACCTCACCGTTGGAGCGCAGATGATGCATCGTGGTGACCACGGGTTCGCTGCCCTCGATGGCGAGTGCAGCACCCTCCGCACGCGCACATGCGCTGCGAACGCGTTCGGCGGTGGACGGTCCGTTGGTGGTAGCGCCGAGCATGGGCTTCCTCCGATGCGTGGGATACGAGGTGAGGCAAACCTAAGTTAGTCCACACTTCCTTGGACCGCAAGTGCAGCGGGCGGTCTAGCGTGTAGACGGTGTCCATTCCCTTGACGCTGGGCGTACCGCACCGGCCCGACCCGAACGCGCTCGTCGCAGGCCTCCTGCAGCAGCGATACCCCGCGTCCACCGGCGGCGAGAGGGCGATCACGGCAGGTCCCGTCGTCGTTCCGGCCTCCGTCCTGCTGGGTCTGGACGACGACGTGCAGCTCGGTCGCGTGGTCGTGGAGCTCGACGTGGATCCGGACCGGCTGCGCGACAGCCGCGCGTCGTACGAGGTCGTGCGGTACACGGTGAACGTCGATGACGACACCCTTCCCGACGCGCTCGCGCTGCGGCTGCCGTCGCCCGTCGTCCTCTATCCCGAATTGTCCGACGCGTCGGCGCTGGACACCGTGACCGCGATCGTCGACGCTCACCGCACCCCGGGCATCGCGGCCTGGCAGCCCCCGCGTCATATCGCCGACGTGCTTGCCGTCGTCGCGCATTCCGAGGTCGGATTCACCGCGCGGGCCCGGTCGGGTGCCGACGCGATCGCCGTCGTCGCGGCCACCGTCGCCGCGCTGCGTGGCGACGACATTCCTGCCGCGCTGGCTGATCCCGACGTCGCGGCCTTGGCGGCACTGCGCCCCGAGGCGGCAGATGCCGTCCGTACCGTGTTGCTCGGCATCGAGGTGGACGACGCATCGGCCGCGCATCGCGAACTGGACGCGGCGGGTTTGATCCGCACGGATTCGCTGGGGACGTAATCTGGCAGTCGTGCCTAGAATCGCGTACTTCGGCCCGTCGGGAACGTTCACCGAAATGGCGCTCGGCCAGTTGGAGGCCGCAGGCGTCCTCGATTCACTCGGATTCGGTCGCGATATCGAACGTGTCCCGTACGGCAGTCAGCCGGCAGCGTTGCAGGCCGTGCGCGACGGTGAAGCGGCTGCCGCGGTGGTACCCATCGAGAGCTCGGTCGAAGGTTCGGTTCCTCCGACGCTCGACGCGTTGGCTGCGTCCAGCCGGTTGCAGATCATCGCCGAGACCGAGATCGACGTCGCCTTCTCGATACTCGGGCGGCCGGGAATCGCGCTCGACGACGTGAAGTCGGTCCGCGCGTATCCCATTGCGGCAGCGCAGGTTCGAGAGTGGCTGGAGCGAAGGATCCCGGACGCCGAGGTGCAGTTCGCGTCGTCGAACGCCGGTGCGGCAGAGGACGTCGCTGCCGGTCTCGCCGACGCGGCCGTCTCGACGTCCCTTGCCGGAGAGAGGCTGGGACTGCCGTCCCTGGCCGACGGCGTCGCCGACGTGGACACGGCTCGCACCCGCTTCGTGCTCGTCAGCCCGCCGCGGCGTGCGCCCGCCCCTACCGGAGCGGACCGCACCGCGCTGGTGTTGATGCCCGACAACGTGCCCGGTGTGCTGCAGTCCGCCCTCGCCGAGTTCGGACTCCGCGACATCGACCTGACCCGCATCGAATCACGGCCCACCCGAAAGGAATTCGGAACCTACAGGTTCTTCGTCGACTGCGCCGGCCATATCGAGGACCCGATCGTGGCCGAAGCGCTCGGCGCCCTGCATCGCAAGATGACTCTTCGATTTCTCGGATCCTGGCCCGTCGCGATGGGAACAGGAAGCACGCCGCCTTCGTTGGACGAGCAGATCGGATGGTTGGAGCGACTGCGCGAGGGCAAGTCGGACGACGGGCAAGGCGGATAGATGACGGGCAAGTTGATACTGGTACGGCACGGTCAGACGTTCGCGAACGTCGAGAAACGCCTCGACACCCTCCCGCCCGGCGCAGCCCTGACCGACCTCGGACACGAACAGGCCAAGCGCTTCGGCGACACACTCGTCGCGACGCCCCCGAGCGTCCTGGTCTCGTCGGTGGCGTTGCGTGCGCGACAGACCGCCGAGCACATCGCCAAGGCCACCTCCGTCCCTGCCCAGGAACGTGACGGTATCCAGGAGACGTTCGTCGGTGAGTGGGAAGACCGCACCGACAAGGAAGCGCACGACGCCTTCACGGCGATCTACGGCAAGTGGCAGGCCGGCGACCTGGACGCGCAGGCCCCCGGCGGGGACAGCGGACGGTCCATCCTCGACCGTTACGTGCCGGTGCTCGAATCGCTGCGCGACGAGCACCTGACCGATCTGGACGCTCCCGACGTGGTCGTGGTCAGTCACGGTGCCGCCATTCGCCTGGTGGGCGCGGTGCTGGGAGGCGTCGACGGTGAGTTCGCCGCCGACAATCACCTGAACAACACCGAGACCGTCGAACTGGTGCCGACGCCAGGCGGTGGCTGGACCTGCGTCCGCTGGGGCACGTTCCTGCCGCCGTTCGCGGGCAAGGGAAGTCACGTCGCGGACAACCCGATCAGCTGACGCCCGACGCTTCCGCTCGCTGAGCCATGTCGGTGAGCGCCGACCTGATGCGCGCATCGGAACCGGGCGCGAACGACGTCCATCGTCGACCGTCTGCGGCGGTACTCGTGGTCGCGACGAGGCGGCCCCGTGGAGTGTCGAACACCGCGATCGGAAGTGGATCGGTAGCGCTGGTTCCGAAATTTGTTGTCGTGCAAGTTATTTCAATGTGTGCGGTGCATGTGGCGAGAGCCGACGCGATGTCCGCGGCTGCGGAACGGTCGATACCGAGACTTGCTAGACGGTCGGCAGTGGCTCCGGCGTCGGTCGGGCTGGCATCGAGGGCCTCGGCGAGAGTGTCGGTCGGCGCGGAGACGCCCACGAAGTCCAAGGCAGGCTCGCTCCCGACGGCGTCGAGCACGTCACGCGCGGGATCGGCGACGGTGGCGCGGATGGTGAGGAGGCCGGATCGGCGTACGGCGATCACCGAACCGGACTCGCTTGCCGCCCGGCAGACCCGAGTGATCGACCCGGTGCCGTACGGGCGCGGAACGAGCCGGGCCGCGATGTACCAGGTGGGACGCTCGAGAGTGCGCAGCCACGCCTCGAGATCCGGATGTACGTGATCGTCGCTGACCGCTCCGTGCTCGACGAGCCCCGCACGCCCACGAACCAGCGCGGCCTGCCGATCCGCGGCCGCGTCGAAACGCGGGAAGACGTCGAGCACGACGGGCAGTTCGGCGATGCCGAGCCGCTCGACGAGGTAGTCCATGCAATCGTCGTCGAGCTCGACGAACGGAAGGCCGTGGCCGACAGGTCGCGTTCCCAAGTCGATCAACGACCGTTCCGATCACCGGGTCGTTCCGTAGGCTCCACTCCTGCCGGTTCGGCGCCGATGACGGACGGCGCCACCGTACGTCCGTCCGCGAAGTGCTCGAACTGCTTGAGGTAATCGGGGGTGTCGTGTTCGTCGTCTCCGTCGTCGGCGCGAACTCCCGCCATCGGGGCGGCCGCGTGACCACCGCGAGTGGCGGCGGCCGCGTCGAGTGGTCCTGTCCCTGGGCCTCCGGAGAGGTTGCTGCCGAACATGTTTCGTTCGGTTCCGGCAAGTTGTCCTGTGACGCTTCCTGGTGCTGCTGCCGGAAGGCGTGAACCTCCGAGCGACCCACCGCTCGAGCCGAGGCCCGAAAGACCGCCGGGGCCAGTGGAAGTCGACGACACCGCCCGCGTCCGGACCGGTGCACCGGCATCTCCCCGGGTGGCTGCCTGCATCGGTGCGGGAGACTGGGATGTGCCCTGAGTGGCACTCATCAGTGACGACACCGCTGCGCCGCCGAGATTGGTTGCCGCGGAGGCGACCGTCGTGACCGACGACCCGGCGACGGTACCCGCCGTGCTCGCGGCCTGTCCGATCGCGCCTGCTACGGCCGGATTCTGTACTGCCGCAGTGACTGCGGCGATGGCGGCCTGTGCGGGGGACGTGCGTGCACCGAACCCGAACACTCCGGATTCCTCGTAGGACGTCGCGCCGTCGATGGATGTCGACGCCCGCGACGACGCACCCGAGGCGTCGACGACGATCTCGGGTGGGCTGTCGAACGAAACCGGTACGGCGAGTGGCGTCGTCGCAGCTTCGTAGGCCTCCATGACGAGACCTGCTCGGACGTCGAGGACGCGGGCAGTGGCTTCGAGTGCCGCGGCACTTCCGTTCAGTGCTCCGCCGGTGCCGTACGCGGCGACCTTGGCGGATTCCACCGCGGCGATCTCGACCGGGTTCGGCATCGCGACGGTGGCCGTCGTGTAGGCCGCAGCCTCACCTGCCGCGTGGATTCCGACGTCGGCTGCCTTGATGGCCGACGCCTGCGCCCACGCGGAGAACGCACCGAGCCTGGCCTGCGCTGCGTCGGCGGTCGAGCCCTCCCATCCGGCAGCGAGGATCGCCATCACGCGGGTGACGGTGACCGCTGCGTCCGTGTACGCAGCGGCCACCGACTGCCACACGCCCGACGCCGCCGCCAGCGGTGCGGGCCCGGCCCCGGCCAACAGCGTCGTCGAATTGACCATCGCCGTGCGTGGCAACCACACGACTCCTGTCACTCCCAGCGTCATCGATCTACCCCCGTCGTGTGATGGTGTTTCCCGGCTCAGATGCCCAGTGCGCGACTGTGTTCGAGGTCGACGTCGCGATACGCCGCGGCCTGTGTACGCAAGGCTGCCGCGGTCTGAATCAGCTCGTCGACGGCCTCGCGTGCGGTCGGCGTGTACGAGCCGGCAGCGTGCTTGAAGTAGCGGTTGGCCAACAGGGACACCTCTTCGCTGCCCGACGGAAGCACCTGAATCGGAAGCGACGCCGCAGCCAGACTTGCCTGCAACCGGGAGGCGACCGCGTCGAGCTCCGCGGCAGCGGCTTCGAGAGCGACAGGGTCCACACGCACGTGTGCTGGCATCAGTACTCCCTTACCAGGAATGAAAGAGCTCCGGGATCGAACGAGAACTCCGTTCTCGTAGGAGTTGGACGGCATCCGCGGGTGATCGGTTCCCGGTTGGGGGAAAATGGCTCAGGCGATTCTTTCGGCGACCGACCGCAACGTCCATCGGCCGCCGCGGAAGTTCACGCTGGTCGTCGTCAACGGGGGAATGTCGACGCGCCAGAAGGACTCGGCAGGCGCATCGAGTGTGCGTACGACGACGGCTCTGACGATCGCGGGATGCGTCACGGCCAGGACCCGCCGCTGTTCGGAGCTGACTCGGTCCATCCAGTGGCCGACTCTGGTGAGTAACGCGTCGATCGACTCCCCACCCGGTGGCGTCGTCGACGTGTCGGTGAGGAGGCCTGTCATTTCGCCCTCGGCCAGATCTTCCAGACCGGCTCCGGTCCAGTCGCCGTACCTGAGGTCGGCCAGATCGTCGACGATGCTGCCGTGTAAGCCCAACGCGTCGGCAGTCTGGCGGGTTCGTCGTTCGGGCGCGATCAGAACGATGTCCACATTCATGAAGAGGGTGAGTTCGTCCAGCCGCCGCAGCCCGTCCGAATCGACCGGTTCGTCCGAAGGAAAGCGCGCACGACGCATGGCCTCGGTCATGGCATGGCTGATCAGGGACAGCCGGGTGACGGTCGGAGCCATGCGCGACACTGTATGTCTGCATTGACAGACACGAGAGATCGGTGCCACAGTTCGCGGGTCAGTGCGATGTGTGCAGGTAATACCGGTGGAAATCCGGAGCGGTTGCGCCACTGTGACCGGACGCGAGTTCGGGAGCCAGAAAACTCACATATCGCTTCATGTTTCGGCGGGACGCACAATCCCAGGAGGAAACACCCCGATGGCTACTGTCCATACCCCCAGCAGCACTACCGAGTCGGCGGCACTCGCCCTCGTCGTAGCTGCGGTGATTCTGCTTGCTTTCCTCGTGCTCTACCTGGTCGGATTCGACCAGGGTGCCATTTCGCGCAGCGGAATGTTCATGCACGAACTGATGCACGACGGACGCCACCTGCTGGGCCTGCCATGCCACTGAACTCACTCCACGGCACGTTCGTACAACTGCTGGTGCGGGGTCTTCTCGCCGGACTGATCGCCGGACTGCTGGCGGGAGCCGTCGCGTTCACGATCGGTGAGCCACACGTCGACTCGGCCATCGCCATCGAAGAGTCGGCGGGCGGCCACTCCCACGCCGACGACGCACCGAGCGCGCATTCACACGGCGATGACGATGCTCTCGTCAGCCGCGAGGGCCAACGCGTCGGACTGTTCCTGGCGACGGGACTCGCCGGTCTCGCGCTCGGGGCGATCTTCGCGACGGTCCTGCACTACGCGCGACGGTTCACGTCGCTGTCGGGGTCGGCGCTCGCCCTCGCTGTCGCGGCTCTCGGATGGGTCGCGATCGAGGCGGTGCCGTTCCTGAAGTACCCGGCCAATCCGCCTGCCGTAGGAGATCCGGACACGATCTCCCAGCGCACATGGCTGTGGCTTGCGTCGGTGACGCTCGGATTGTTGGCCGTCGGAGTCGGGATCTACGTCGCGAAGCTGGTTGCGGCGCAGGCGTCGCTCGCCGTCAGGACAGCGGCCCCGCTGGCGGCGTTCCTGCTCGTCGTCGGGCTGGGGTACGTCCTGCTGCCCGGCATCGACGAGGTCGGCGACGACTTCCCGGCCGCGCTGCTGTGGGAATTCCGAGTGTCGTCCCTCGCGACCCAGGCGACGCTGTGGCTCGGACTCGGATTGGTATTCGCTTTCCTGACCGATCGGGCGTCGCGTTCACCGGCCACCCCGTCGGCATCGATGTCACGCGGCATCCGCTAGACAGCTGCAGTGGGCCATCCATGCCGACTTCGAGCGGCGTGGGACCGAAGGTCAGCCGAACCCGAGCTCGTGCAACCGCTCGTCGTCGATGCCGAAGTGGTGGCCCACCTCGTGGGCGACCGTGATGGCGATTTCGCGACGAGCGGTGTCGGCGTCGTCGACCATCTCGAGGATCGGTCGACGGTAGATGGTGATGACGTCGGGAAGATGACCGCTGTATTCGAAGCGCTCGGTCAGCGCAATTCCTTCGTACAGTCCGAGGATGTCCTCGGTGGGGTGTTCGTCTTCGACCAGGACGACGACGTTGTCCATGAAGTCGATGATCGCGGGCGGGAGGGTGTCGAGGGCGTCGGAGACCACGTTGTCGAAGTCGGCGTCGCTCATGTGGAAAGGAATGTCACCCTCCCGGGGTGATCGGGGCTGCGCCGGGCAGCGGGGTCGGCAAGGCGCGTCCGTCCGGTGCCGCCGGTGGTGGGACGGGTGCCTGACCGTTGATCAGAATGTCGCCCTTGGCGCTTCCGGTGATGGTGGCGAATCCGCCTTCGTCGAGCTCCTTGCCGACCGAGCAGGTGATCTGTCGGCTACCGGCCAACCAGCTGGTGACGTCGATGGTGTTCCAGAACAGCGTCAGCGTCTTGTCGCGCAGAGCCGTGTCGGAGCCCAAGTAGGTGTTGACGGTGGCGGTGCACGTCGGTTCGAGGTAGGCGTCCTGGTCTGCTTCGTTGGGGATTCCGCTCGGGAACTGCTGCTGAAGATCGACGATCGACGCCACCTCGAACGCGTGGGGCGAGTTGCAGTCGACGGGGTCGGCGGGCACGTTCTGGTTGATGCCGATGCAGGTGCCGACGTCCCATACGTTCGACTGGTCCTGGTCGAGCACCGAACCGGTCATCTCCTGAGGGACCCCGGTGTTCGACGACTGCTGGATGCCGCATCGGAGTGTCCGCTCTCCTGCCATCCATCCGGACTGCGACGGGAACATGAGCCCGACGCTGAACTTGCCGTTCGGATCGAACTTGGTGCCCAGGTAGTCGTCGACGATGCCGACGCAGTGCTCGTCACGCAACTGACCGAAGCGCAGTGCCCCCGGATAGGCGGAGCCGGGCGCGAACTCGATGCCGGGGTACGCGCTCAGGTCGACGTCCTGGGCGACCTCGAACCGGTGCGGTTCCGCACACGACACCTCGGCAAGATCCTGACGGTCGGTCTCGGGATCGTCGGTCGGCGTCCACTGCAGGCACGTGCCAGGATCGGCGGATCCGAACGACCTCGCGGACACAGGTCCGCTGGTGGCAGGCCCGGAATCGGCGTGGGTGGTGATCTTCTCGGGTTGCGAGAAGCCCCCGGAGACGAAGAGGGTCACGACGGCGGCCGCGACAGCGCCGATTGCGATCAACGCCAGCCCTCGGCGCGCGACGGGCGCGGTCACGGTGCGCTGGTTGCGTCGTGGTTTCGAGCGCCCGGGCCGGGCGGGATCGGGTGTGGACATCTCCTCCATCATGCCCGAGTATGTTCGGTTCCCATGACGCACCCGGATGCAGACGACGCCGACATCGCCGAATTGGCGGGCCGACTGTTCACCATGGCGCGCACCGGTGACACGGCCGCGCTCGCGAGTTACCTCGACGCGGGCGTCCCCGCCGACTTGAACAACGAGTCCGGTGACACGTTGGTCATGCTCGCGTCGTACCACGGTCACGCGGAGACGGTTCGAGTGCTGGTCGAACGGGGTGCCGACGTGAACCGTCCGAACGACAAGGGACAGACGCCGCTGGCCGGGGCGGTGTTCAAGGGCGAGGACGACGTCGTGCAGGCGCTCGTCGAGGGCGGCGCGGATCCGCACGGCGGCCACCCGTCGGCGATCGACGCAGCTCGCATGTTCGGACGCGAGGACTACCTGGGGATCCTCGGCAAGTAAGGTTGCATGTCGTGATCGACCTCAAGTTCCTTCGCGAGAACCCTGACGTTGTCCGCGCCTCGCAGCGCACCCGCGGCGAAGACCCCGGTCTCGTCGATGCACTGCTCGAGGCCGATGCCACCCGTCGTGCCGCTGTGTTGACCGGAGATCAGCTCCGCGCCGAGCAGAAGGCGCTGGGTAAGAAGGTCGGCAAGGCGTCCGCCGAGGAGCGGCCGGCCCTGCTCGCGGGCGCATCCGAGCTGGCGGCGAAGGTCAAGGCCGCCGAGGCTGCGCAGAACGAGGCCGACGCGGCCCTCGACGTCGCCGCGCGCAAGATCTCCAACATCGTCGAAGAGGGAGCCCCCGCAGGCGGCGAGGACGACTTCGTGCTGCTCGAGACCGTCGGCGAGATTCCGTCGTTCGATTTCGAGCCGAAGGATCACCTCGAGCTCGGCGAGTCGCTGAACCTCATCGACATGGAACGCGGCGCGAAGGTCTCGGGCTCGCGGTTCTACTTCATGACCGGCTACGGCGCGCTGCTGCAGCAGGGAATGCTGCAGCTCGCGGCCCAGAAGGCGGTCAAGAACGGTTTCCAGATGATGATCCCGCCGGTGCTCGTGCGCCCCGAGATCATGGCGGGAACCGGGTTCCTCGGTGCGCATGCCGACGAGATCTATCGACTCGAAGCCGACGACCTGTACCTCGTCGGTACATCCGAGGTCGCGCTCGCGGGTTACCACTCGGGCGAGATCATCGACCTGTCCGACGGCCCGAGGCGCTACGCCGGATGGTCGTCGTGCTTCCGCCGCGAAGCAGGCAGCTACGGCAAGGACACACGCGGCATCATCCGTGTGCACCAGTTCGACAAGATCGAGATGTTCTCGTACGTCAAGCCCGAGGACGCAGAGGCCGAGCACAAGAAGCTGCTCGAATTCGAGCGGGAAATGCTTGCGGCAGTCGAGCTTCCGTACCGCATCATCGACGTCGCAGGCGGCGATCTCGGCTCTTCGGCGGCGCGCAAGTACGACTGCGAAGCCTGGGTCCCGACGCAGAACGCGTACCGCGAGCTGACATCGACGTCGAACTGCACCACGTTCCAAGCGCGGCGCTTGAACGTCCGCTACCGCGACGAGAACGGCAAGCCGCAGATCGCCGCGACGCTCAACGGAACTCTGGCGACGACGCGATGGATCGTGGCGATCCTGGAGAACCACCAGCAGGCCGACGGCACCGTGCGCGTCCCGGAGGCTCTGGTTCCGTTCGTCGGGACGGATGTGCTGCGCTAGCGCGCACGTGAGTGGCAATGTAGGCGGTCTCAAGCAGTCATCGCAACGTGCCTGATCATTGAGGGATGGTTGCGATGGGACGTCCGGTGTACACCCATGAGGTGCGGATGCTGTTCTGGGTTCTGTTGGGTTGG
>NZ_JABUCO010000043.1:0-18527 GCF_019835205.1 Rhodococcus sp. BP-261 | reverse complement strand
CGAGCCCCAACCCAACAGAACCCAGAACAGCATCCGCACCTCATGGGTGTACACCGGACGTCCCATCGCAACCATCCCTCAATGATCAGGCACGTTGCGATGACTGCTTGAGACCGCCTACATTCGCACGCACGAGCGCCGGAGGCGCCTCACTCGCCCACGGTCATCTCCCCCATCTCGTTCCAGCCGGTCGCGTCGAGGGACTGGCTGATGATCTTCGGGGTGGATACGAGGGCCTGCGGAAGCTCCTCCATGGCTTTCTTGAAGTGGTCGCTGTTCACGTGCGCGCCGCCGGCGTCGCCGTCGCGGAACGCCTCGACGAGCACGTAGACCGCCGGGTTTTCGAGGCTGCGGGACCACTCGAACCACATGTTGCCCTCTTCGGCACGGGTGGCAGCGGTGAACTCGGCGACGTGGTCGGGCCACTTCTCGGTCCATTCGGGCTTCGTCTCGAACTTGACGACGATGAAGATCATGGCGTATTCCTCACGGGGTCAGGATTGCGCGGCCGCGGATGGCGCCTGCGTCGAGATCGTCTATGGCACTTTGGAAGTCGTCGAGCGCATACTTCACCGTGTGCAGCACCACCGATCCTCTGGCCGCCAGCGCCATCAGGTCGCACAGATCGTTGTAGGACCCCACCAGATTACCGACGATGTTGATCTCGGAGGACACGATGTCGATCGTCGGCACATCGATGTTCTCGCCGTATCCGACGACGTAGTAGTTGCCCGCCTGACGCAGCATCGCGACGCCTTCCTTCGTCGCACCTCCTTCGCCGACGAAGTCGATCACCGCCTCACCGCCCGTACCACCGGTCAGCTCGAGTACCTGATCGATATGCGTTCCGTCGGCGACGATTCCGTGGTCCGCACCGATCGACGTCGCAAGTTCGACGGCGGCGGCATTGCGATCGACGACGACGATCTCCGCTGCGGTCAGCGACTTCAACACCTGAATTCCGATGTGGCCCAATCCACCTGCGCCGATGACGACGACGCGGTCTCGCGGCGTCAACAGCTTCGACGCCTTCGCGGCCGCATGGTAGGCCGTCAGTCCCGCGTCGGCGAGGGCGGCGACGTCGGCGGGTTCGAGTGAGTCGTCGATCTTGACGACGCTCCGTGCCGACGTCTTCAAGTACTCGGCGTAGCCGCCGTTCGTGTCGATTCCGGGGAACTGGTTGATCTCGCAGTGCACGTCGTCGCCGGACCGGCACGCACGACAGAGCCCGCACGTGATCAGCGGGTGGACGATGACCTTGTCGCCCTCCTGCACGTTCGTCACGGCGGACCCGACGGCGTGTACCCATCCCGCGTTCTCGTGACCGATCGTGTACGGCAGCTGGACGCCCGATTTCTCGGCCCACTGCCCTTCGAGGATGTGCAGGTCGGTGCGGCACACGCCTGCACCGCCGATCTTGACGACGACGTCGAAAGGCCCTGTGGGCGTGGGTATCGGCAGTTCGGCCATCTGCAATTTGTCGTGGTATCCCACGACCTGTACGGCTCGCATCGTGCTCATCGTTTCTCTCCTAGAGGGCGTCGACCGTGGTGCGGTCGGGGTCGTCGTAGCGGGTGCGCAGGAGCCCGCGGCAGAAGTGCGCGTTGCCGTCGATCGAGATTCGTGTCGAGCGGGCTCGGCGCAATGCGAGCGGAACGTCGATCTCGGCATAGTCGTTTCCGTCGTGGTCGACCATGACGAGGCTGTCCGGAGATGACGGCAGTCCGATGACCCTGCGACGCGACAACAGAGCACGGGTCACGGAGTCATTCGGCAGATCGCCGAGCACGACGCGTCCCATCTCGTTCATCTGCCGCGACGGTTCCGCTTTGAGCAGCGCCGTCAAGCACCGCTCCATGGCGGCCACATGGGCCTTGCGGTGGAAAATCGTTCGGAGTTCCTCCAGATCGTCCTCCGCCTCGTGCAAGAACGTACCCCGATAGCCGGCATCGGCGGCCAACCCCGCGTTGATGATCTTCGAGTCGTGATGGTCGATCAATTCGACTGTCACACTTCGCGTCCAGGGCAAGGCTGTCAGCACATCCTTGGCGTCCGACGCCATCAGGTACGCGAAGTTCGGCGCGCAGAACGACGTCGGCAACCGCAACTGAACCAGCACGTCGTGGTCCGACGAGACGATCAGCGAATGCACGAAGTCGAGATCGGTTATCGGCTCGTCCAATTCGGGATCGACGACCACGCTCAACGCTCGAAATGCCTCTGTTTCACGTGAATCCGACATCTCATGCTCCCACGAGACGATCGTCGTCCATCCGGTCCGCGCCACGCGGGCCGACGGCAGGCTCGTCGGCGTCGGCGAGTCGGAGATCCTCGGGTACCTCGATGTCGTACATCTTGGCCGCGTTCAGCCCCAGAACCTTCTTCTTCTGATCGAGCGTGATCGGTGGGTATTCGCTGAGCTCCTCCGGGATCTGGAAGTCGACGAACGACTCGATCAACCACCGCGGCGTCCACAGCGCATAGTCCGACGAGAACTGGATGCGATCCTCTCCCAGCCAGTACAGCAGTTCACCCATGATCTGCCCGAAGTACTTCGGACGGGTGTGCATGAACGGTATCGCCACCGCGAGACCCGCGTGCACGTTCGGCTCCTGCGTCGCGATCCAACAGAAATCTTCGAGCCGCGGTAGTCCGCAGTGTTCGACGACGAAGTTCAGGTCGGTGAAGTCGGTGGCGATGTGATCGACGTCGGCGACGTCGAAGGCGTCGCGGTCCAGCGGCCGGATGGTCGGTCCCTTGTGAACGTGGATGTTCGTGATGCCGAGTTCTCGGCACACCTCGAGGTAGCGGCGAGTCCAGTCGTCGTCCAGCTTGTAGCCGCGAGAGTCTCCGTGCCACTCGGCGGTGTAGAGCTTGACGCCCTTCAGTCCGAACCGTTCGGCGTCCGCACGAAGCTGGTCGAGTCCGCGCTCACCGTTCCGCGGGTCGAAGTGGTGGTTGTACGTGAGCAGTCCCTTGTGGGCTTGCGTCAACGCCCACGCTTCCTCGGTCTGGCCGAAACCGTTCACGTAGAACTCACCGAGGTGCGCCGGCTGGAAGATCGCATGGTCGACATAGCCGTCGATGAACAAATCCTTGATCAGGCGTTCGCCGCCCTGGTACAGGTACTCGTCGTACGTCCACAGCTCCGACTCCGGCGACAGGTTCCGGTGGTAGTCGTAGAAGCAGTCGATGAACTGCTTGCCGTGGATGTTGCGTTGATTCTCGACGCGCGCATCCCACAGCGCGACGTGCGCATCGACGATGAAGAACTTGTCGTCTCCCTTTTGATACATCTCGCATCCTTCCCGCTTTTCCGGCCAGTGACCGGCACCACACTTGGTGGCGTCGACGCTAGGGCGACGCGGAGACGTCGGGCAGGGCTCGGATGTCTCAATGTGAGACGCGGACATCTCGGCTTCTGGTTGTAACCTGAATCACACATATGCCATCGACGCGCGAGGAAGCCGCTTGTCAGACCTTCGACCAGACCGACCGGCCGCATCCGGCCCGCTCGCGAATCGGGACGACGCCCTCGTCCCGCAGCGGCTGCGCGCGTCCTGGCTCAGAAGCGAGCGCTACGGCGTCTCCGCCGACGCCGTCGAGCCGACGTTCGCCGGCACCGAACCAGCGGAGTCGCTGTTCCACGAATGCGGCAACGAGGTGCTCGCCGATCTGCAACGCACGATGGAGTCAGAGCCGGTCGGCATGATGCTGACCGACTCCGACGGCGTCGTACTGAGCCGGGTCAGCGGCGACCACAGCCTTCTCCGTGCGCTCGACGCAGTTCATCTCGCACCCGGGTTCGGATACTCCGAGCGGGAGGTGGGCACCAACGGCCTCGGTCTCGCGCTCGCCGACATCGCTCCGACGATGGTGCGTGCCGACCAGCACTACTCCCACAGCCTCACCGGATTCACGTGTGCGGCGGCTCCCGTCGTCGACCCGGCCACCGGCAAGCTCGAAGGGGCGGTCAACCTCACGACGTGGTCGCGGACGTCGAGCAACCTACTGCTGACGTTGGCGCGCTCGGCGGCGAGCACGATCGCCGGCTCGATGCTGGCGCGCGGCTCCGAACGTCGCGCGCGGCCGCCGTCGCGTCGCAACCTCTTTCGCATCGAGCACCCGTCGTCGGCCGACGGTCTCGAACTCGGCCGAGCCTGGTCCGAGGCGTCGACCACCGCGTGTACCGCGATGTCGGCGGGCTCCGTCGTCGCGGCAGTCGGTCCGCCGAGTTCCGGTCGCGCGACGCTGCTGGCCCAGGCTGCGCGACGCGTGTTCCCGCGTCACCGCATTCTCTCGGCTGCGGCTCCCGACCTCGCAGACCTGCAGGCGTGGCTCGATCTGTGGTCGTTCGAGGCGGGACGGTCCGACACCGTCGTCGTGTTGCGTGACGTCGACACGCTGCCCGCCTACGCCGCGGGTCAACTCAGAAATCTGTTGTTCACCGCCCAGGGTGCGGCGATGCCCGTCGCACTGACGGCCGAGACGTACCAGGATGTTCCCACCGCGTTGGCCGACGTGGTCACGTCGGTCGCAGCGGTGCCGCCGTTGCGCAATCGCCCCGAGGACGTCATGCCGCTCGCGCGTCACTTCGCCGCGACGTTCCGCGGTCGCGAGGTGGCGTTCTCGCCCGCCGCGGAACGCGCTCTGCGCAACTACGACTGGCCACACGATGCCGCCGAGCTGTCACGCGTGATCGCCCGCGCGATCAATCGCTCGGACATCGTCGACACTCCCGTTCTTCCCACCGAGGTGCTCGCCGGGCCTGCTCGACGGATGTCGTCGATCGAGGCATTCGAGCACGGCGAGATCGTGCGCGTGCTGTCCGGAAAGCTCACGATGCAGCAGGCAGCGGCAGAACTCGGGATGAGCCGGGCGACGCTGTACCGCAAGATCCGCTACTACAAGATCGACGTCGCGCGAGGGCGCTCCGCCTACCGATGATTGGAAGTTCCCGCGAGGGGTTATCTCGCCAGACATGACCGCGAACGAGAACCCCGATCACACCGAGGACGAACCCAAGGGCGGCCGACCGGGTCCGACGGACCAAGGCAAAGACGGCGGCATGGCCACGCGCGAACTCGCACCCGAGATCGCCGAGGAAAACGACGACTGACCGGTCCAGCGCCTGAGCACCGGTTGCCAGTCACCCGACGCACTGTCACCGGCCCACGCCACGTAGCCGTCGGGACGGACGAGCATCGCCGGTCCGTCGTCGCGGCGCCGCGCGCGAGTGTCGAGCATTTCGAGCGTGCGTGCGTGCACGCCGAACGCTCGGCTGAGTGGTGACACCGCGTCATGTTTCTCCAGCACGACGACGGACTTTCCTGCCGACGCCAGCTCGCCTGCCATGGTGCATCCGGCGGGTCCGGCTCCGACGACCACGACATCCACGGTGTCCATGACGGCCTCCTGGGCTTGGGTCAACGGTTGTCGACTTCGACGCTGAACCGGGTCCGCATCCCGGTCAACGCCTGTTGACTCGACCCGGGAATTCAGCGAGTTTTCACCATTCGTGCAGGTACAAAAACCGCACTGTTCGCGGTGTTGCAGTACACACCCGAAAAAGTCGCATCCGCGATGCGCAATTACTACCGTCTGTCGTATGCAGCTGACGCGCTTCACGGACCTCGGACTGCGAGCGTTGATGCTGCTCGCAGCCGCGTCCGACGACGGGCGCCGGGTCACCACACGATCCATCGCCACGAATGTTCACGCGTCCGAGCATCACGTCGCCAAAGCCGTCACCCAGTTGGCCGAACTGGGTCTCGTCGAGTCGCAACGCGGACGCGGCGGCGGACTGTCCCTCACTGCCCAGGGACGAACCGCGACGGTGGGACAGGTCGTCCGCCGACTCGAGGGTGACGCGGACGTCGTCGACTGCGTCGGCACGCGCCCGTGCCCACTGCTTCCTGCGTGCAGACTGCGTCGTGCACTCGCGGACGCGAAGGAAGCGTTCTACCGCGAACTCGACGGTCACACGATCGGCGATCTGACCGACAACGCCGTCCTCCCTCTGATTTCTTCACTTCCCCTCCTGCCCGGCACCGCCGGACGCTGAGCCCGAAAGGCCCCGTAGCCATGACCGAGACGACCCATGCCCACACCCCGGTGACGCCCTCGGCGCCGGACGAACTCGACGAGCATCACGCGGCCGTCATCCGCGCGACGCTTCCGCTCGTCGGCGCCAACATCGACGCGATCACGACGGAGTTCTACCGCCGCTTGTTCGAGGCCCACCCATCGCTGAAGCAGAACCTGTTCAACCGCGGGAATCAGGCTCGCGGCGCCCAACAGCGCGCTCTCGCAGGCGCAGTCGCGACTTTCGCGACACACCTCGTCGACCCCGATCTGCCGCACCCCGTCGAGTTGCTCTCGCGCATCGGGCACAAGCACGCGTCGCTCGGAATCACGGCCGACCAGTACAGCGTCGTACACGAGAACCTCTTTGCAGCGATCGTCGAAATCCTCGGCGCCGACGTCGTTTCGGCCGACGTGGCGGCCGCATGGGACCGGGTCTACTGGATGATGGCGGATACGCTGATCGACCTGGAACGACGCCTGTACGAGATCGCCGGCGTCGAGGCCGGGGACGTGTTCCGACGCGTCACCGTCACCGAACGCGTCGACGACCCGTCCGGTGCCGTGTCGATCTCCGTCGAAGACCCGGCGGTTTCGCTGCCTGATTTCACTGCGGCACAGTATGTTTCGGTCGGCGTGACGCTTCCCGACGGCGCACGGCAGCTGCGTCAGTACAGCCTCGTCGGTGCACCCGCCACCGGTGTGTGGACGTTCACGGTCAAGCCTGTCGACAACGAGGGCACGCCCGCGGGCGAGGTGTCCACCTGGATTCGCGACCACCTGCGCGTCGGCGACACGATCGACGTCACGTTGCCGTTCGGCGACCTGGCCTCGGGAACACTCGGATCGCGTCCTGTGGTGCTCGTGTCGGCGGGCATCGGCATCACACCGATGATCGGCATTCTCGAATTCCTTGCCGCCGAAGCGAAGACCTGTAAGGTATTGTCGCTGCACGCCGATCGTTCGGAGCAGACACACCCTTTGCGTGAGCGGCACGCACAGCTGATCTCGGAACTGCCGTCGGCGTCGCTCGATGTCTGGTACGAGCAGCGCGGCCTGATGGATCTGAGTGAGACCGCGTTCCCCGACGACGCCGAGTTCTACCTGTGCGGCAACGTCGGGTTCACCCGGTCGGCTCGAGACCAGCTGACACTGCGCGGGATCCCCGGGGAGCGCGTGCACACCGAACTCTTCGCGCCGGACGACTGGCTGGTCTGAGCCGACGCCTCGGTCAACATCCGTTGACGCACGAGGACGTCGTCCGGTGGGTCGACCCGACGTCACGCGGTATCTGACCGACTAGACCCGGTCAGGAAACGCGCGCCGGGAGACGACGGCGATGATCAAGCCGCACGCGAGAACCCCGGCAGCGACCCATGCCAGGTTCGACACCCCCAGAGCGGGAAGCAACGCCGCCCCGATCGCCGCGCCGGCCGCGATCCCGATGTTCGACGACGCGTTCACCCACGCACCGGCCAGTTCCGGTGACGTCGCGTGTGTGCGCACCGCGGACGACTGGTAGATCGACGGCACACCGCCGAACGCACCGTTCCACATCGCTGCCGCGATCACGACGGCGATCGCCGACGGATGGGCCCACCCCACGGCGAGCACGCCGATCGACACGATGGACAGGATCACGACGGTGGTCCGACGCGGATTGCGATCCAGCATCTGGCCGGCGAACCACAGTCCGGCCAGGCCGCACGCTCCGCAGACGAGCAACAGGGGTCCGATGGCCGAATTGCTCACTCCCGCAGCGAGGAACAGCAGGCTGATATAGGTGTACAGAATGTACTGTCCGACGTAGGTGACGGCGTTCGACGACACGACGGCCGTCAATTGGCGCCGACCCGCACCGACACCGTCGGGCCGCTCGGGAGTCTCCGACGTGACCGGCGGAAGGAAGCGGGCAACCAACACGAGCGTGATCGCCGACGCCACCGCAAGAACCACGAACGCCGCTCGCCACCCCATGGCCGTGCCCAGTGACGTCGACACCGGGACGCCGAGCACGAATCCGACCGACGCGCCGCCCGTCGCGATCGCCAACGCCTTGCCGACCTGGCCGCGGTCGACCAGCCGAGGTGCATAGCCGATGCACAGCGAGAAGAACAGGGCGTGTGCGGCGCCGCCGATCGCGCGTCCACCGACGACGACTGCGAAGGTCGGCGCCGCCGCCACCACGGCATTGCTGACGACGTACCCCGCAATCGTGGCCAGCAGCAACGGCTTTCGCGGCAACGACCGCGTCAGGATGGTCATCGGCACGGCCAACAGAGCGACCATTCCGGCGTAGAGGCTCACGAGCAGACCCGCCGTCGACTCGTCGACGGAGAACCCGGAGCCGATGGCGGGCAACAACCCGACCGGGAGCATCTCCGTCGTCACCGCAAGGCAGGACGCGACGGCAAGCGAGATCAAGCCGGGGAGCGTGGCCCGGACTGTTCGGGCACCACCGCCCGCGGCGTGAGTCGTCGTCATGCGTTCTGAATATACTCAGCCGCCGAGTTTAATCAAGTGCGATGATGACGGCGATGAGTCGACCACAGGACAGCACCGCCGCACGCTGGCACGGAGCCGCCCAACTCGTCGGACTCGTGCGCGCCGAACCGGGCATCACCCGAGCGACCGCCGCGCAGAGGCTCGGCATCAGCAGCGGCGGGGCCACCGATCTCGTTGCCCGCCTTCGTGCCCATGAACTGCTCGACGAGGTTCCGGCTCCGAGCAGAGGGCGTGGCCGTCCGACGACGGTGCTGCAGCCACACGCGCGTGGGCCGCTCGTCATCGCCGCCGACCTACGTCCGAAAGACTGGAGTCTGGCGCTGGCCGACATCGGCGGGCAGCCGAAATTCGTCACCCCGACGCCCCTCGACTCGCCCGATCCGGCACAGCTCGTCGCGGAGGTCGCGTCCGCAATTCGCGACGCGTACGACCGTGAACCGGGCCGGGTTCGGGCGGTGTCGGTGTCGGTTGCGGGCACCGTCAGCGACGACAGGCTCGTTCAATTCACGCCGCGCGGGTGGTCCGACGTGGATCTCAGCCCACTGACCGCCGCCCTCCCCCGCCACCTCGACATACCGTTGCTGATCGGGAACGACGCCACGCTGGCGGGCTTGGCCGAGGCGAGAACCGGTGCGGCACACGGCGCCGGGACCGCGTTGCATCTGATGATCGGCGTCGGACTGGGAGGCGCGTTGGTCGTCGACGGCGTTCCAGCGATGGGCGCGCACGGCGCGGCAGGCGAGTACGGCCACATCCCGTTCGGTGACCCCTCCCAGGTGTGTCCCTGTGGCGCGCAGGGCTGCTGGGACCTGACGATCGACGGCCGCGCCCTCGCGCGGCACATCGGGGAAAAGGCGCCCGTAGATCCGATCGCGTACGCACGCGGCATCGCCGGGGGGAACAACCTGTCCGACAACAGGATTCGCGGCGCATTCGACGCCGTCGCGACCTCCATCGGGCGTGGCATCGCGGGCCTGGTCAATCTGCACGACCCCGACGTCGTCACGCTCGGCGGGCTCGCCCCGACACTGCGGGGAGCCGCGTCGGACAGCTTCGACGCGGCATACCGGCAGGGCCTCATGGCTTTTCGTAAGAATGCAGCGCCGCCCGTTCTCGACGGCCTCCACGGCGACGACGGGCCTTTGCATGGCGCCGTCGCAATCGGACTCGATCACGTGACGTCGGAGCAGTCGCTGGCGGAGTGGGCTCGGCAGTAGGCGCTACTTCTTCTGGGGGTCGTGGCCCCAGTTCATCAGCGAGTACCGCCACGGTGTGTCGCTGACATCGCCCTTGGGCCTCTGCGCGGAATGCCGATTGATGTACCCGACGACTTTCCGCATGTGCTTGTAGTCGTCGTCCGTCAGATCGGCTTTCTTCGTATGCAGGATGTCGACGATGCGACGGCCACTTTCGTGACCGGTGGATTCGCCACCGTCCTTCTTCTGCCCGACGTCTTTCGACTCGTCCGTCTTCAGAAACTTCTCGAGCTCGCCCGCGGTCATGTTGACCGCGTCCTTGAAGTCCTTCCAGGTGTCCTCGTGGTCGTCGGCCATGGTCAGGACTTCTTCTTCAGCGCCGACGGCTTGTGCACGGCGTCCTTGCCGGACTTGTCGCTCTCGACGCGGTATTGAGGTTCGTCCTTCGACGCCTTGACGGTCCGGCCTGCGGCTTCCTTCTCCGAGGTGATCTTCTCCTTGACCTCACCCTCGGCCGTGCTGCCGTGGCTTTTCCATTCGACCTTGTCGCCATTGTGGAACTCGTCTTTGCTCATGGGGTCACGGCTACCCGTCCGCGCGAGATCTACTCCCCTGTTGTGCGGTTTCGACGCTTCGAGGCACACATCAGGAGGGTAGATTTCGCCGCGATCCACCGAGTCGCGCCGCCTGGGTCGCCAGGTGACGCCGCTCGGCGAGGGTGGTCGCAGCCTCCGCCGCCTCGGCGAACAGCGTCGCAGCGGTCTCGAGATCGCCCGCCTTCTCGTGCAGGTACGCCGACGCCGCGGCATAACGCGGCACACCTGGATCGATCCGCGCGAGCGCTGCAAGACCCGCCGCAGGACCGTCGGCCTCGCCGACCGCGACTGCGCGATTGAGTCCGACGACGGGGCTGTCGGTGATCGCCTGCAGCTCGTCGTACCACTCCACGATCTGGACCCAGTCGGTCTCGTCGGCGCGAGGCGCGTCGGCATGCAGCGCGGCGATCGCGGCCTGTGCCTGGAACTCGCCGAGTCGATCGCGTCGCAACGCCTTCTGCAGGATGTCGACGCCGTCGGCGATCATCGTCGTGTCCCACAGGCTGCGGTCTTGCTCGGCCAAGGGCACCAACGTGCCGTCGCTGCGCGTCCGGGCCGGCCGCCGAGCATGATGCAGCAACATCAACGCCAGCAGTCCGGCGGTTTCCTCGTCGTCGGACATGGTGTGCAACTGCCTCGTCAAGCGGATGGCTTCCGACGCGAGGTCGACGTCGCCGCTGTAGCCCTCGTTGAAGATCAGGTACAGCACCCGGCGGACGGTCGCAGGATCGCCCGGTTCGTCGAATCGGACGTCCGAGACGGTCTTCTTCGCGCGGCTGATGCGTTGTGCCATCGTCGTCTTCGGGACGAGGTAGGCCGCCGCGATCTGTTCGGTCGTCAGACCACCGACGGCCCGCAACGTCAGCGCGACCGCGGACGCCGAGCTCAGCGACGGGTGCGCACACAGGAAGAACAGATGCAGTGTGTCGTCGCGACTCTCGGCCGGGCCCGGCGGCGGCTCGGCGTCGACGCGTAGCTCGCGCTCGCGTCGAGACATCTCGGATCGGTGAGCGTCGAGAAACTTGCGCCACGCGACGGTGACGAGCCAGCCCTTCGGATCTGCAGGCGTTCTGTCGGGCCAGGATTTGAAAGCCTGCAGCAGCGCCTCCTGAACGGCGTCCTCGGCCGTCGCGAAATCGAGTCCGCGACGGACGAGCACACCGATCACTGCGGGAGTGAGCTCCCGGAGCAGCTGTTCGTTCATGTCACTCGGTGACGGTCGGGGGCACACCCATCAACGGACGAACTTCGAGCCACTCGTGGATCGGCTTGCCGTGTGCGCCGGGCGCGGCAGACAGTTCGCCTGCGAGTTCGAGGGCGCGGTCGTAGGTGTCGACGTCGATGATCATGAACCCGGCGATCAGGTCCTTCGTCTCGGCGAACGGCCCGTCGGTCACAGGCGGCTTACCCTCGCCGTCGTAGCGGACCCAGGCGCCCTCGGAGGACAGCGCATGGCTGGCGACGAACTCACCGGTTCCGCGAAGCTTGTCCGCGAAATCTTCCATGTACTGCATGTGCGCATCCACCTCGTCGGGTGCCCACTGGTCCATCGGGACGTCGTTCACTGCCTCGGGGGCGCCGCGGTAATGCTTCAGGAACAGGTACTTCGCCATGACTGTCTCCTTCGGTATCGGGCAGCCCCTGTGGCTGCATCCACCCCTGGGACGGAGCCGAAGGACCGTTGTCGACATGGTTCCAGAACTTTTTTCGTTTCGGGCGGTCACACGGGCCGCGCTTTCCTACGATCGACGTGCGGGGCCAGCATGTCGATGATCGGCGATGTCCGCCGTCGGCGATGATTTTCGGTCTCGCTGCGTGTCTCGATAGATGTCGTAGAACTGCGAATATTTCGAACCGACTCGACTGTGGAGATGACGATGACTACTCGACTCAACCCGTACCTCGGCTTCCGAGGCGACGCGCGCACCGCAATGGAGTTCTACCAGGGTGTCTTCGGCGGCGAACTGACGATGAACACGTTCGCCGAGTTCGGCGCCAGCGACGACCCTGCCGACAAGGACCAGATCATGCACAGCCAGCTCGAGACACCGAACGGGCTGACGCTGATGGGCGCGGACACCCCGGCTAGCATGCCTCTCGACGTCGGCAACAACGTCTCGGTCTCGCTCAGCGGTGAGGACGAAGCCGAACTGACCGGCTACTGGGACAAGCTCGCCGTCGGCGCCCAGAACACGATGGGACTGAACAAGGCGCCGTGGGGCGACACCTTCGGGATGCTCACCGACAAGTTCGGCATCAACTGGATGGTGAACATCTCCGGGTAGCCCTGCTCTACGGTAGGTTCCTTCACCGACACCCGTCACTCGGATCGTCCGGCACGTTCCTGCCGGTGAAGGGATCTACTTTCTCATGGCTTCGATTACTTTCGACCGTGCCACCAGGCTGTTTCCAGGTTCCGACGCGCCCGCCGTGGACGCGTTGGACCTCGAGATCGCCGACGGCGAATTCCTCGTCCTCGTCGGCCCATCGGGTTGCGGCAAATCGACGTCTCTGCGCATGCTCGCGGGCCTCGAGGAGGTCGACAGCGGCCGAATCCTCATCGGCGGCAACGACGTCACGCACGCCGAGCCCAAGGAACGCGACATCGCGATGGTGTTCCAGAACTACGCGCTGTACCCGCACATGAGCGTCGCCGAGAACATGGGCTTCGCCCTCAAGCTCGCCAAGGCGAGCAAGGAGGAAATCCGTACGCGGGTCCTCGAAGCCGCCAAGCTGCTCGACCTCGAGCAGTACCTCGACCGCAAGCCCAAGGCACTGTCCGGCGGTCAGCGTCAGCGAGTTGCCATGGGACGGGCCATCGTTCGCCAGCCGCAGGTATTCCTGATGGACGAGCCGTTGTCGAACCTCGACGCCAAACTGCGCGTCCAGACGCGTACGCAGATCGCACAATTGCAACGCAGACTCGCCACCACGACCGTCTACGTCACGCACGATCAGGTCGAAGCCATGACGATGGGCGACCGCGTCGCAGTGCTGAAGGGCGGGGTCCTGCAGCAGTGCGCGTCACCGCGTGAGCTGTACCGGACTCCGGCCAACGTCTTCGTCGCCGGCTTCATGGGATCACCGTCGATGAACCTGTTCCGAGTCCCTGTCGCCGACGGCGGAGTCCGCATCGGCAACCAGGTCGTTCCCGTGTCCCGCGCCGCGCTGGCCGGATCCACGGGCGCCGACGTCGTCTTCGGTATTCGCCCGGAGCACGTCGAGATCTCCGAGTCCGGACTGAAGCTCGAGATCGACGTCGTCGAGGAACTCGGTTCGGAGGCCTTCGTCTTCGGGCGGGCGGACATCAACGGATCGCCGCAGACCATCGTCGCCCGCGCCGACTGGCGTGACCCGCCGCAGAAGGGCGAGGTCGTGCACATCCGGTTCGACGAGGCGCACGCACACGTCTTCGACGGCGCCGGGGATGGCGTGCGGCTGAGCTGACGGCTCCGCCTTCGACACCGAGGGGCGCCTTCGGTCACTCTGAGTGACCGAAGGCGTCATTCGCTCCGATCAGACTCGATGTCCACCCAGATGCTCGGCCAGGAACCTCTCCACCTCACGGTAGAAGCCGATGCTGTTCTCCGGGTTGACGAAGCCGTGCCCCTCGTCGTCGTACACGATGTAGTCGATGTCGACTCCCCGAGCCCGCAGCCGTTCGACGACGTTGTCGGACTCGGCCTTCACGACGCGGGCATCGTTGGCGCCTTGGGCGATCAGCAGCGGCGTGGTGATGTCGTCGAGACGAGTGATCGGTGAGCGGGCCAGCATGTCCGCTTCCTGCTCGGGAATTGCCGGGTCGCCGACGTACAGGTACCAGTTGTTGACCAGGCCGGGACGCGCGAAGGCCGGCTGAGTCCGCATGAAGTTGGCCAGGTCCGAAATTCCCACGTAGTCGACGGACGCAGCGAAGACGTCGGGCGTGAATGCGGCACCGACGAGGGCCGCGTACCCGCCATAGGATCCGCCCATGATCGCGACGCGATCCCTGTCCGCGTATCCCTGAGCAACGGCCCATTCGACCCCGTCGATCAGGTCGTCGTGCATCTTGCCCGCGAATTCACCGATCGCAGCCTTCGTGTGCGCCTTCCCGTACCCGGTCGATCCGCGAAAGTTGACCTGCAGCACCGCATATCCGCGATTGGCCAGGAATTGCACGATCGGCACGTACCTCCAGGCGTCGCGGTACCACGGACCACCGTGGACCAGAAGAATCATCGGCAAACCCACAGGTTCGACGCCGACCGGAAGTGTCAGGTACGACGGCAGTTCCAGTCCGTCACGGGCGGTAATCGTCACCGGGGTCATCGGCGCCATGTCGTCGGGATTCAGATGCGGGTAGGGACGGAACAACTTTCGGCTCTCGCCCGTCGTGTGGTCGTAGTAGTAGGTCACTCCGGGATCCCGGTCGTGCGTGAACGCCACCACCCACTTTCGGCCACTGTCGTCCGAGGACAAAGCGCCGATGTCTCCGTCGGACAACGCATTCAGATTCTTCACGACCTCGGCGAACTCCGAGTCGAACGTGTGAATCACCTGCCGTTCGCCGAGGTAGCGGGCTCCGATCAACTCACCCGCCTTGTCGAAGATCAGCGGTGACTCCACCTGTTCGACGGCTCGGCGAGCAGCATCCAGTTCCAGCGTCGGATGACTGTCGACGACAGTCTCCTCTCCCGTGTCCAGGTCGACGCGGTTCAACCGAGTGAGATCGCTGTCGGTCGTCGACGCGACCCACAATCCCGTGCCGTCGGCCGTGGGGTGGATGACGCCGACGCCCATCGGATAGTCGGCTCCCTCGAACGTCGTCACGTGCTTGACGACGTCCGAGCCCTTCTTTCGACGCGCAACGTTCATGCCGCCCTGCGCAGTCATCTCGAAGAGCAGGAGATCGCCCCCGACGCCGGGGGTCCAGGACTGGCCGGGCCCGGGGCTCTCGCCGATCATCGTCAATTCACCTGTGGCGATCTCGAGTTCGTACAGATCGAACGCCGCCAGGTCGCGGGCATTCATGAGCAGCGTGACGACGCCCTCCTTCTCGCGCGAGCGTTCCAGCGCGTAGACCCGCGATCCAGGAAACGGCGTCAGGTCGACGGCATCGGCGTCGGGATCGTCGAGGTCGACGCGAAAGACGTGATGGTTTTCGTCACCACCCGAATCCTGAAGGTACAGAAGCCACCGCGGGTTGTCCGTCCAGTGGTAGTCGAGCACGCTCCGAACGTCGTCGGCCGTCACACATCTTGCGTCGTCGTTGCCGTCGACATCCTGAACCCACACGTTGAGGCGGTTCTTCCATGGGGCCAGGAAGGCAATTCTGTTGCCGTCCGGCGAGATCGACGCTCCGGTCCGTGCCGGGGGTCCGAAGAAGTCGTCGAGGGAAATCAGTTCGGGTGCGTTCATCATTCTTCCTTCCATTTCTCTTCTCGGTTCTGGGGTTTCGGTATGGCCGCATGTCGGTCGCGAGGCGCATGGGGTCGATCTCAGGACGCGGCCCAGATCGTTTCGAGATCCAGAATCTTGTTGTGACGCAACGTCAGGACACGTTCGGTCGCTGCGAGAATGCCTGCGACGACCAGCGTCGTGTTGGCCCAGGCGGGTAATTGGATCGGCGACACGAATGTGCCGAACTGTTCTGCGACCATCGGTACCTTCGTTGCGATCTCGAGCGCGAACGACGCGGCCAGTACGAGGTTGACGACCAGAATGGCGATCGCTGCCCAGCCGATCGCGCGACTGAGCCTCGGGTGGCGACGATCGAAGCGTCGGCGACGGTACTCCAGCGTGCCGGGGACAGGTGCGAGTCTGCGGCCGGTACCGTCGTCGGACACGAAATCGACTCGCGTGACGCCGTACAGCGAGACCGCCACCTCGATGGTGCCGCCGTCGATCTCGATGGAGGCGGGCAGGTCGTTCGTGGTGGCGAGGTATCCGTTCTCGTACAGCTGGACCGTGTCGTCCTCGGACAGCGAGTCCACCTCGACGGTGTACAGGATGGGCACGCCAGCCGATGACGGCCGCTCCAGCGTGTACAGATACCGGTTCAGCACCTGCCACGGCCTGAACGGACTCAGGCGCTTCGCGGGCGTAGGTTGCTCGTTCACGCTGTACAGAGTCGTCGGTACGCCGCATTCTCGACAGTGCACACACGCACGAGTTCTGGTTACAGCATCACGGGTGGAGCATGACATCTGTCATGAGGATGCCCGGCTCAACGGAATTACGCGATGGTTCGGTTGCGCTGCAACGGTTTACGTGCGGCAGTTCGGGGCAGGGTTTCCGGGCAGCACTGTAGGCGGCACACGTCGGGCTTCGTGTGTGCCGCTGGGCGCGGATGTAGTTGTCGACCGGCTCAGCTGGGGCGGGCCGTCCTGCAGCCCACCACCCCAGCCGCCGCCGAATCAGGCGGCCGGTGGATCGGCCTCCTCACCAACCGAATTCGGCCCGCCCGCAGATCCTCTACCGCCCGACACCCCGGTCGCCGGCTGCCCAACGGGTGTTCCCGCATCGGACCGGGTGGCCTGATCGTCGCGAATGTCATCGAAAAGCTCGGGCTGGACGGGATCGGACTGGAGGGTCTCAGGCTGGACGGTCTCGGGCTGGCAGGTAGCGGACTGAAGGGTCTCGGGCTGGACGGTCTCGGGCTGGCAGGTCGCGCGCGTGTCCGCCTCGGACACAGGCACACCCGACGCAGGGCTATCCGGCGCGGGCATGTCCGGTAGCGGAACCTCAGGGCAGGGATAGATGTATTCGTTCGGGTGATGAAAATGATTGACCCGCCCCCTCCGGCTCGGATCGATCGACGCCGGCGCATGCCACAACGTACGCCCCGGATAGGGATGGTTTGCGCCGGCTTTCGTTGTCGCCCAATCGTTGTTCCCCGGCCCCACCAACCGATGATGCTGATCGCAGCCAAACGTCAAATCCTCGATATCGGTATTACCGCCGGCCGCCCACTCCTTGACGTGATGGACCTGCGACCACGTCGCCGGACGAGTGCAGCCCGGAAAGCTACAACCCCGATCGGCTGCGATCAGCACGATCCGCTGATCCTCCGACGCAATCCGCTTGGTCCGCCGCAACTGCAACGGCCGCTCCTGCTCATCGAACAACACCAGATAGTGATGCGCGTGCGAGGCCATTCGAATGGCATCCCGCATCTTCACCAACGACCCCGTCGCCGTCACCGCATGACCAGTGCCAGCCTCGAGATCCTTCCACGACATCGACACCACCGCCGTCACCGGCAACCCCCGATGCCGACCCATCTGCCCCGACGCCAACATCTGCCGAAACACCATCTTCACCGCATCATGCTGACGCCGACCCCTACCCCGCCGATCCCGACCCGCCCGCTCTTCAGCCGCCTTGTCTGGGGCAGTCTTGTCGGTAGCGGCCCCGTCTGCAGCAGTCCTATCTGCCGCGGCCGTGTCGGTAGAGGCATTGCCTGCAGCAGGGGTATCGGAATCGTCGACCCCCGGCTCGAACAACCCTTCATCCGTGCCGGCCGAATCGGTACCGTCGCCGTCCGAGCCAGTCGAACCGTCGTCACCACCCGAGCCGGTCGAATCATGCTCGGCGTTAGGGCCATCCAAGACCTCCGCGTCGCCCGTGCCGGTCTCGGTGTCGGCGTCGGGGTCATCGGCCGCACCGGAGTCACCGGGCGCGTCAAGGTCACCGGTCGAGTCAGGGTCACCGGGGACGTCGGGATCATCGACCACCGGCGAAAGATCGGCACTGTTGCACTGCCCCGGCTTGGCCCACTTGGCCAACACCGCCTCCAAATACGCCCGAAACTCCGCATCGACAACCATCCGCACCTTCGACAACCCATCCGGACCCTGCTCCTCCAACCGCACATAACACCGATCGGCCACCCGCTCCGGACTCTCGTCCTCCCCATCCGGATCGAGCACGTCATACAACCGGCCCGCCGCCGCCTTGAAATGATCCGGACCCAACTCCCGCGCCAACTGCGCCAACTGCGCCTCCGCACGCTCGCGCGTCTCGACATCGACCTTTCCACCCAACCGGCGAAAGAACTTCCGCACGATCTGCTGATGCTCCTCCCCGATCACCCCGTCCTCACCAGCCCGCGAGGTATCCGCCGACAACGGCTCCAACCGCTCCCCCGTCAACGACGTCCGCT
>NZ_JABUCO010000042.1:0-21179 GCF_019835205.1 Rhodococcus sp. BP-261 | reverse complement strand
GGGTACTCCCCGCCGTGGGTCTCCAACAACCGCAACGCCCGCGCACGGACCTCCGGATCGATCTTCTTAGGCATGTGCTCATCCTTCCTGACTCAGAAGGAAGCGGCATCAAACCTGGGGTGATTCAGTAGGCGTACTTACGCCACGTCGCGGCGGACAAACCACGAATCTCGTCGCTGTCGAACCACCGATTGATCCGCACATCCGCCAGTCCGTCAGGCCCTACGAAGAACGGTTGCCCGCCTCTCAATCTCGCAGACGCGCGATCGAGGACGTCGCGGTGACGAAGCACCACCGAGTCGACGTCGCCTTCGTCTGCCGGTGTCACCGATGAATGGAGGTGGAAGAAAACCCTCCACATCCCACGCGACTCGCCGCACTTCGATCCCACCACGTGCTCCATCGACACCTCTTCGCTTCGCTCCGATCGCCGCCGGCGAGCGCCGGCGCCGACGTGTCACCCGCCCGCCGCCGGAACGAGGAGGACGAGCAACACGCAGCTACAACAACACAGAGCTCGATAGAGAACCGTCGATGACGGCCAGGGTGCCGTCGGCGCGTCGGACCGCCGAGATGGCTTGCAGGACGCCGTGTGTGGCGACCGATTCGATGAATACCGGATCGCCGGTGATGTCGACGTTGTCGCGGACGTTGGCGGTGGTGTCGAGCTCGTGCGGGTCGGCGTCGACGAGCGTGTTGATGGTGGGCGGTGCGGTCTCTGCGATGGTCATCGGTGTGGCTCTCCCCGTCGTGTGCTGATGTGTTGTGATGTGCGGTGGGGAACCGGGCAGATACCAGCTGCCCGGTTCCCCACCGAAAACTCGTTCATTCCGTGAAGGTCAGGCGCGGCCGGTGCGGACGACCACGGCTTTCCAGGTGGGGTCCTCTCCCCCGGTGTGGTCGATGTCCACCCATTCCCCGATCACGTCGTAACCGGATTCGCGCAACAGCTGGGTCGCCTCGTCGGGTGTCCAGTCCATCGGCGCGTGTTCTTCGATGTCGGTGGCGATCAGGTACTCGACTTCGGTGTTGTTCCGTCGCAACGAAACTCCGAGACCGCATCCGGGTCGAGGGTCTGCGAGGGCTGTGGTGATTGCGGTGAGTTTCGATGTTTCTTCCATGCCTCAATACTACAGCGTTGCGCTGTATTGTCAAGGGCTGCAATGCTGTTCGTCGGTGAGACGTGTGCATCGCAGAACGACGTGAGCACCTGGGGCAGGGTGGTTCTGCAACGAAAACTGCCCTGCCACAACAGTGATGCTGTGACAGGGCAGGGCGGGTGCGGTCTCGTCGACCACGCGCTGCTGGGGGTTCAGGGCGCGTTTCGGGCCTCACCGGTAGAACGGACAGCGGTGAGCACGGCGACTACCGAAACACCGACTGCGACAACGGTAACCACAATCTTGATGATCCAGTGGACGATGTTGTGAGTGTCGGTGTAAAGGGTCCATGTGCTGATGGTCAACAGCGCGAGCCCGGTGACCAGTGCTGCGGTCACGAGACGGCTGGTGACGGGTGTGACATCGTTCGCGCGGGCCACGAGCACTAGTGGACTAGCGACGATGAGAATGCCTGCGGCAAGAAGCATCTGAAGTGTCTCCTGGGCGTGGGTCGAGTGTGTCAGTGCTCCCGGCCGTCGTTGTCGGCGCGGGCGATGATGTCGTCGGTCCAGATCTGATCGAGGAACGTCGGGATCCGCTCTCTGCGGATCCGGCGCAGGTATGCGATCGGCACGGCGCACGCGGTGGGAGCTGCCACGACGATGACGACTGCGGCGATCAAGGGCAGCGAACGGTCTGCGAGGGCTGCGACGATGACGTAGAACGCGCTGGCAATCCAATGGAATTGGGCCCTGCCGAAGTTCTTCGTCGACGACGGTCCGAGGGTGTAGCGGCGGTGGTAGAACATCGCCAGCACCAGATTGATCGCGGCGACCACGAAAGCGAGAGCGCTGAGAATGTCGATGAAACGGTCCATGTGAGGTGTCTCCTGTTCGGTCCGGCGTGCCACTGACCGGGGTCAGTGCTCGCGGCGGCCTCGGCGGTGAGCGAGCTCGGCGGCGGCGACGACATGGTTGATGCGCTCGATGGTGATGCGGTTGATGCGGCGCCGATAGGCGTGTATCCCCCAGGCGACGGCGGCCAGGGCGAGTGCGATCCCGACCAGGCCTAGGCCCGCGCCAGCAGGCCGCACGAGGTTGTACAGCGCGATGGTGAGGCCGGTGAAGCCGAGCACGAATTCGGACATCAGGAGAACGATGCGGCGGATGTCGCTGTAGTCGAATGCTGCTTCGGTGTAGTCGCCGACGTGTTCGTCGGTGTAGTCCGCGTTCAGCGCGGCGCGGGCGTGCTTGCGCCGCTGGGCGGCGGTGATGATGTTCATCGAAGACCTCCCGACCTGTTCAGAGCGCTTCATGGCCGAGACGGGCCGCTGCGCGGGCGTCGTTGGCGTCGAGCGCTTCCTGCACGGTGGCGCTCACACGTTGGTGAGCCCTGCCCGAATCCCGATCGAACCCTCGGACGTCAGCGATCACACTCAGCAGTCCGACCAGTGCGATAACGGTGCCGATTACTTTCGGACCGGCCTGGTCGGCGAAAACACCGGCGACTACGACTGCGGAACCGCCGATCACAAGAAGGGCGGCGATCAGACGGGTCGCCGTAGCCAGCTGCGCCTGGTAGGAGAGTTCGGCGCTGCGATATTCAGGTAGATGTTTCAGGTCGGCGAGAATGTCTCTCCGGGCGCGGTTGCGTCGCGCATGTGCGGACACGATATTCATGGTTCCCCCTGCGATTGGCGTCGTAGTGACAGAGATGGTGCCAGGTGGGTACGACAGAGACCAGCTCCTCGCACCCCGTGGCCGTACGCGTTCAGCGAGTCAGTTGCTTGCGTGTGGTGGTTTCTATCGCGGTCTTGGCTCGGGCGTAGATGCGGTCGGGGACGGTCATCAGACCGCCGGAGAGCCGCTGCACTGTTTCAATGGCGGATGCGCGTTCCCCTGCCGGGGCGGACTCGTCGAGAGCGAGATCGAGCGCGCTGCGGATGCGGCGCACAGTGCGTTTGCCGTCGTCGCTCTGCACGCCCATTCCGATGGCGCGAGCGTAGCTGTCTGCGGCCTTCCACGCTTTCTGCGCGGCATGCGCGGCGTCGGTGAAGGCCTGCACGCGCTCGCTGGTGGCGGGGCAGGTGTCGGTGTTCAGTGCGCCTGCGTCGGTGAAGGCGTTGATGAACGCGGCGGTGCGCGGCTGGTCGAGGTCGTCGAGCAGTGGCCGGGTGAAGATCGCGTACGGGTCGGCGAGGTACTCGGCGTATGCGTCCGCGACCTGGGCGTAGACGGTCTTGGCGGCGGCGAAATCGGCGGCCAGGGTCGCCTGCGCTGCGCGGCGGTCGAGGATGCGGTGGCGGGTACGCACCAGTAGGTAGAGTGCCAGCGCCGCGATCACGAGTGCACTGATCACGCCGCCGATCCAGACCAGGGGCGTCCAGTCCGTGGGTCCGCTCGGCGCTGCGGGCGTCGACACAGCCGCCGGCGCAGAGGTTGGGGCCGGGGTGGATGTGGCCGTCTCGGTGGCCTCAGGCGTCGTTGCCGTGTCGGGGTCGGATCCGGCGATCAAGAATCGGAGTCCGGCAGGCACGACCGCGAGACCGAGACCTCCGAAGAGCATCATCCCCGCCGTCCCCGTCCCCTCGCTGCGACCGAAGGATCGCTGGTACGCCAGCAGCCCTCCGCCGACGAGCATCGTCACCACACCCAGGGCGGTGCCTGCCCACGTGATGTAGGAGAAGACGGTCTCGAACTCCGCGGAGTAGGGAGGTTCGGCTCCGGCGCCGCTCGGGATCGGAGTCTGGGCGAGGACCGTGATGGTGTTCATGAGTGGGCCTTGGCCTTTCCTGGTGCGTGGATTTCGGTGGTTGCGGGAGGTGTTGCGCGCTCGCTGATTTCAACGCCGCTGTGCTCGTGGGCGACGCTGCGGGCGATGTCGTAGCCGCCCCAGGGGGATCGGCCCGGTACCGAGCGCAGGCCGGGTGCGGTGCGGGTGGTGATGACGGGCCAGCCGGGCGGGCGCTCCCCGATCTTCTGCCGGGTCTTACGCTCCCAGGCAGCAGGCTTGTCCCACGGTGGCGGTGCGACCGCGTTGCTCAGGTCATCCAGCCAGCCGGGGTGCGCATGATCGAGTGCGGCGTTCACGGCGTCGTTCTCGCCGCCGACATCGCCTGACTCCCAGGCACAACCGGTGCACGCGCCGCGATAGAGCAGTCCGCCGACACACTGGCAGTGGGTGTCGTCGCGGTGGCGGTCACAGGTGCAGCGCAGGTCTGCCGTCAACACGGTCGGCTGGCAGGTGTGGGTGCGTGTCCTCGGTGCGGTCGTCTCGACGAGCCAGGCGTGGGAGTCGCAGATCGACCGGAAGTGCCCCCAGCGCTTGGTCCAGGCATCGAATTCAGCGGTTCGCGCGTCGATGCCGCGTGTGGTGCTGGCGAACAGGACCGGGATTCCGTGGAGGCGTTCCTGGCGGTCGTTCTCGTCGGCTTCGAGGTCGGCGAGCGAGTCGAAGATGTCGAGCTGGCCTGCGATGTCGCTCATGCCCTGCCGCCGATCCTCGGCGAGCGGGGCATCGACTGCACCGCCAGCAGCAGTCGAAGATCCTCGCCGTCGACGGTGACCGGCCAGAAGCCGCTGTACCAGGCGTGGGGCTCGTCGACGAGGACCAGCGCTTCGAGGCCTCCGCCGGGCAGGGTCCGGTATTCGACGATGTCGACAACGGTGCCGCTGTACTGGTGATCGGTCGAGATCAGTTTCATACCAATGCCTTTCATCGCTCTGGGTGCGGGGGATGCGCCGAGGACAGCGGCGTCGACGAGGGCGGTCATCAGAGAACCTCCACGGTGTAGGTGACGCGGTAACCGGCGTCGAATGTGTATGCCGTGACGCCGTAGCGGGCGTCGGGGAGCTGGCGGAGCCAGGCGTGCTCGCTACAGGCGTACTCGTAGGCATGTTGGTCGGTGCGAACTCGTTCGCAGAGCAGGCTTCTCCCGCTCGGTTCGATGCCCCTCTCCGACCACGGGAGACCGTCCGGGGCGGGGTAGAAACCGGTCTCGAGCGACAGTGGCATGGTCACCTCGGCCAGCGCTTTGAGCTCGCGGTAGATGCGGACCAGGACGACGCCGGGTGCGGCGGTGGTCAGGGTGACCGGGTCGATGTCCAGAGCGAGGTCTGCCGGCGCTCCTACGTGCACGTCGATGGTGCGGGTGATGACGAGCATCGTCGTCTCCTCCTCAAGTCGGCCTCGACAATGTTTCTTGTGTATCTAAATGGTGTGAGGTCGAACTCGCACGTCCCCGCGCTGCTGCGGTGGCAGCGGAACGAAACCGAGTTCGCCTGTGAGACTCGGGCGGTCTAGCTGTTGACGAGTTGGCTGACGCGTTGGTGTGCGACACCGAGGAGGGAGCCGATGTCGCGGACGGGCACGTCGGCGGCGACAAGCTCCTTGGCGAACTGAGCCATTTCCGCTTGCACGCGTGCTTCTTCTTCGCTCAGACGGGCGCGGTGATCACGGAGGGTGCGGACTCGTTGGGCGAGGTCCTCTCCCCCGGCGACCAGTTCGATACGTTGTTCGATCGCGACGTCCGCGAGGGCGACTCCGGTTTCGAGGGCGATGAGTTCACGCGCCATGGTCGGTATGTCGTCGATCCTGCGGGCCTGGGTGAGGGCATCGAGTTCGGGGATGGCAATCATCCACCACTTGCCGTCTCGGGTCACCTTGACCTTGTATGTCGTGCTCACTGCTGCGCCTCCTTCATGGCCGCCAGAATCTTCCGGTACACGCCCGGGGAGATCCGCCGGTGCCCGTCCGGCACAGTCACTTTGACCACGCCGTCGGACGAAACCCACGTGGTATGCGATCCGACTGTGCGCGCCGGGGAGAATCCGGCCGCTTTCAGCTCTTTGACCACTTTCCGTGTGGGCTGCTCCGTAACCATGAGAATAGTCTATCTCACTAGCCATATTCAAGGCAAGTTAACTAGACAAATTCGATTCAGGTCGTGTCGGGGTGGGCGTCGACGGTGTTGGGCTGGTGGGAGACACTGGATACATCTCCGCTTCGAAAGGACCGTTCATGTCGGAGTTCGTCGACGATGCCGGTGCGCTGAGCGAAGCCGGCCCCGGCGCTGCGGGTAGCTCGTGGGCGCGTACTCGACACAGTTTCTCGTGTACCGACCAGGTGTGGGGGGATGCAAAGGCTGCGTGGAGTTCGGTGCGGCGTGAGTATCTCGCGTGGACGCAGTGGCTGGAGGCGGCCTTGACGCTCAAAGCGGCGGCGGTGCGCGCCGAGCTCGGTCGAAGTGTGCTCGATCCCGCTCCGGAGAGGTTGCCGACCGGACGACGGGTAGCCGCCGATGCACCGACGGGACGGTCGCGGCGGGCGTTCACCTGCTCCCCCGAGGTGTGGGCGCAGGCGCGGGCGGCGTGGTGGACACAGGAAGAGTCGTACCCGGCGTGGTCGGACTGGGTCGAGGAGGCAATCGTCGAGATGACCGCTCGCACCACCGATCGGTAACCCGCTCCCTCGTACTGGCTGCTCAGGACCGTAGCTGACGGGTGGGGTTCTCCGCGCGCGGCCGCAGATGAAAGTAGTCGTGCCACTGCTGCGCGGCTTGCCTGCTTATCCCGAGAATTGTTCCGATCTTGGCCCACGAGACCTGCTGCTCCCGCAGCCGTGTGACGATCGCGAATCGGTCCGCGAGCAGCGTCGATGCCAGGAACGCATTCACCTCCAGGGCGTCGAGATCCGACAAAGCGTCCTCGACGCGCTGGTCAGCGCTCCGCTTCATCTCCGGGCCGTCGCGATACTGCTTCTCGACCGCCATATCGGCAAGGGCCAGATCCCGCAATGCAGCCTTGTAGTCGGTGTACAGCGACATCAATTCCGGCGCTTCGATGTACTCACTGGATTCCATAACGTCAACATATCTTGACACCATTTTTGCGTCAAGACATCTTGACAATCTGTGGGCGGTCTACTGGTTTCTTGCTCATGTCCGCTTCGTGGATACGAACCCGTCAGTGGCGACGGAGCACGCACACGCGCATGATCGGGTTGCGAGTCGCCCTCGCCTCGACCGCTGTACGGCGAGCCGCAACAGTGAGCAGCGCTATTGATCGACGGGCATGAGGTCTTCGGCGCGCATGTAGAAGGGGTGGACGCCGGGGCCGTAGTCTTCGTTTTCGACGGTGACCAGGCCGCCGCCGTGAATTGTGCGCACCACGACGATCGTTCCGCTGGTGGCCACGCGGTAGCGGTCGCCGATGTTCATATCGCCCCCCTGTGCAGGTAGCGCCGTTTTTGGAGGTTCAGTGTCCCCCTACCGGCGTAGATGGCTCAGCGGAGCGGGGTGATCGCGGTGCTGGGTACCCATTGGCCGTGAATCTCCAGGTGGCCTTGGCCGTTTCCGGTGGGCACGGTGAAGTCGACGCATCCGAGCCAGCCGCCGGTCGTCCTGTTAACTGCACCTGATTCGGGTCTGTGGATGTAGTCTTCGAGCTTCTGACGCAACGGGGGTGGCGTGTAGTGGACGTTTGTCGGCGGGGTTTGGCGGAGGGGCGGATCGGGCTCTCAAAGGCGGGGGCTCTGAGACGGTCAGAGGTGCCGACGGTACTGCCGTACACGGTGTGGTTCGGAGATCTGGAGGTCGAGCCGATCTCGGCGTATCTCACCAGTCTGATCATCTCCGATGTCAGCGCCTTGACGATTCGATCGTATGGGCACGACTTACTTCGTTGGTGGCGTCTTCTTTCGATGGTCGAAGTGCCATGGGACCGAGCTGCCCGCGCAGAAATCGAGTTGATGGTGAGTTGGATGCGAACGGCTGACAACCCTCAACGTCGACGCTCGAACTTGTCTGCCCCGCAAGCGGGTTCGGTGAACATCAAGACCGGGAAGCCGCTGCTCCGGGCCGGTTATGCAGCATCGACGATCAATCATGCTGTCACCGTGGTCGCCGGCTTCTACGACTATCACCGCTGCCACGGCCAAGGGCCGTTGATCAATCCGGTACCCGCATCTGGAGACCGCGCACGGCCGGGTCAGCGTGCGGCTTTCGACGGCCGCCCGCACCATCGCCGAGGCCCGCTGCGCCAACGTCAACCGGTGCGTGCACCCAGGTCGATTCCCGATGCGCGCTGGTCCGAACTGGTCGGGGCGCTGACCCATGACCGTGACCGGGCTTTGTTCGAATGCGCGGTCGCCTCCGGTGCGAGGGCGAGCGAACTGTTGGGCGTACGCGGTGAACACGTCGATTGGGGCGAGCGACGGTTGTGGGTCACGACCAAGGGCACCAGGGAAGTCGAAGCAGTGCCCGCGTCGTCGACAGCGTTGGAGCTGCTTGCTCGCTACTTCGATCATTCGGGTACACCTCGACCGGACGAACCGATCTGGCGGACTCTGCGCGGCGACCCGCGCCCGCTCAGCTACTGGGCGTTGCGCCGGGTGATGCAGCGCGCCAACCATCAGTTGGCGACGAACTGGACATTTCACGACATTCGCCATACCGCCGCAGCGAGGATGGCCGGCGACCCGGAATTGACGTTGCCCGAGGTGCAATCTGTGATGCGTCACCGACATCTCACGACCACCGAGCTCTACCTGACTCCTCGAATCGAGGAGCTTCATGACAGAGTGCAAGAACACTTTTCGAGACCACGCCCAGTCAAGACTTTTGCAGCTGGATATTCTGCCGACGACATCGCGGCGGTGTTCGGTGAATAGCTCCCGCACAGACCGGCGCCCGCTGGGTCGGCTGGCAATCCCGAGTACTCCCCGTCAGACCAGGTATGTCCGCCCGACGGTCGTTCCTGCTGCCGCAACCCCGCGAGTGATGCACCGCTTCGGTGATCTGAGCTGCGCTCCGTTCGAGGACCTGGTGGCTGCGACGCGAACGGCGTGGCCCGAGCCGGCGCACCGTCACTACATGCGCAAGCGAGGCCTGCGTCTGTTGACCGAGTACCTCGGCAAGTATCCCGGTGTGACGTGGCAGCACCGTTGGGAGGCAAGTGAACTCAACACCCGGTGCATATCTCCAGTAGATCTGACCGACAACGTCAACGAACGCGCGAGCCTCGGTCAAGCACTCGGCGCGCTCTACGCCTTGCGGGTCATCCGGCCGACCCTGCCGGCATTCCTGGCCGGCCACCTGAAGAAGTTCGTCGACGACGTCCTCTCGGTCGAGGACGACCCTCTCCTCGACGCTTATGTCGCCTCGGTGCGCTCCGCGGACGTTACCCAGGCATTCAAAACCGCGGCGATCGCCGACGTATGCATCGCACTGATCGTGCAAGGAATCCACTTCAACGACCTGACTCCAGAGGCCTTCCTGCATCACGCGATGCAAGTCCGGCAAACCAGAAGCCGCAGCGGCCTGCACCTGAACAAGTACATCGGCCACCTTGCCTGGCAGACCCTGTGCAGCTGCGGGCACTTCCCGGCCCACACACCACCGACGCTGCGGGGAGCCCTACGATCCCCGCAGCTCACCACCACAGAAATGGTCGACCGACACGGTGCGATCGACCCCGACGTCCGACAGATGTTCATCGACTACCTCGACCGGCGATCGAACGACGTCAAATACTCCACCCTCAACGTCATCGCGACCAACCTCGTCAAGTCCTTCTGGAAATCACTTGTAACGATCAACCCCGGACAAGCCGATCTGAGGGTCAGCGACGAGCACTATCGCCAATGGCGAGCCACCGCGAACGTTCGTGAAGACGGCACACCGCGGTCGAGCCCATGGGTGGTCCTGAGCATGGTCCAAGCGCTCTACTACGACATCCAAGCCTGGGCGGTCAACGAGCCGCAACAGTGGGCGCGGTGGTCAGCCCCGTGCCCGATCACCCGCACCGAAATGCGTTCACACGCGGCACACAAAAGGCGATCACGCGAACAAACACACGGTGAGATCCGAACTCGCCAGCCACTCCTTCCGGTGCTGGTCGAGCACGTCAATGGCCGCTACGAGCACTGGCGTGGACTCCTCGAACGCGCCTCGGCGACCGAAGACAAGGGCACGTTCGTCTACGACGGTGACACCTTCACCCGTGTGATCACTCGAGGTGACGCACAGCTGATCCGCGAGAACCGGTCGCCCCGGGTGCACGTGCTCCCGCCCGGACGAAGCAAGGTTCTCGACGTCGGCCGACAAGAGGATGCCGCATTCTGGACGTGGGCGATCGTGGAAACGTTGCGGTTCAGCGGAATCCGGATCGAAGAACTCACCGAGCTGTCGCAGTTGAGCGTGCGCCAGTACCAACGACCCAACGGTGAAGTTATCGCGCTACTGGTCATTGCGCCGTCGAAGACCGACCGCGAACGTGTGATCCCGATGTCGGCGGAGCTGTTTCACGTCATCGCGTGCGTCGTCCGCCGAATCGGCGCCGGCGGCAACACGGTGCCGCTGGCCACCCGATACGACGACTACGAACGCACCACCAGCGATCCACAACCGTTTCTGTTCCAACGCAACATCGGTCAACGAATCGAAGCGATGACCCCGAAGTCCATCGGCGTGCGACTACGTCATGTCTGCGAGCGGCTCGCCGAGACCGACCCACGATTCGCCGACGCCCACTTTCGCCCCCACGACTTCCGGCGCTTGTTCGCAACGGACCTGGTCAACAATGGACTGCCGATCCATATCGGTGCCGCACTCCTCGGGCATCTCGATCTCAACACCACACGCGGTTACGTCGCGGTCTTCGAGGAAGACGTCACCCGCCACTACCAAGCCCACCTCGAGCGACGCCGAGCGCTCAGACCGCAGGACGAGTACAAACCGGTCACCGCAGAGGAATGGACCGAGTTCGAAACCCACTTCGACAAGCGGAAAATCGAACTCGGCTCCTGTGGCCGCCCTTACGCCACCCCCTGCAGCCACGAGCACGCCTGCATCCGTTGTCCCATGTTGCATGTCGACCCGAAGATGGTGATACGACTGACCGCGATCGAAAACGATCTCGAACAGCGTCGGGCACGCGCCCTCGCCGAGAACTGGCTCGGAGAAGTCGAAGGCCTCGACCTCACCCTCACCTTTCTCCGCGCCAAACGCGACGAGGTCGAACGCACCCGAAGGCGGACGACATCGCTGGGGCTACCAACATTGCCCGCCAACAAACACTGAACTGAGCCGCGACGACACACTTGCGTCAGAAACGCTTCGAGCGGTGATGAGCCATCCTCGTTACCCCTGGGGGGTATCTGTTGCTATCGTCGGGGCATGCGATCAACGACCATGCACTGGCGGGGCTTCACCCCGCCGGTAGTGGTGCTGGTCGTTGTGACCGCGCTCGGGGTGCTGCTCATGCATTCGGTGACCGCCCCGATCGGGCGCGGCGCCGAACACGCCGCCATGTCGACGACGCCGACAGCGATCACGGGTAGCGAGTCCGTGCCGGTTGCTTTCGGCGAGCACGACTGCCCTACCGGCCACCAGATGATGCATCCCTGCATAGGAACGGTGACGTCCTGGCCGGCGTTGACCGTCCCGATCACCGATCTCGGTGCCGAGGCCGTTCAGAGCACGATGGACCGCATCGGACGCCGCGCCGATTCGGCGCTCGAACGTGCACCGCCGTGGACATTGTGGGAGCTCGATCGTTCGGTGATCTTGCGAGTGTGACAGGAAGCCCGAGACACAGCTGTCTCGGCGGATCGCAGTACATCCCCACTTCCCGAATCAATTTCACTTGCAAGGAGTTCGATATGCGTTCCACCAAGATCGCGGCCTCGGTCGCCGCGGCCGCCATCAGCGCTGCCCTGATCGCCGGCTGTAGCGACGACTCGTCGTCGACATCGATGGAGGGCCACTCGATGGGCTCGTCCTCGGCACCGGCTACCGAATCGACGACCGCCGAGTCCGAGTCGTCGGCCCAGTTCAACGATGCCGACGTGATGTTCGCGCAGATGATGTATCCGCATCATGCGCAGGCCGTCGAGATGGCCGACCTGGTGCAAGGCCGGACGTCCAATCCTGATGTGATTGCGCTCGCCGGTGCGATCGCGGCGGCGCAACAGCCGGAGATGGATCAGCTCTCGGCGTGGCTGTCGGAATGGGGACAGCCCGCTCCATCGACGGACATGGGATCGATGGATCATTTCGGTGACGGTTCGATGGACGGGATGATGACCCCGCAGGACATGGCCGCTCTCGAGGCGGCCTCAGGGGCCGATTTCGATCGGCAGTGGCTGACGATGATGACCGAACACCACACCGGCGCAGTCGACATGGCGGAAACCGAAATCGCCGACGGGTCCAATCCTGATGCGATCGCCATGGCCCGCGACATCGTCGAGGCCCAGCAGGTGGAGATCTCGCAGATGCAGCAACTCCTCGGCTGAACAATGACGTCACCACCGTTTCGCTGAGGCTGACGACACGCAGTTGTGCTCCGCAGCTTTCGATGGCGCGGAGCACAACCCGTGCCGGCTCATCCCGCCAGGACCGAGAGCTTCTGCGAGACCCGGTGTGTCAGTCCTCGACGGCCGCTCGCTGGGGACCGGCTCGCGTCGATGTGGTGTCCGACTGCTGGGGCGCCGGCGAGGATGCCGGGACGACCGACCCCGGTGCCAGGCCCAGTCGCCGCAGAGCATTCACGGGGAGAGACTGCTCACCTGATGCCGGTGTGACACCCGTGCAGTTCCACCGAGCATCGCATCACCATGGGCAGAACGGTTACATCGACGGCATCATGCCCATACACATCATCAGCACGTCCATCATGTTCATCCCCATTTTCCTCACCTCCTTCTCGGATCCGGCGGCGCGGCGGCAGCGTCCGATTAACGGTTGGTCCGACCTCGAACGTCGCCGGAGGTGGGGAAGCGGGGAGCGAGCTTCCGACCTTGTAGGACCCGGGCTTTAAGGTCAAGCACTTCAGTCAGGCGACTCAGTTGTAGGCGTGTACTCATGTTGGCGTCCTGCGCGGCGCGTCCGTCAGGTGCGCGCAGTGTGCAGCTTGAGCTGTACGGCGTGGTCGTAGTCGTCGTCGATCAGCGTCACGGTGCGGTGTTCGCGGTCGAGCAGTGAGGCCGCGATCGACGCTCGGTAGCCGGAGGCGCAGTGCACCCACACGTCGCCGTCGGGGACCTCTGCAAGTCGGTGCGGCAGTTCGTGAAGGGGGATATTCACTGCACCGGGGATATGGCCGTCCGCGTACTCGGACTGTTGACGTGTGTCGAGCACAGTGATGTCGGAGTCGGTTGCAGCAAGTCCGGCGAAGTCGGACACCTCGTAGGACCGCACGTGTCCGTCGCCGGCGAGTGAGTGAATCTCACCGACAGCCGAACCGGAGGGGCGGTCGATTCCGATGCGCGCCAACTCCCTGGTGGCATCGTCGATTTGGTCGGAGGTGTCACCGATCAATGTCAGCGGCGCACCCCACTGGTAAAGCCATCCGAGATAGGTCACGAACGTCGTCGACAGCTCGAAACCGAGGGAACCGTCGAGATGTCCGGCCGCGAAAGCGGTTCGTGCGCGCAGGTCGACGACCCACTGTCCGTCGTCGATGCGCCTGCGTAGTTCGTCGGGATCGACAGGCTCCGGGGTGGACAGATCGATCGGGGCCGGACCTTCGGTGTTGATGACGCCCATGTGGGCGTAGTACGCGGGGTAGGCCGACAATCCCGCGATCAACTCGTCGACGTACGTCTGCTCGTCCTGAGTCAGCGCGGGATTGGACTGCTGCTGTTCACCGATGGTCGACGAGTCGCCGCTGGTGGGTGTGGCGGAGCAGAAGCTACCGAACCCGTGGGTGGGGTAGACCTCGACATCAGCGGGGAGTTCCGCGGCGATTCGACGGACCGAATGGAACTGCGCGTGGGTGAGCTCGTCGGTGTGCTCGGAGCCGAGCAGGTCGGTGCGGCCGGTGGATCCGTACAGCATCGAGCCACCGGTGAAAATCGCAATCGGTTCGTCGCCCAGGCGCAGCACGTAACTGACGTGATGATGTGTATGGCCCGGGGTGTGCATCACCTGAAATGTCGCCGATCCCGCGTCGACGACATCACCGTCGCCGACCGCTCGCCGTTCGTATTCGACCGGGTCGCCCTCGGGGACAACGTATTCGGCTCCGGTGGCGCGTGCGAGTTCGAGTCCGCCGGTGACGTAGTCGTTGTGAATGTGGGTTTCGAGTACATGGGTGATCGCGGCGTTCTTCTCCGCGGCCAGTGCCAGGACGCGGTCGATGTCACGTTGGGGATCGATCACGACGGCGATGCCGTCGTGGCTGATCAGGTAGCTGCGGTCGCCGAGGCTCGACGTCTCGATAATTGCGATGTCTGGATCGGTGGTGCTCACGGCGTACTCCTACGGTGCAGTCGGGTCGGCCTCGTTTCTGACGTGAAATGTCGTTCAGGCCAGTGCGAGGAAGAGCTTTTCCAGTTCTGCTTCGGTCATGGGCTCTTTGTTGTCTGCGGTGTCGCCGGTCATGCATTCACGAAGGCCGGTGGCCACGATCTTGAATCCGGCTTTGTCGAGGGCGCGGGAGACGGCGGCGAGTTGAGTGACGACGTCTTTGCAGTCGCGTCCGTTCTCGATCATGCCGATCACTCCGGCGAGTTGGCCGTGTGCGCGGCGCAGACGGTTGAGTACCAATGCGATGCTGTCTTCGTCGCCGATCATTGCGGTCTCCTGAGGGTGTGTGATGGTGGCAGTCGTTCCAGATTACCCCCGGGGGCATCGGTTCGGTGTGTGCATTCGGTCATGACAGAACGAGGGTGTCGACAACTACGTAGCCCGCGACGGCGAACACCAGGTAGGCGAACCACGTGCGCAGCTTGTCGGTGTCGATGCGTGTGCTCAGTTTTCCGGCGACCAGCGAGCCTGCGATCGCAGCACCGGCGAACGCGGCTGTCAGTGCCCAGTTTCCGCCGAGCCCGTCGGCCTGAGCGATCAGTCCGGCGGCGGAGTTGGCGACGATGACCACCAGCGACGTTCCGACAGCGACACTCATCTCGATTCCCAGCAACAGCACCAGAGCGGGGATGATCAGAAATCCTCCGCCGACGCCGAACAGTCCGGTGAGGACACCGACCCCGAACCCGGTCGGTAAGGACCGTGGTGCGCATCGTCGCCAGTCGATCCCGGAATTTCCTGTCTTGCAGGCAGTTCCGACATCGTCGGTGCTGCGCAGCATCCGCGCGCCGGCGATGATCATGACTATCGCGAAGCCGATCATCACTGCGGCCTCGGGCAGATGCCTGCCCAGGGTGCTGCCGACCAGGGTGCCGACGATGCCGGTGGCGGCGAAGATCGCAGCCAGTCGCCACTCGACGAGCTTCGCCCGCACCTTGGGGATGGCCCCGGTCGCCGAGGCGACACCGATCACCAGCAACGATGTCGGTATCGCCTCCGACAGGTCCATTCCGAGGGCGTAGACCAGAACCGGGACGGCGAGGATCGACCCGCCGCCTCCGAGGAGACCGAGCAGGATGCCGACGGCGACGCCGAGGACCAGGGCCAGCGTCAGGAACATCAGCTGTGGGCTGTGTCCTGGCCACCGAGTGCGTCGATAGCGGCCTGGAGCTTGGTGGTGGCCTCGGCTGCGACATCGGACAGGGCGGGTTCGCCGGTCGCTTGGACCATGATGTCGGGGTTCATCGCTTCGACGATGACCGATCCGGATGTGGCGGTGTCGGCGCGGACGACGACATTGCACGGCAACAGCAAGCCGACCTCGCGCATGACTCCGACGGCGCGGTGCGCGAGGGTGGGATTGCAGGCACCGAGGATCAGATACTGCTCCATGTCCTCACCGAGTTTGGCCTTCAACGTGGCCTGCATGTCGATTTCGGTGAGAACACCGAAACCCTGATCTGCGAGGGCGGCTTTGACGGCGTCGACTGCGGTGTCGAAGTCGGTATCGGTCAGGGTGATCGAGAGTGCGATGTTCATGAGGAAAGTTCCTTTCGGTCGTCGAACTGCGGTGATGCGTGCCTACCCGGTCAGGGGACGGCGAAGACTCGGCACGCCAACCCTGGTGAGAAGCGCGCTGGCCGGGCACCAGCCGACCGCTGCGTAAAGGGCGAGGTTCGCGGCAGCGAACGCGCTGAGCAGTCGCCACTGCGGTGCGTGGAGTTCGCCGAGGGCCAGGCCGGTGGCGGTGACGCCGGCAGCGAGGGCGGGGACGATACGTTCGATCGGCCATCCCGCGAACGAGTGGGTGGTGTTCGGGTCGGTCATGATTGCTCCGTCTCGGTGCGGCTGAGGGTGTCAGTGCGAGAAGCTGATCGACGGCAGCACCTTGCGTAGCCAAGCCGGTGACCACCATGCGACGTGACCGCTCAGACGCAGCAGGACCGGCAGCAGGACCAGTCTGATCAGGAATGCGTCGAGCAGTACCGCGACACCGAGAATGATGCCCATTTCTTTCGGTGGGAGCGGATCGGAGAGTGCGAAGGTGAAGAACACTGCGACCATGACCGCGGCGGCGGCGAAGATGACCCGCCCGGAGTGGGCGAGCCCGTCGACCTGAGCGGCTTTCGGGTCCCCGGTCTTCTCGTAGTGTTCTTTCGCGGTGGCGAGCAGGAACACGGTGTAGTCCATGGCGATCGCGAAGATCATCGCGAAGAAGAACACCGGTCCCCAGCCGTCGAGGAAGCCTTGGGGGGTGAAGCCGAGCAGTGATGCACCATGCCCGTCCTGGAAGATCAGCTTCGCGACCCCGAACGCTGCTGCGGTCGAGAGCAGACTGACTGCGGTGCCGAGGATCGCGATCAGGGGTGCCTGCAGAGCGACGAGCAGCAGAACGAACCCGAGCGCCAGAATGATGCCGATGACCAGCGGCAGGTAGTCGTTCAGTGCTTGCTGCAGATCGAGGTTCTCCGCGGGTGCACCGCCGACCAACGCCGACTCGGGGAGTTCGGCGCGCAAGTCACCGAGGATCGTTCCCATTCTTTCGTCGGAGGGGTCCACGGTAGGAAGCGCCTGTAGCAGTGAGTAATTCGAGCCGTCCGCGGCAGGCTGGGGCGGAGTGACCATCGAGATCCCGTCGACGGTCGTGGCTGCCGTGGCCGTCGCGGCGGCATCGGAAGAGGGGACGACGATCTGCAGTGCGCCGGGTGCGCCGTCACCGAACTGGGCCTGGACGAGCTGGTAGCCCTGCCGGACCGGTGCATCTTCTGGGACAACGGCGATCGAGGGCATCGCAACTTTCAGTCCGAGGACCGGAAGAGCCAGCGCGATGAGGACGCCGACGGAGACCAGCGCGAACGGCCAGGGGTGCTTGTGCAGCAGTTCGCCCCACGCCGCGAACTTCGGGGAGCGATGCTGCTGACGCTTGGCGTAGGGCAGGGAGGCGGCGTTGACCTTGGAGCCGAGCGCACCCAGGGTTGCGGGGAGCAGGGTCATGGTGGCGATCAGCACGAACGTGACGGCGAGCATGATGCCGACGGCCATGGTGCGCACCGCCGGTGCGGGAACGAGCAGGACGGCCGAGAGGCTCACCAGGACCGTCAGACCGGACAGGACCACAGCTTTGCCTGCGGTATCCATGGTTTCGGCGACCGCGGCACGTGGATCGGCGTTGCGCAGTGCGTCGCGGAACCTGGCGACGATGAACAGGGCGTAGTCGATTCCGAGGGCGAGGGCGAACATCATCGCGAAGTTCATCGCCCACACCGAGATCGGCGTGACGCCGTTGAGCAGAACGAGTCCGCCTGCGGATGCGACCAGGCCGGCAACGGTGAGTAGCAGCGGCAGACCTGCCGCGACGAGGGAGCCGAACGCGAGCACCATGATCGCCAAAGTGACCGGCCAGGAGAACAATTCGGCTTGGATCATGGCATCGTGGTTGGCTTTGTTGAAGTCCGACCACAGTGCGGAGGATCCGGTCGGGTAGACCTCGATGCCGTCACCGGACAGTGCGGTCAGCTCGCCTTTCACCTCGTCGACGGCTTTGACCATGTCGTCGGTACTCGCGTTTGCGCCGGCGATCAGGATGCCGGTGTGACCGTCGGGACTGATCGTCATGCCCGGCTGGGGGGCGATGACCTCACCGAACCGAGTGTCACCGTCGAATACGGCCGCGACGTCGGTGAGTGTCTGCTGCATCGTTGCGTCTTCGATCGTGGCGGTGTCGGAGTGAACGACCACCTGCACTGCTGCAGAGGAATTGCCGCCGAAATGCTGCTGGGCGAGCTCGCGGACCTGGACGGATTCGGATCCGTTGGCCTGCCAGCCGGCCCCGGCCAAGGATGAGAACACCGATGGCGCAGCCGATCCCAGGGCAATGAGGGCGATCAACCAGATGCCGAACACCCACCGGCGGCGCGTGACCATCGTGCTTCCCAGGCGCCCTAGTGCGCCGGGTGCCGGTGGCCGATGGCGGTCGTGGCGGCCGATGGCCGCCGCGGTAGCGGGCTTGGTCACAATTGCTTCTCCTAATACGGGTGGGGGTATTCAGAAGTGTTGAAGACGCCCAGAGATTCCTGCGAAACGCAGTGGAGTGCTGTTGGGGTGAGGTCAGCGACGAAACAGGGAACGAAAGACGTTGTCGCGTGTAGCTGGGGCGGGTGACTCCATAGAGCAGGAGCACTGCTGCGACCGCGCAACGTTCTTCATGACGCTGTCGACATGCCGACCGCAGCCAGCCCAGGTGGTCTTACCGCATGCTGGGCACGGGACGGGGTAGCACATGGCGGTCCTTTCTGGCGGGCACATCCCTACTGTGACATATACCTAGGGGGGTATGCAAGTACCCGCAGGGGTATGCAAGAAGGAGTGGACCGGAGTCGATCGGTGGACGGCAAGTGGTCTGCTGGATCCAACGCGAGGCTGTGCTGGGGCCGCAGAAGGCGTTTGATGGTCGCCAGTCTGCGAATGCGGTTGTCCCTCGGGGGTTGATGCTCCACGCACACGCGAGATGCGACGCTATCGCCCGCGAGTTTCTGCGAACCCGAGCAGTTGCACCATTATTCCACTTCGCCCGGATCAGTGATGAAAAAGCATTCGGTGATGCTGATCGGGCAGGCCGAACTCCGAGAGCTCGGCGTCGGATTCCAACACCGTCTCCACCATGCGCACTGCTCGCTTCCGGAACTCCGGCGGGTACTGACGTGGCATAGCTCCATCCTCCTACAAAGAACGGAACAAAACCTGGGGTACTTCATCGGTGCGAGTCAGGCGAAACGGTCAACCACGACCGAGCAGCAAAAGAGTGTTTCGACCCGCACGGACGCCGTCAGTAGCGCATACGCCGACGACCTCGGCTGAAGACATCTCGTGCGCCGCGGGCTGTTGACTAGTGCAGAGAAGATAGTCGCGCCCAACCTCGTAGTGTCCCTTGCGTTTTCATATCCGTTGCTAGTCCTTCGCTGCGCACGCGGAGAGGTATGCCGTCACGGAAGGAGGTGTTCGTTGGTGCGGGTAGGGCCAGCGCGACGGATACGAGGACTTGCTGCGGCGGGTCGACGACGCGCCGGGTCGGCGGGTCGAAGGTGACGGGCCAGCGCGGGAACAGTTCGTTCTCGGATGTGTTGTCGTGCAATGTCATTGCGCTGCCGCCAGGATTCGTCGGTCGGCGCGGCGATCAGCTGCTGCACCGGCGTCGGCGGGTGTCCAGTGCAGGCCTGTGCGATCGCCGTAGGTGGGTGCGGTGAGGGTGTAGCGGCCGGTGCGTGGCTGGACGGCGCGGCCACCGATGGTGGTGTCGATGGTGATCGACCGCAGCCTGCCTCTCCCCTGTTCGATGCCGCCGTATTCGACGGTGCGGGAGTCGATGGTGAGGTCGATGCCGGGCATCCGCCCGTCTGTCGTGATCAGGACGGCCGCGTGCGATCTGGTTCGGGCGAGGAGTGCGCGGCTGCGGGTGGGTGGGATGTCGCGGCCGCCGAGGGTGGTCACGACAACGTCGACGCCGTCGAGACAAATATTGGCGACTTGAGACTGTCACCACCACCGGCAATGACGGCGACTTTGCGCAGGTCACCGCCGTGTTCGTGGACGGCGAGCAGTCCGAATCTGGGTTGGCCGATGATCGCGACGTGATGGCCGGCCGCGGACGCGGCGGCGACGACGCCGACGAGGACGGATCCTGCACCGGTCACATTCAGGGCTGTTCCGCGGGTTATAGAGCCGTGTGGGAGCAGTTCGGCCAATGGCAGGGGCACGGGAATGGTGCGAAGCGTTTTCGCGCTCCGCGCGGCGACTGGCGGTTCGTCGACGACCAGGCGCGGCCCGGCAGGGACTGACGCGACGGCGGGCTCTCGGAGGCCTCGACGGCATGCCGCGTCGGAGTGAGGTCGGTGGGTGCGTGGTCGAGGCGGGCGGGGATGGCGGCCATGCGGCGGCGGAGCGCGTCGAGTTGTGCGGTTTTGTCGAGCCCGGTCAGGTCGGGCATCGGGGCGGTGGCCATGCGAATCGACCTTTCGCCGGCGGGGGTGGAGACTCTTCACATCGTACTAGAACATATGTTCGATTCGTAACGATGCAGCTCTTGCCTGTTTTCCGAACGCGGCTGCAGGCCTGGCGGTGTCCGCCGTCGAGCGATCGCCGGTTCCGCTCGGTTGCCTGCATATCCGGTCATTCGTGTGAATGATGCGCGTTCATTTATTCGAATGATGGGGGGGTTCGTTCGTTCGAATGAACGGGACGGGCCGTAGACGATCGAGAGCCGCAGACCTCTGCTGGGTCTGCGGCTCTCGGTGTGTGTCGGGGACGGTGTCCGCCAGTGCGCCTCTCGGCATGTGGCCGCTCGTAGCGGCTGTTCTGGGGTGGTACCCGGGGCAGTGGGTCGAACACCGTCGCACTGGTCAACGGGGCATGGGGCGGAGGTATTCCGCGGGCCGGCTTTGGTGGGTGTGAGTTGAGCCGCTCGACATCGACGTTCGGGCCCCGCCCGGTGTGGGCGGGGCCGGATCGGTCAGGCGGTGCGGTGTCGGTCGAGGTGGTGTTGCCAGATCTCGTCCGGTAGCCGCGCTGGTGCGGTGTGGAAGTCGGCGTGGTGGATGGCGGCGTGGAGTGCGCCGAGGTTGTGGGTGGCTGCGGTGGCGCCGCGGTTTGAATCACCCCAGGTTCTGTGCCGCCTCCAGTTGGGGCTGATCCTCGGTTCCGAAGCCAGCGTAGTAGAGAGTTTCGTACTCGATCGGGGGCATATGCCCGATGCTCGAGTGGAGACGTCGAGCGTT
>NZ_JABUCO010000041.1:0-21550 GCF_019835205.1 Rhodococcus sp. BP-261 | reverse complement strand
GTGTCCATCGCCGCGACCGCGTCGATCACCAGCCACGCCACATGATCGTCATCGAGCCAGTCCCGGATATCGGGTGGAATCAAAAACCCCTGATCGAGACCGGAAGGTCGATAGTCACGCGCCACCCCGCCATCATCCCAAACCAGGCCCACCACCACTCAAGCGAAACACCCTCAATTAAGCAACAGGCTCTCCAGTCCAACTAATCACGCACGGGCCGCGCAGCGGCATCAGTTGGTGCGGCGACGAGCCTTCTCGAGCGCGGCGAGGGTCGTCAGTACCGTCGTGCGCTGCTTGTCGAGATCCTTCAGACGCGCACGAGCGGGCAGGCTCTGCTGGCCGTCGAGCGCGGCGATCTGCTCGTCGATTCCGGTGAGCTGACCGAGCAGCTTCTGAACGCGCGACTGCAGCTCGATCAGGTCGATGCCGGTGACACCGGCCTGCGCCTTCTTCGGTGCGGGTGCCTTCGCGGGAGCCGAGGACGAAGACGACGAGGTGCTCGGAGCCACACGCGGGGCAGCGACGGCCGCAGCGGCCCTGGGGCGCAACGCTTTGCGGACGGCGGCCGGGTCCGGCAGCTTCTCGAGGCGGATGCTGTTCAGGACGGCGCGGGCGTCACGAGCGGTGACGCGGTACTCACGCTCTTCCTCGTCGTCCGATGCGAGCGTGCCGCCGAGGGGGCGGAGGCCGTACATGCCGATGAAGTGCTTGGCCTCGTCGATGATGGCTTCTTTTTCACGGCACAGGCCGCAGCGAGGCTCGTTGCGATAGTCCTCGATCGAGTCGGTGCTTCCGCACCAGACGCACCCACCCGGGGTCCAACGAGCGATTCGGACGGTAGAAGTTGCAGCCGGGCTGTCCAGAGTTTGTGCGTCGATCACGACGAACCATCTTAGGGCACAACGCAAGCCGTCCCGCACACCCCCTCCCGGCCGAACTGCGCTTTTCGATCACCGTAGTGATCAAGCTCATTCGACCAGGGGGGATGTGCGGGACGGTGCGAAAAGATACCGAGCGGACTGCTGAAGCCTATGCAGAACCGTTGAACAGGCTTGTGACGGAACCGTTTTCGAAGACCTCGCGGATGGTGCGGGCGAGGAGCGGCGCGATGGACAGCTCGGTGAGCGTGTCGAAGCGCTTGTCCTCGGTGATCGGCAGGGTGTTGGTGACGACGACTTCCTTGGCACCGCATGCAGCCAGACGCTCAGCGGCCGGGTTGCTCAGGACGCCGTGGGTGGCGGCGATGACGACGTCGCCTGCGCCGGCTTCCTTGAGGACCTTGACGGCTCCGGCGATGGTGCCGCCGGTGTCGATCATGTCGTCGATCAGGATGCAGGTGCGGCCTTCGACGTCACCGACGACGCGGTTGGACTTGACCTGGTTGGGCACCAACGGATCACGCGTCTTGTGGATGAAGGCGAGCGGTGCACCGTCGAAGCTGTCGGCCCACTTCTCGGCGACGCGGACGCGGCCCGAGTCGGGGGAGACCACGGTGATGTGCTCGAGGCTGTACTTGTCGCGGATGTGCTCGGCGAGCTGGCTGTGCGCGTGCATGTGATCGACGGGGCCGTCGAAGAAGCCCTGGATCTGATCGGTGTGCAGGTCGACGGTGATGATGCGGTCGGCGCCTGCGGTCTTCAGCAGGTCGGCGACGAGGCGAGCCGAGATCGGTTCGCGGCCACGGTGCTTCTTGTCCTGGCGGGCGTACGGGTAGAACGGCAGGATCGCGGTGATGCGCTTGGCCGAACCACGCTTCAAAGCGTCGATCATGATGAGCTGTTCCATCAACCAGGTGTTGAGCGGGAACGGGTGGCTCTGCAGCACGAATGCGTCGGAGCCGCGAACCGACTCCTCGAAGCGGACGAAGATCTCGCCGTTGGCGAAGTCCCGCGCCGTCTGAGGGGTGACTTCGATCCCCAGTTCTTTCGCCACCTGCTGTGCGAGTTCCGGATGGGCTCGACCCGAGAAGAGCATGAGGTTCTTCTGGTTGTCGATCCAATTAGGGGTGGTCACTACTGTTCGCCGTCCTTCGATTCATGCGACTCGGCGGCCAGGGCGCGTGCTGCAGCTTCCGCTGCGGCCGTGCCTGGACGCTTCTTCTCGACCCAGCCCTCTATGTTGCGCTGGGAACCAGCGGAAACGGCGAGCGTCCCCGGTGGTACATCGTTGCGGAGCACTGTTCCTGCTCCGGTGTAGGCGCCGTCGCCCACGCGGACGGGAGCGACGAACATGTTGTCCGATCCCGTGCGTACGTGAGAGCCGACCACGGTCCGCGACTTGTTGACGCCGTCGTAGTTCACGAAGACCGACGACGCTCCGATGTTGGAGTGTTCGCCGATCGTCGCATCGCCGACGTAGGTCAGGTGCGGGACCTTGGAATGATTGCCGATGGTGGAGTTCTTCGTCTCGACGAACGTGCCCACCTTGGAGCCGGTGCCGATCTCCGACCCCGGACGGAGATATGCGAAGGGCCCGACGGTCGCGCCGGGCCCGATGTGTGCCAGCTCTGCCTGTGCGCGAACGACGCAGGCGCGATCGCCGACGACGACGTCGCGCAGCGTGGTCTCCGGGCCGACGACGGCGTCCTCGCCGACGTGCGTGTTGCCCAGCAACTGCACTCCCGGCTCGAGACGCACGTCCGCACCGAGGGTGACGTCGATGTCGATCCACGTCGTCGACGGATCGACGACGGTCACGCCCGCTCGCATGTGCTTCTCGACGATGTGGCGGTTCAGCACGGCCGTCACGCGCGCGAGCTGAACACGGTCGTTGACGCCCATGACGAGGTCGGGGTCGGCGAGTTGCGTGCCGTAGACGGACAGGCCGCTGCTCTTGCTGATCTTGACCACGTCGGTCAGGTACAGCTCCTGTTGCGCGTTCTGCGTACTGATCCGCCCGAGTGCCGTACGCAGGGCGGCCGCGTCGAACGCGTAGACGCCGGAGTTGACCTCGGTGATCGAGATCTGCTCGGGGGTGGCGTCGGAGTGCTCGACGATCTCGCCGACCTCACCGTCGTCGGTACGCACGATGCGCCCGTATCCGTTGGCGTCGGCGGGGACGAACGTCAGGATCGTCGCGGCGGCCTTGGTCGGAGCGCTGAGGTGCTCGTCGAGCAGAGCCTTGAGGGTGTGGCCGTCGAGAAGGGGCACGTCCGCGGCGGTGACGACGACGGTGCCCTCGAAGTCCTCGGGCAGTGCCTGCAGTCCGCACTGCACCGCATGGCCGGTACCGAGCTGCTTGTCCTGGACGGCAGTGTGAATGGTGCGTCCGAGTTCGACGCCGAGCTCGTCGACGGCCTCGGTGACACGCTCGCGGTCGTGGCCGACGACGGTGACGAGGTAGTCCGGCCCCAGATCGGCGGCTGCGTGCAGCGCGTGGGCGAGCATCGTGCGGCCGGCGAGTGCGTGGAGAACCTTCGGAGTCTTCGACCGCATTCGGGTGCCTGCACCCGCTGCGAGAACGACCACGGCGGTGTGCACTGGCAACTGAGCTCCTCGGCGAAAATCGCGCATAACTGATCCAAAGGCTTCTTCGCTCCGCCGCCAGGACTCGAACCTGAACTATCTGAACCAAAATCAGAGGTGCTGCCATTACACCACGGCGGATCATGACCAGCGGTTTCGTAGTGACCCCGCGACCCGATCACCCAGGTTACGCAGCCACGGCTCCACCGCCGAGCGCAACGAGTCTCGCATGAGATGTGGTTGTCAGTCGAACCGCTGCCGTAAAACGTGTCCGACGCACCATTAGGCTCGTGACCGAGGCTCCGCGACGGTCGGGGGACGAGCGAGAACCGTGGGAGGCTTTCATGTCCGAACCCGAGCGTCCGCCCCGCGTGCGCATGACCGGTACGCAGCGCCGGGAGCAGTTGATCGAAATCGGTCGCTCGTTGTTCGCCGAGCGTGGGTACGAGGCGACGTCGGTCGAGGAGATCGCAGGTCGCGCGCACGTGTCCAAGCCCGTCGTCTACGAACATTTTGGCGGTAAGGAAGGCCTCTACGCCGTCATCGTCGACCGCGAGATGTCCACTCTGTTGTGGATGATCACGTCGTCGCTCGAGAACAACAGGTCGCGCATCCGCGTCGAACGTGTCGCGTTGGCCCTGCTCACGTACGTCGAGGAGCGCACCGACGGCTTCCGCATCCTGGTGCGAGACTCTCCCGTCGCCGCTGCCGACGGCAAGTACTCGTCCCTGCTCAACGACGCCGTCAGCAAGGTCGGGCACATACTCGCCGGCGACTTCACGCGTCGCGGATTCGATGCCGGTTTCGCTCCTCTGTACGCGCAGGCACTCGTCGGCATGGTGTCGATGACGGCACAGTGGTGGCTCGACGTCCGTGAACCGTCCAAGGAAGTGGTAGCGGCTCACGTTGTCAATCTGTGTTGGAACGGTCTCACCAATCTGGAGGCTGCACCGCAATTGGGCGAGGAATGAGCGGTCCATTTTCACTCTCGTGAGCAAAAGAGCGAGTACAGTCGCTTTCACTGCGGTGAGGTGCACGTCACACGTGCAGGTGATAATTGTTCGGACCGGAAGCAAGTTGAGAGAGGCCGTAAAGCCACCGGGTGGTACCGTTCGTTCGTAATTTGCGCAGTGGCGGCCCAGTATTGCGAAGGCGGAATCAATGGTCAGACAGGCCCGCGCCGAGATAACTCGCGACACCGTCTTGGCGGGCGCAGCGAACGTATTCCTGCGTCTCGGCTACGCGAATGCGAGTCTCAGCGAGATCATCTCCCAGTCTCAGGTCACCAAGGGTGCTCTGTACTTCCACTTCGGGTCGAAGGAAGAGCTGGCCCGCGCGGTCATCGACGAGGGAAACACGCGACTGACGACGGCGTGCAGGCAGTTCAACGACGGCCGCATCCCCGCGCTCGAAGCAGCGATCGGTATCTCCTACATCGTGGTGGATCTATCGGTCAGCGATCCCATGGTGTCGGCCATGCTGCGGCTCAGCCACCAGATCGGCGACTACCGCGGAACCCAGGGCAACGTCATGGCCGGGTGGGCGGATGCGTTCGACACCCTGGCGGCCAAGGCCATCAAGCAGGGCGACATCGATTCGACCGCCGACTCCAGGACCATCGGCTCGCTGGTTCTCGAGATCCTGACCGGCGTGCACATGGTGGCTGTGGCCACGGCCAACACCGCCGAGTTGCCGTCGCGCATGGAACGTCTGTGGTACTACCTGCTGCCGTCTCTCGTGACGCCGGGCAAGCTCGAGTACTTCCGTGAGTTCGCAGCACGACGGGTCATCCGGCACTAGGGCTTCCGCTTCGCCCGGTAGGGCCGGATAGGATCGAGCGCGATCGCCGGTTTTCCGCCCCGTCCTGCGGGGTAGATGCCGGACTGACAGTCGTGCCGATCTTGCTCAGGAGCCCCGCAGTTGCCTTCCGATTCTTCGCTTCATCTGTCGGGTCTCGCGCGCGTCGCTCTCGCCGACGCGACGCTGCAGTCCGTCGCCGAGGCGGTGGGTGCCGCCGAACGCACTCTGGTCGGCCCCAACGCGTCGAGGCCGTTCGTCGCGGCAGCGATGGCCGAGCGGACGCAGGTTCTGGTGGTCACCGCGACCGGGCGTGAAGCCGACGAGCTGACCGCCGAACTCGAGCAGATCCTCGGTGACTCGGTGGTGCAGTTCCCGTCGTGGGAGACGCTGCCGCACGAGCGTCTCTCGCCCAGCGCGGACACCGTCGGCAAGCGACTGCAGGTGCTGCGCCGCCTCGCGCGTCCCGACGACGCCGATTACGGCCCGCCCATCCAGGTCATCGTCACGACGGTCCGCTCACTCGTGCAACCGATGTCTCCGGGGCTGGGGGAGATCGAGCCGGTCACGTTGAAGGTCGGCGTCGAGACCGACTTCGACGGCCTGATCCACCGTCTCGTCGAGCTCGCCTACACCCGCGTGGACATGGTCGGCAAACGTGGAGAGTTCGCCGTCCGCGGCGGCATCCTCGACATCTTCTCGCCGACGGCCGATCACCCGGTGCGCGTCGAGTTCTGGGGTGACGAGGTCACCGAGCTCCGCGCGTTCTCCGTCGCCGATCAGCGATCTCTGGCCGACGTCCAGGTCGATTCGGTCATCGCCCCGCCGTGTCGGGAACTGATCCTGACGCAGGAAGTCCGCGATCGTGCCGCGGCGCTGAGCGCGGACAACCAGGCCGACGCGGCTCTCGTCGAGATGCTCGACAAATTGTCCGGTGGCGTTCCGGTCGAAGGCATGGAGGCGCTGCTGCCGTTGCTTCAGCCCGGCGAACTCCAGCTGCTCGCCGACATCCTTCCGCGTGGTGCTCACGTCCTGCTCTGCGATCCCGAGCGAATCCGTACGCGCGCAACCGATTTGGTGCGCACCGGGCAGGAATTTCTCGAAGCGTCGTGGACGGCGGCGTCCGTCGGCGGCGCGGCCCCACTCGACGCGTCGACACTCGATACGTCCAGCCTGGGCGGTGTCGGCCTCGATCTCGGTGCATCCGCCTATCGCTCGCTGCGGCAGGTTCGGGAATCCGCCGAGGCACACGGTCGCCCGTGGTGGACCATCAGTCCGCTGGCTTCCGGCAGTGACGACGAGGTCGAACTCGCCATCGAAGGTGTCCCCGAGGTCCGCGGCTCCGAGGAACTACTGGCCGGTGTCTTCGCAATGTTGCGCGGACATGTGTCGACGGGCGGTCGCGCCGTCATCGCCGTCGCCGGGGCGGGCACCGCTACGCGCATCATCGAGCGACTCGGCGAGGCGGATGTGCCTGCGGCGCACATCGACTCGGGTGCCGAGCCGCTGCCCGACGTCGTCAGCGTCCTGTGCGGTTCGCTGCACGAGGGACTGATTCTGCCCGACGCTGGACTCGTCGTCGTCACCGAAAGCGACCTCACCGGCAACCGCGTCACCGCGGCCGAAGGCCGAAAGATGCCCGCCAAGAGGCGGAATCAGGTCGACCCGCTCGCACTGGTCGCGGGCGACAGCGTCGTACACGATCAGCACGGCATCGGCCGGTTCGTCGAGATGATCGAGCGGACGGTCGGCGGTGCGCGTCGGGAATACCTCGTCATCGAATACGCACCGAGCAAGCGCGGTCATCCCGGTGACCGGTTGTTCGTGCCGATGGACTCGCTCGACCAGCTCTCGCGCTACGTCGGCGGTGAGCTGCCTGCGCTGAGCAAGCTCGGCGGATCCGACTGGGCCAATACGAAACGCAAGGCGCGCAAGGCCGTTCGCGAAATCGCAGGCGAGCTCGTGCAGCTGTACGCCGCACGCCAGGCCGCGCCAGGTCACGCATTCGGCCCGGATACGCCGTGGCAGCGCGAGATGGAAGACGCGTTCGGGTTCACCGAGACGATGGACCAGATGACGGCCATCACCGAAGTCAAGGCCGACATGGAGAAGGCGGTTCCGATGGACCGCGTCATCCTCGGCGACGTCGGATACGGCAAGACCGAGATCGCGGTGCGCGCGGCGTTCAAGGCGGTGCAGGACGGGAAACAGGTCGCCGTGCTCGTGCCGACAACCCTTCTGGCGCAACAGCACCTGCAGACGTTCCAGGCCCGCATGGCGTCGTTCCCGGTGACAGTGAAGGGTCTGTCCCGCTTCACCCACGGCGCCGACGCCAAAGAGGTGATGACCGGTCTCGCCGACGGGACCGTCGACATCGTCGTCGGAACGCACCGCCTGTTGCAGACCGGCGTCACGTGGAAGGACCTCGGTCTCGTCATCGTCGACGAGGAGCAGCGATTCGGCGTCGAGCACAAGGAGCACATCAAGTCGCTGCGGACGCACGTCGACGTCCTGACGATGTCGGCGACGCCTATTCCTCGTACGTTGGAGATGAGTCTTGCCGGCATCCGGGAGATGTCGACCATCCTCACCCCGCCCGAGGAGCGCCACCCGATCCTCACGTACGTCGGTGCGTACAACGACAAGCAGGTGGCCGCGGCTATCCGACGCGAACTCCTGCGCGACGGCCAGGTGTTCTTCGTCCACAACCGTGTCAGCTCGATCGACAAGGCAGCCAAGCGTATTCGTGACCTGGTGCCCGAGGCGCGCGTCGCGACGGCTCACGGCCAGATGAACGAGGAGACGCTGGAGAAGACGGTGCAGGGCTTCTGGCAGCGCGAGACCGATGTGCTGGTGTGTACCACCATCATCGAGACCGGCCTCGACATCTCCAATGCCAACACACTCATCGTCGAACGCAGTGATTCTCTCGGTCTGTCGCAGCTGCATCAGCTGCGAGGACGCGTCGGGCGAAGCCGCGAACGGGGATACGCGTACTTCCTGTACCCGGCCGAGAAGCCGTTGACCGAGACCGCGTACGACAGGCTCGCGACCATTTCGCAGAACTCCGATCTCGGTGCCGGTATGGCCGTCGCGATGAAGGACCTCGAAATCCGCGGCGCCGGTAACGTTCTCGGCGCCGAGCAGTCCGGTCACGTGGCGGGCGTCGGATTCGATCTGTACGTGCGGCTCGTCGGTGAGGCCGTCGAGGCCTACCGCGCGGCGGCCGACGGCAAGCCGATCACGACGGACGAGGCGCCCAAGGAGGTGCGTATCGATCTTCCGGTCGACGCGCACATTCCGCCCGACTACGTCACCAGCGATCGGCTTCGGCTGGAGGCGTACCGAAAGCTCGCTGCCGCATCGGATTCCGACGAGATCAAGGCTGTCGTCGACGAGCTGACCGACCGATACGGTCCGCTGCCCGAGGAAGTCGGACGGTTGGTGTCGGTCGCGAAACTTCGGCTCATCGCGAAGGAGTACGCCCTCACCGACATCACTGTCGCGGGAACCCAGGTCAAGCTGGCTCCGATGGATCTTCCCGACTCCAAACAGATTCGCCTCAAGCGGCTCTACCCGAACGCGCAGTACCGTGCCACCACCGGCGTCGTGCAGCTGCCGCTGCCGCGCGTCGAGGGTGGTGGCGTCGGCGCCGCCCGTGTACGCGACGTCGAACTGGTCCAGTTCATCGCCGATCTGATCTTGTCCTTGGACGGCAAGCCGTCTCGATCGGTGCTGCTGGAGCAGACTGTGGGGGTGTGATGACGGTAGTGCTGCTCGATCCGGCCCGGCCGACGATGGTCCCGGCCGAGGCGATCGAATTCCTCAGCGGGGTAGTGGAATTCACCGAGGAAGTACCGGTGCGGACCAGATGGCTCTTCTCCGGGACCGCGCGCGCCGACGGGTCCGCGGCCGTGCTCGTCAGCACCGATCCCCGTAATCCCGATGTGCTGGATCGGATCAGGCGCGGTGACCGCGTCGTCGAGTCGCCCAAGCTACCCGGCGACGACCTCATCGCAGCTGTGGTACTGATGGATCGCCTCCGCACGATCGGGGGATGGGAAGCGCAGCAGACACATGCGTCGCTCAGTGGCTACCTCCTCGAAGAGACCTACGAGCTGCTCGACGCCATCCACAGCGGCAACCTCGTCGATCTGAAGGAGGAACTCGGCGACATTCTGCTGCAGGTACTCTTCCACTCACGCATCGCGCAGGACGCCGAGGAGAACGCGTTCGACGTCGACGACGTCGCCGCCGGTCTGGTCACCAAACTGACCCACCGGACACCCCATCTGACCGACGGTTCGACGGGTCCGATCGACGTCGCCACGCAGGAGAAGGCGTGGGAAGAACGCAAGGCGGCCGAGAAGGCGCGTGGATCCTGCCTCGACGGCATCGCGATGGCCCAGCCCGCACTTGCGTTGGCGCAGAAGGTCGTTGCGCGCGCTACCAAGGCCGGGCTGCCCGACGAACTCGTACCCGACGACCTGCGCACCGTCCACATCGGGGTCGACCACAGTCACGGCGGCGAGAGCGCCGAGGACCTGTTGCGTCGGAACGTCCTCGACTTCGCCCGGCGCGTCCGAGGTGCCGAGGAATCCGCCAAGCTCCACGGCGCCGAGCCGGGAAAGCTCACCGCCATCGAGTGGATCGAGAATTGGGGCCGGAAGTAGGGGTTTTCGTTTCCCCGCTTTCCGGAGCGAGGGTGACATTCGGTCACTCGGAGTGACCGAGGGCCGCCCTCGCTCCAGCCGGGCCCGCGGCCACCCCCGCATGAATGACGCTTCCAAGCCATCAGGTCGTATGGATGAACCATTCAAGCGATCGCGGCCCCCGCTATTTCCTCCAGAACAGATGGTGCGTGACGCCGCTGGGGCTGGGGACGATCTCGTGTTCGAAACGGTCGTTCAGCTCGTCGGGCGATTCCCAGAGCTTCAGGCCGTCCCCGAGCTCCAAGTCGGAGACGGCTACATGCATGGTGTCGACGAGGTCCGCGTCGAGGAACTCGCGGATGGTGGTGACGCCACCACCCAATCGCACGTCCCGGCCGTCGGCTGCTTTCTTCGCCTGGTCGAGCACGGTTGCGGCGTCGGCGTCGACGAAATGAAAGGTCGTCTCGCCGAGCGTGATCGACGGGCGTTCGTGGTGCGTCAGAACGAAAACGGGTGTGTGGAAGGGCGGTTCGTCACCCCACCAGCCCTCCCACTCGAGGTTCTCCCACGGTCCCCGTTGCGGCCCGAACTTGTTGCGGCCCATGATCTCGGCGCCGATGTTGTGCGCGAAGTCCCGCGTGAAGTAGTCGTCGAGACCTCGGGTGCCGCCCGGATTGGTGCGATTGGGCCAGCTCGCGGTGGCGCCGGCCCACGCGAACATGCCGGAGTGGTCGAATCCGAACGGGCTCTCGAAGCTCTGGTTCACTCCAGCCGCGACGCCGTCGCTGGAGACGTTGAAATTCTGGACCCGTACTAGCTGTGGCACGTGCGCTCCCGTCGTCGATGATCAAAGTACGGGAAGTGGACCGAGCAGGCACCCGAAACTCATCGCATGAATGGCGCGCCCAAGCTATCTGATCGTATGAATGTGACATTCAAGCGATCAGCCGAACAGCGTCGAACCCCAGTACTCCGATTCGCCCAGCCCCGGGGGACAGGCGAACACAGCCGACCCGACGTGCTGGATGTATTCGTTCATCGCGTCGTGGCGAGCGAGGTTCAACTGCATGGGCACGAACTGCGTCAGCGGGTCGCGGCAGTACGCGATGAAGAACAGTCCGGCGTCGAGGTGGCCGAAGCCGTCGGATCCGTCGGTGAAGTTGTAGCCGCGGCGCAGCAGTTGCACCCCACCCAGTTCTTCCTTCGACGCCAGCCGTACGTGCGCGTCCTTGTCGATCAGGAACCCTTGCGGCCCTTTCGATTCCAGATCCAGGTCGTCGAACTCGTCGCGAAGACCCAGCGGTGCACCGGTTCCCTTGCTGCGGCCGATCACTCGTTCCTGCTCGTTCAGCACCGTGCGGTCCCAGGATTCGATCAGCATGCGAATGCGTCGTGCCACGAGGAACGACCCGCCGCGCATCCATTCCTGATCGCTGTCGCCGACCCACACGAATTCGTCCAGGGCGCCGGGGTCCTCGGCTTTCAGGTTGGCCGTTCCGTCCTTGAAACCGAACAGGTTTCGCGGGGTCGCCTGTGACGTCGAGGTCGACGACGTCCGCCCGAATCCGAGCTGCGACCACTTGACCGACACGGTGCCGAAGCCCACCCGAGCCAGATTTCGAATTGCGTGGACAGCAACTTGGGGATCATCAGCGCAGGCCTGGATGCACAGGTCGCCGCCGGACCTCAGAGGATCCAAGTTGTCGCCGGGGAAATGCTGCAGGTCGGCCAACGACGCCGGTCGCGAACCCTCCAGGCCGAACCGCGTGAACAATCCTGGCCCGAACCCGATCGTCAATGTCAACGACGAGGCCGAAAGACCCAGTGCCTCACCGGTGTCCGTCGGCGGCTTGTATTCGCCCGCGTCGACTGCACCGCCGTCGAATGTCTCTTCGCCCCGCGTCAATCTCTCGGCCATGAGTGTCCACTCACGGAGCATCGCAACGAAGTCGTCGCGCGAATCCGTCGTGACGTCGAAGGCGACGAAGTGCATGCGGTCCTGTGCAGGCGTGACGATGCCTGCCTGGTGGTCGCCGCGAAAGGCGACGACGTCCGACGCCGCGCCTTCCTCACGAGACCCGGCACAACCGCCGGCGATGGCCCCGGCTCCGACGAGAGCTGCCCCCGCCCCGACGGCGCCGAAGAGGCGCCGTCGGGAAAAGCCGTTGTTCCTAGGTTCCTGCGACGACACCTTGCACCTGGCTCACTTCTGCGGACAGGGCGTCGATCTTGTTCGACAGTTCCTGACGCTGGGGTTCGGTGACGGTGTCGTAGGAGACGAAGCCGTCACCCTGGCGGTACTGGGCGAGTTCTGCATCGAGCTCGGCGAACCGGGCGTCGATCTGCGTTCCCAATGCGGCGTCACGCTGATCGATGATCGGACGCACCGCGGCGACGGCAGCCTGCGAACCGTCGACATTGGCCTGGAAGTCCCACAGGTCGGTGTGCGAGAAGAAGTCCTCTTCACCGCTGATCTTGGTCTTCGCGACCTCGTCGAGCAGGCCCTGTGCACCACCGGCGACCTGGATCGGATCGACCGTGAAGTCGTCGGCCTTCACCTTCTCGGCGAGTTCGGCGATGTCGGCCTGCAGCTGATCGGCCATGGCGTTCGTGTCGGGCTGAATTCCCTGCTCCCACAAGTCTTTTTCGATCCGGTGGAAGCCGGTCCACGTGTCTCCGGGCTCGACGTCGGGTTCACGCAGATCGATGCGGGGATCGAGGTCGTCGGGGAAGCTCTCGGCGACAGGCTCGATGCGTTCGTAGTAGCTACGGGTGACGGGGAACTGAGCTTTCGCGGCGTCGATGTCACCGGCCTTGACCGAGGTCACGAACTGAGCGACGGTCTCCTGCAGTGCGTCGACCTGGCTGACGACGTAGCGCTTGTATCCCGACGCGGCCTCCTCGAGCAGACCGTCGTCGTCGGCCTGGCGGACCGCATCGCCGGTGACGACGAAGTCGCCGCGGATGCCGTCGCCGACCATGCCTGCCTTGCATGCCGTGTGGTACGTGCCCGGGTCGGGCAGCGACACGATGAGTTGACGCGTCAGCCCGGGGCCGATGTTCTCGATTTCGCCCATGACGCGGTCGCCCTCGCCGTAGACGTAGAACTCGGTGACCTTCGTTCCGTTGTTGGTGATCTGGAACGTCGAGTTGCCCGTCGTGCCTTCGGTATTCGCGACGTCACACGTGGTGTCGGTCGCTGCTACCTCGATGTCTCCTGCGCTGGCTTCGGACGACGACTTCTCCGTACAGCCGGCGAGCGCCAGGGGAAGAACCGCGACAGCGGCGAGAGCGTAGGTGGTACGACGCATCGAGACGACGCCTTTCATGAGGTGAGTGCGGGTTCGGGAACACGAACCGGACGCAGGAAGAGGAACAGAACGACACCGAGGTAGAGCGCCCAGCCGACGACCTGCAACAGGGTCGGTTCGGGACGGAAATTGAAGATGCCTGCGAGCACGGTGCCGTACCAGCTCGAGGCGTCGAAGTGCGACGTGATGTCGAATGCGACTGTGCCGCCACCGGGGAGTAGCCCGCCGATCTGCACTGCGCGAATGCCGTACGCGAGGATGCCCGCGGCGACGACGATGAGGAAGATGCCGGTGTACCGGAAGAATTTGGCGAAATCGATGCGGATAGCACCGAAGTAGAGCAGTACCGTCAGGACTGCGGCGGCGACGATGCCGAGCAGCAGTCCGAGCAACGGCCACGAGCTGCCGTGTGAGTTCTCGGCGTACCCGACCATCAGCAACGCAGTTTCGACGCCTTCACGTCCGACGGCGAAGAACGACAGCGTCAGCACCGCGATCGGTCCGACGGACAATGCGCGTTCCATTCCGCTGCGCAGTTCCCCGGACATGTCCTTGGCGGCCGTCCTCATCCACAGCACCATCGTCGTGACGATCGCGACGGCGACCAGCGAGGCGAGGCCCGCGATGACCTCCGCGGTCAGACCGGTGACGGTCGAGGTGCCGTAGTGGATGACGAAGAAGATGACCACAACCATCGCCACCGCGATGCCCACGCCCATCCAGACCCACTTCAGGGCGTCGCGACGCTTGGCTTTCACGAGAAACGCCACGAGGATCATGACGACGATGCCCGTCTCCAGTCCTTCACGGAGTCCGATGAGTCCGCTGCCGAACATCTGCGTGGCGATCGACGGAGCGGATCCTGAGGCGGCGAGTACGGACAACGTCTGATGCTCCTGAACGACGAAACAAGGGTAGGCGACCCTACATGCGGTTGTGAGCAACATACACCCTCTTTCGGCCGAGAAAACCCCCTTGAACTGCGCATTCTCCCCGCTTTAGGTTTCTATTACTTTTGATGTGCAGGATGGATCGAGTGAAGAACCGTCTGGGCTGGGTCGCCGCCGTCGTGTCGGTGGGATTCGTGGCCGCCTCCTGTGGGTCTACCGAGCCGCCGCGTCAGATCCCCGAGGGCATCCCGCCCGGTCCCGGCACCCCCGTGCCGATGATCGACTTCAATGCGCCCGGCCGGACCGCCGACCTGCTGCTCGCGTGGGCAGAACCGCAGTCGGCGGAATTGAACATCTCGGCTCCGGCCCTCGCCGCGTATGCGCATGCCGCGGCCATCATGGAGGCGACGTCACCGGACTGCGGCATCGCGTGGACGACGCTCGCCGGCATCGGATACATCGAGAGCAGGCACGGCACCTATCAGGGATCGTCGGTCGCACCCGACGGGACCGTGTCCCCGCCGATCCGTGGAATCCCGCTCGACGGCGCACCGGGCGTCGCCGAGATCCCCGATACCGACGGCGGTCTCATGGACGGCGACCCCGAACACGACCGAGCGATGGGCCCGATGCAGTTCATCCCCGAGACCTGGCGCAAGTGGGGCGTCGACGCCAACGGCGACGGCGTGGCCAACCCGGACAATCTCGACGACGCGGCCCTGACCGCGGCTCGTTACCTGTGTGCGCGCGGCGGCGACCTCCGCACTCCGGAGGGATGGGAGCGAGCCCTCATGGCCTACAACCAGTCCGGGGTCTATCTGCGCGACGTGCGCGACGCGGCCGCCGCCTACTCGGTCGGGACGCGGGCCTAGCTCCGCTTTGCTCGCAGGCACAGCTCTGGTCGCTCCTGCAGGCTCCGCTCCTGCCGTGGCATGCGGGCGTCGTCGGCGAGCGGCTAGTCTGACACCCGGCAGACATCAGCCCGCCCCCGTTACAAGGAGATGCATTCGTGGCCATCATTGAGCAGGTCGGAGCTCGCGAAATTCTCGACTCCCGTGGCAACCCCACGGTCGAGGTCGAGGTCGCACTGGACGACGGAACTCTGACCCGCGCGGCAGTTCCGTCCGGTGCATCCACCGGTGAGCACGAAGCCGTCGAGCTGCGCGACGGTGGCGACCGCTACCTGGGCAAGGGCGTCGAGAAGGCCGTCAACGCTGTTCTCGACGAGGTCGCACCGGCCGTCATCGGCCTTGACGCGATCGAGCAGCGTGCCGTCGACCAGGCTCTTCTCGATCTCGACGGAACCCCGAACAAGTCCCGCCTCGGCGCGAACTCGCTTCTCGGTGTGTCCCTGGCCGTCGCCAAGGCTGCTGCCGAGTCGGCTGGACTCGAGCTGTTCCGTTACCTCGGTGGACCGAACGCGCACATCCTGCCCGTCCCGATGATGAACATCATCAACGGCGGCGCGCACGCGGACAGCGGCGTCGACGTCCAGGAGTTCATGATCGCGCCGCTCGGTGCGCCGACGTTCAAGGAGTCCCTGCGCTGGGGCGCCGAGGTCTACCACTCGCTCAAGTCCGTGCTGAAGGCCAAGGGCCTGTCGACGGGTCTCGGTGACGAGGGCGGTTTCGCTCCCGACCTGGCCGGCACCAAGGCAGCACTCGACCTCATCCTCGAAGCAATCCAGAAGGCCGGACTCGAGCCGGGCCGCGACATCGCGCTCGCTCTCGACGTCGCCGCGACCGAGTTCTACACCGCTGGCACCGGCTACGCCTTCGAGCGTGAGACCAAGTCGGCCGAGGAGATGTCGGCGTTCTACGCACAGCTGGTCGACGCGTACCCGCTGGTGTCGATCGAGGATCCGCTCGACGAGAACGACTGGGACGGTTGGGTCGCCCTGACCGACACCATCGGTGACAAGGTGCAGCTCGTCGGCGACGACCTGTTCGTCACCAACCCGGAGCGTCTCGAGGACGGCATCGTCAAGGGTGCGGCCAACGCGCTGCTGGTCAAGGTCAACCAGATCGGAACGCTGACCGAAACCCTCGACGCCGTCGACCTCGCGCACCGCAACGGCTACAAGACGATGATGAGCCACCGGTCCGGTGAGACCGAGGACGTCACCATCGCCGACCTCGCGGTTGCTGTCGGCAGCGGCCAGATCAAGACCGGTGCCCCGGCTCGTTCCGAGCGCGTCGCCAAGTACAACCAGTTGCTGCGAATCGAAGAAGCTCTCGGTGACGCGGCGCGTTACGCGGGCGAGCTGGCTTTCCCCCGGTTCAATTACGAGGGATAGTTTTCGGCTCGACAGTGAAGGTGGGACATGGCGGCACGACGAGGAAGACCGGGGACCAGTCCGGGTGGACGGGATCCCAGGCCTCGTGGCCGCACGTCGACCGCCCGTAATCGGCAGGCCGGAGCTGCGTCGGGAGACCAGCGCAGCTCCGGTGCACCCGCGCCGGAAACATCCGAGCAGGCGCGCGACGCCGTCGTTGCCGGTAGGGCAGCGCCGAAACGCGTCGGCGCCCGGAAGTCGACACGAAGTGACCGCACGTTTCTGGGATTGTCGACGGGGCGGGCCGTCGTTCTCGCCGTCGTCGTCTGTGCGTTGGCGTTGACGCTCGCGATGCCGCTGCGCACGTATTTCTCGCAGCGCGCCGAGCTTCAGCAGGTGCTCGCCGAACGCGAGAATCTGGAGAACGACGTCAGAAATCTGGAGCTCGAGAAGTCTCAGCTGAACGAGCCTGCGCGCATCGCTGCCGCAGCTCGTACCCGGCTGTTCTGGGTCATGCCGGGGGAGACGCCGTACACGGTGCAGCTGCCCGGCGACGTCGCGAAGTCGGATCGAGAAGAAGAAGCAAACAAGCAATCCGCGGGTCCGTGGTATCGAGACCTGTGGGAATCGGCAGTGCAGCCGCAACCGACCGACGAGCCGGAAACCCCTCCGCTCCCGGCGCTCGCGCCTGCACCTGCTCCAGCAGCAGAAGGAGGACCGGTCGGGTGAGTCCGGCAGTCTCGCAAGAAGATCTCGACGCAGTCGCAGCCCAGCTCGGGCGTGAACCGCGCGGCGTCCTGGAGATCGCGTACAGGTCGCCGGATGGAAAGCCCGGCGTCGTCAAGACTGCGCCGAAGCTTCCCGACGGCACTCCGTTCCCCACTCTGTACTACCTGACCGATCCGCGGCTCACCGCAGAGGCGAGTCGACAGGAGTCGGCGGGAGTGATGCGGGAGATGACTGAACGTCTCGGCACCGACTCCGATTTGGCCGCGGGCTACCGGCGCGCCCACGAGTCCTACCTCGCCGAGCGCAACGAGATCGAGTCTCTCGGAACGGATTTCACCGGCGGCGGAATGCCCGACCGGGTGAAGTGTCTGCACGTGCTCATCGCGCATTCTCTGGCCAAAGGCCCAGGATTGAATCCCCTCGGCGACGAGGCTGTGGCGCTCGCTGCCGAATCGTCGTTGCGCGGCACCGCGATTCCAGCCGACTGGCCCACCGTCGCCGAACTACGCGGAGATACAGCATGACTCGCGTCGCCGCCATCGACTGCGGTACCAACTCCATCAGGCTTCTGGTCGCCGATATCGACGACGGTGTCCTGACGGACGTCGCCCGCGAGATGCGCGTCGTCCGGCTCGGACAGGGCGTCGACGCAACGGGATCCTTTGCGCCGGAAGCCATCGAACGCACCCGGGTTGCGTTGGCCGAGTACGCCGAGATCATCCGTTCCTCCGGTGCTTCCGCATTGCGGATGGTGGCGACTTCAGCGACGCGCGACGCGTCCAACCGCGAGGACTTCTTTGCGATGACGCGCGAGATCCTCGACCCCATCGTGCCTGGATCCGTCGCCGAGGTCATCACCGGCGACGAGGAAGCGCGTCTGTCGTTCGCGGGTGCTGTCGGTGAATTGAGTTCGGGCGATGCGCCTTTCGTGGTGGTGGATCTCGGTGGTGGGTCGACCGAACTCGTCCTGGGCGACGCCGACGGTGTCGAGGCGGCGTACTCCGCGGACATCGGTTGTGTTCGACTGACCGAGCGGTGCCTTCCGTCTGATCCTCCGACCGACGAAGAGATCGCTGCCGCAAGGGCTTTCGCTGGTGAGCGACTGCAGGTCGCATTCGACGCCGTGCCCGTCGAGAAGGCGAGGACGTGGGTGGGCGTCGCGGGCACGATGACGACGTTGGCCGCGCTGGGCCTCGAACTCGAGCAGTACGATCCGAACGCAATTCATCTGTCCCGCATCTCTTTCGCGAAGTTGCGTCAGGTCTGCGACGGACTGTTGCACATGACGCACGACGAACGTGCCGCGCTCGGTCCGATGCATCCGGGACGGGTCGACGTCATCGGCGGCGGATCGTTGGTCACGTTGGCGCTTGCCGACGAATTCGCCCGGCGCGCAGGTATCGACGAACTCGTCGTCAGTGAGCACGACATTCTCGACGGCATCGCTCTCAGTGTGGCTCCGCCACCCGTGCGTGCGTAGGCGCCTCCGGCGCTCGTGCGCGCGAATGTAGTCCAGGGACTACATTTCTGCTCACAACGGGTGACCAGCGACCCTGCATTTCTGCAGTTCGCGTCTGCGGCGGTGTTCCTTGCATCGCATGACGTTTCGGTGTTCTCTGTGCTGGGGGTCACAACTTCCGAAGCGAGGATTATCGATGACGACGACGCAGGCTCCGTCCGAAAAGGGTTTGGCGCGTGCGGCGCAGGCTCTTGCCCGCGCCACCGAGAAATGGTTCCCCGACGCTTACATCTTTGCCCTGGCCGGGGTGGTCGTCGTCGCCGTGGCGGCGTTCGTCAACGGGTCGTCGCCGCAGAATGTCGTCGATGCCTTCGGTAACGGCTTCTGGGATCTGACGGCGTTCACGCTGCAGATGGCGATGGTGGTACTGACCGGGTACGTGGTGGCGACGTCGCCGCCCGTTGCTCGGCTCATCACGCGCCTCGCGCGGATTCCCAGTTCTCCCAGCAGCGCAGTCAGTTTCGTGGCACTGCTGTCGTGTTCGGTGTCGTTCCTCAACTGGGGACTCAGTTTGGTGTTCGGTGGTCTGCTGGCGCGAGCGATCGCCCGCCGGGACGATCTCCGGGTCGACTACCGGGCCCTCGGCGCGGCCGCATTCATGGGTCTCGGAGCGGTCTGGGCGCTCGGCATGTCGTCGTCGGCCGCGCAGTTGCAGGCCACCGCGAGCTCGCTGCCCGCGTCGTTGCTGCAGATCACCGGCGTCCTCGATTTCGGCAAGACGATCTTCACGTGGCAGTCGCTGCTGACGTGTTTCATCATTACCGTGCTGACCGTCGTCATCGCGCATTTCTCCGCGCCGAAGGGTGCGGCGATCAAGACCGCGGAGTCGATGAATGTCGATCTCGACGACACCGTTGCCGAACCTGCACCGCGCAGTCGCCCCGGTGAGTGGCTGGAATACAGTCGCATTCTGCCGTGGTTCGCCGGTGCGATGACGCTGGGTTGGCTTGTGTCGCAGCTGTTGACGCTGCCGGTACTCACTGTGGTGTCGTCGTTGAACGGATACCTGTTGGTGTTCCTGATGCTCGGCCTCGTGCTGCACGGGACTCCGCGACGCTTCCTCGATTCCGTTGCGCAGGCAGTTCCGGCGACGGCAGGCATCCTGGTGCAGTTCCCGCTGTACGCCGCAATGGCCGCGATTCTGACGGAGGCCGAGGGCAGGGGAGGCGTCACGATCTCCGAACACCTTGCGCACTTCTTCACCGACGTCGGCAGCGGCGGGGGATTCGCCGTGGTCATCGCGATCTACACCGTCGTGCTCGGGTTGTTCGTGCCGTCGGGTGGCGGCAAATGGCTCGTCGAGGCGCCCTACGTCATGCAGTCCGCGACGGACGTGCAGATGAACCTCGGCTGGACCGTCCAGATCTACAACGTCGCCGAGGCTCTGCCGAACCTGATCAACCCGTTCTTCATGCTGCCGTTGCTCGCCGTACTGGGCCTGCGGGCACGTGATTTGATCGGGTTCACGTTCCTACAGTTCATCTTTCACTTCCCGGTGGTGCTGCTGCTCGTCTGGCTGTTGGGTACGACATTCCAGTTCGTGCCGCCGGTGATCCCGGGGTAGGGCTGGGCCGATATGATCGTCACCGCTGGAGCCCAGGTTCCAGCGGTGGCCCCTATAGCCCAATTGGCAGAGGCAGCGGACTTAAAATCCGCACAGTGTCGGTTCGAGTCCGACTGGGGGCACCGTTAAGGTGCAGGTCAGAGGTGGTGTCGGACGTGAATGGACGTTCGAACACGTGCGAGAGCGACACAGATTGACACAACTCAAAATAACCGACGTAGCTAGACGTCGATGATCGTAGGTGGATCACTATGGTCACACACCTGCATGCCTCGGCCGTTGGTGCGCGGTCGCGCACCGTGACGCAGCGAGCGGCCCTGTGTATGTCAAGACCCGCGTCGACCCAGGGGGCCTAGTCCGCGACGACAAGACGGGCGTGACGGTCAGGTCAATTAAGTTCGGTGTGAACCGATTCGTCTGTATCTATTTGATCATCAGACAGTAATTCCTTGAATCTGTGGACCGTCTTCTTCTTGGGTGCGGTCTGTTCTGAGACTCTAATTCTGACGTAACGACCATATGTGAGCTCTCCGCTGTCCAGAAGTTCAGCTGGTACTTCCTTGATCTTTCGCTTTCCTCGCCGTCCCGGGCTCACCAGTTCGATCCAACCGGCGTCGCTCAAGCCGCGAACGTTGCCTGCAATCACTTGGTTTTCGACCAGTTCTTCGCGATACGCGAAGAAGCGCATGGCATCTGCTCGTCCGCGCTCCGTTAGCGTTGAGCGCAAACGCTCACCGATGGTGACAAACGCGTCGACTTGGACGTCGGCGTGGAAATCGTTGAGAGCGACCACGAACTTTCGAACAGAATCGAGCAGGGCATCAGGCCTTTTCGAAAGTAGATCCCACGCGTCACCGCGCTCGAACTCGTTGTGCATATCCAGAATCGTGCTCAAGGCACCCTCAAACGCGTCCGGTACTAGGTGTGGAGCAAGGGAACCATCAGCGGGTCCAGCAACGTAGGGCTTCAGGTGCACGATGACGCTGCCCTCGCTGACTGAAGTACCCCAGGTTTTGTTCCTATGCGGTTACGAGGGCCGGGGTGGCCGACTCGCTGGGTTGTGAGATGTCGATCAGGGTGGTCTCGTATTCAGCCGGGGGCATGGAGCCGAGCGCTTCGTGCAGACGCTGATGGTTGTACCACCACACGTATTCGAGCGTCGCGAACTCGACGTCGTCGACCGTTCGCCACGGTCCACGCCGGCGGATCAGCTCGGTCTTGAAGCTCGCGTTGACGCTTTCGGCGAGGGCGTTGTCGTAGGAGTCGCCAACCGTGCCCACCGACGGTGTGATGCCCAGCTCGATCAAACGATCGGTGTAGGTCACAGACAGGTACTGCGACCCGTGGTC
>NZ_JABUCO010000040.1:0-23249 GCF_019835205.1 Rhodococcus sp. BP-261 | reverse complement strand
CGAACACCGACGCCGGATCCACTTTCTCCACCACTACCGCGATGAGGACAGCATCGATCAGTTGCATGAGGCGCGCACCCGTTCTGGCCATGGAATCTTCCCTAGCCGATTCAGGTGCCCCACACCTGCGACGCCAGCAAGCGTGTCTCACATGTCCGTAGACATACGAGTCTCATATGTCTATGGACTGGACATGGTCCCTGCTGCAACTAACCACGCACGGCTGGGATGACCGGCGCTACACCACCAGACCGACGATCATCCCCACGCCGAGGGCGACGAGGAATCCACCGGCGATCTTCGTCATCCACGGGAGATAACGCGACAACGCGGTGACCGCACGCGCGGACCCCAGCGCCACAGCGACGAACAGATCCCACACGAGCACTACCGACACCATCCATGCGCCGTAGAACACCAGCGCCGGCCACGACGCATCGGTCAGCGCGGCGGCGAGGCTGACGTAGAACAGCACGTTCTTCGGATTCAGCAGACCCGATGCGAGACCGAGCCCGAAATTCCTCGTCCAGCTCGAACGTCCGGTGCGCTCGTCATCGAGCTCGACCTTCACTCGTGCCCGAAAGAACGAGACGCCGACGTACGTCAGGAATACCCCGCCGAGCAATTGGGTGGCGTCGAGAATCATCGGTTGGGTGACCAGCGACAAACCGGTGAATGCGGCTGTGATGCACGCGCCGTTCGCGACTGCGATGCCGACGCAGACGCCGCTGGCGTTACGCCATCCGCTCGCCATCGAGGTGCGGGCGATGAGGAAGAAGTCGACCCCGGGAATCAGCAGGGCCAGAAAATGCGCGAGCGCGACGACGAGAAATTGCTCCATTGCGTCGAGTCTCGGTCGTGAGCCCGTCGCAGTCTTGTACGAAATTGCGTCAACGACGATACGCACCGGGCGTCGCCGCGACGTGCGCGCGGAACACCCGATGGAAGTGACTCTGGTCGGTGAAGCCGAGGGTGTGGGCCGCGTCGGCGATGGAATGCCCGTTGCGCAACAACTTTCGCGCGACGCCCACCCGCTCGTTCTGCAACCACGCCACCGGCGGAAAACCGGTGGCGCGCTTCATCGCTCGAATCAGCTGATACTTGCCCATTCCGGCGAGGTGGGCGAGCTCGTCGAGAGTGGGGTTGTCACGGGCTTCGAACAGCCGTGCAAGGACCGGCCTCAGCCGTTGCACGAGAGCATCGTCGACGACGTCATCGAGCCGGCGGTGGGGCTCACGCGTCGCGCAGGTCGTCAACGCGGTTCGGAATGCGGACTCGAGCTGCTCGCTGTCTGCGTCGGAGAAGAGGAGTTCGTTGACGGCGGTGAACTGCTCATGCAGGTGTCGGTCGCGAAAGATGCTGATGCCGTCGGTCATGCGCACCGCCGCGGGTGCGAGCGCGAGGATCCAGTCCTGCGCGGCGTGGATCATCTGGTACTCCCAGCGACCGTCCCGCGGATTGCAGGAGTGAACATGCCCGGCAGGGATGAGGATGACGTCGCCTGCCGCCAGCTCGATCGGCTCACCGGATGCGCCCGTGAACACCGTGGTCCCGGAGTCGACGAGGCCGATCGAGAAGCGGTCGTGCGTGTGCGGGCGGTAGCAGGAGATGTCCTGGCAGGAGCGCCGCGACTCCACCTGCGGCAGCAGCGGACTGTGCCAGAACTCCACGCTGCTTCTCCTACCTTCGACTATCTACGGCTCACGCCACTGTAGCCAGGGTCGGTCGGCGCCGAATCCTCACTCGAAATCCCCATCCTCACGACATGCATCGCCCGAGGATTCCGAGCGGGAGTGAGGATTCGCGAGCCCGGCCGTCAGCCATCGATTCGCAGCACGATCTTCCCGCTACCCGCTTCGGACCGAGCGTGGGCCCGCGCCGCATCTCGGAACGACATGACCTCACTGACGTGCGGCGTGTAGTGCCCGGCGTCGGCAAAGACTGCTGCGCGACGCAGTAGAGCCGACTCGTTTTCGGCGTTCACGCTGCGCACCCCCAGTTCGCTCGCACCTCGATGGTCAGCGACGGTGACGACATGTGCTGCGCCACCGGCAAGTTCGACCAACTGCGGAAGCGACCCCGATCCCGCTGCGTCCAAGGCGAGGTCGACGCCCTCGGGAGCCACTGCGAGGACGCGGTCGACGAGTCCGTCGCCGTAGGTCACGGGCGTCACGTTCATGGCACGGAGCCGCTCGTGGTTGGCCTCACTGGCAGTGCCGACGACGCGCACCCCGTCGGCGACTGCAAAGGCCGCGGCCGCGCTTCCCACGGCACCGGCGGCTCCGTCGACCAGCAGACTCGAGCCGTGGCCCAGTGCGTCCAACGCTCGTAGCGCGGTCACCGACGCCAGCCCCGCCGCGGCAGCCTCGTCGTCGGTCCACACTGCGGGCACCTTCGCCCACGCGGTGAGGACCGCGTACTCGGCGGTCGTGTCGCTGACGCCACCGAGCCCGAACACCTTGTCGCCGATCGCGACATCGGTGACACCGTCACCGAGTTCTTCGACGATGCCCACGGCGTCGCGACCAGGGATGGCCGGTAGCTCGAGCGGCAGAACCTCTTTCAGATGCCCAGCCCGCAGGAGTCTGTCGATCGGATTGATACTGACGGCCAGCACGCGGATGCGCACCGAATTCGGTCCGGCATGCGGATCGGAACGCTCGGCGACTTCGAGCACCGAGGGGTCACCGAACGAGTTGTACTGCACTGCGAGCATTGACGGGCCTTCGCCTTCGAATCGAGGAGTATGTTCGAATCAACCGTAGAACCTCTCGTCGATGTCAGGTTCAAGCCTTTGTGAGGGGAGTCACCTATGCGGATCGGCGAATTGGCGCGACGCACGGGGGCCAGCGTCCGATCGCTGCGCTACTACGAGGAGTGCGGCCTGCTGGATTCACGGCGCAGCGGGTCAGGCGCACACCGTGTCTACGACGCCGACGCGGTCGATCGAGTCAGGCTGCTGCGTCAGCTCTATTCGGCAGGCCTGTCGAGCACCGTCATCGCGTCGATCCTGCCGTGCGTGGACGCGCCGTCGTCGGATGTCACTCGGGAGTCCATCGCAATCATGCTCGCCGAGCACGACCGTCTCGGCGAGCAGATGCAGGCTCTCGCCGAGACGCGTACTCAGCTCAGCTACCTCATCGAGCACGCGAACAGGTATCTCGAAACAGCAACGCCTGCATAATGTCTCGTCACTGATCCAGCTTCTTGATCTCCGACGCCGGAACCCCTGCCACCATCGTCCGAGCCGGAACGTCTCGCGTGACGACGGCACCCGCCGCGACGATGGCGTCGTCGCCTACGGTCACCCCTTGCAAGATCATCGCCGACGCGCCGATCCACACGCCTCGCCCGATGACGATGGGTGCCGACGTGATGCCCGTCCGCCGCTCGTCCGGGCCGATCGGATGGCCCGAGGTGATGAGGCTGACGCTGGGACCGATCATGACGTCGTCGCCGATGTCGATTCCGCCGATGTCGTTGAAACGGCAGCCCTGATTGACGAAGACGTTGCGGCCGACGGTGATGTTGATTCCATGATCCGAATAGACCGGCGGGATGAGATGAAAGGACTCGTCGACGGTTCTGCCGGTCAGCTCGCTCCATGCCGCGCGAATCGCATCCTGCTCTGCATAACGCAGTAAGTTCAGGTCCTCGGTCAGTCGGATCGCGCGTTGGACTCGTTCGACGAAGCTCACCCCAGCATCCTCGTCGGTCTACGGCTCGCGGACAAGACTCCCCGTTCCGGTCGAAATGTCGCCTGTGATTTTCGGACCGCATGGCTCGCGCTAAGCTGGCGGGGGCTTACGGCCCGATGAAAGGATTCACCCGTGGCAACGATCAGACCCGGAACTGCCTCTGACGCAAGCGAAATCGGCGAGATCTTCAGCGAGGCATTCGACGGTGATCCGGTATGGGCACCGCATCTCCCCGACGCATCTACACGACGTCAGGCGCTCGCCGAGTTCTACGCAAGCGAGGTCGAGGGCACACCCGAGCACGTGGACGTCGCAGTCGACGAGGACGGAAGGTTGCTCGGCGCGCTGATATGGGAACCTCCTGGCCCCCGCGACGAATCCGGCTGCTTCAGCCCTACCGAAGCCGGACGTGCACATGATCGAGCGATCGAAGATCAACGACCGAACGAACCGCACTGGTACATCCACGACATCGCCACATCGGCGCGAGCCCGAGGTACCGGAGTGGGCACGTCGCTGATTCAGTACCGTCTGGACGAAATCGGTTCCACAACAGCTTTTCTCGAATCCACGACGCCCGCAAGCCGACGACTGTACGAACGATTCGGTTTCGAAGCCATCATCACCGACGGGATGGTTCCCGGCTCGTCGGCGATGATCCGCCGCGCGTGATGGTGAAACAACACCTGCCGACGGACCTTTCGCGAATCCGGACGAGTCAGGCGACCGTGAATCTGACGGTGTTCGCCAAGGGGTTCAGGTAGGTCGTGCTCACCGCGTTGGGCGCGACGACGACCGAGCCGCCACCTGATGGCATCGGGAACGTGACCTGGCCGGTCAGAGGAACGAACGCCCGTGAGTCGGAGGGAAGCAGAATCGACGGATTCCCGCTCCCTGCGCCGTCGGAACCAGAGGCAGACAGGTAGTTCACAGAGATGGCGTTGTGACACTGGGCTGTGAAGAAGGGCAGCCACGTCACACTCACCGTCACCATCCCTGGCCGGTCGTGCGGCGTATGCACGAAGCCCGTCAACTGTCCGCTGCACGGCACCGAAAAATTCACACCCAGTGAGTACGCCACCGGAAGCGGAGTCACGTCCTGGTGATGCGCGTGCGCCAATGCAGGCGCACCGATAGCCGACACCACCACTGCACCGGCAATTGCCGCCAACCTCGCCACCGCTGTCTTGATCATGGGAACGGACCTTACAGACCAGGCAAATCGGGCATTCCGCTCGTCAAGTGTCGTCGTTCCCCAGAAGGCGGCGTTCTAGCACACCTTACGGAAGTTGCGCTTTAATTATGTACATGACTACATTGCCGGTCGCAGATGCACGGGCTCGTCTGTCCAATATCGTCGACGACGCGGAACGTACCCACGCCCGCTACGAGATCACCCGCAACGGCCACCGCGTCGCAGTGCTGCTCGGAGCCGACGATTTCGACGCGCTGCAAGAGACCATTGCCGTCCTGTCGGACCAGGAACTGCTGGCCTCGCACGTCCAGGGACAGACCGAGCTGACCAAGGGTGACAGTCTCGACGCTGAACAGTTGGCAGCGGCCATGAAGGCTGCTGGCCGGTCCGGTCGAGCGTGAGCGAACCCGGCGAACCGTACCGGCTTGTTATCGCGCGGTCCGCGTCCCGCGCCCTCGGGCATAGTCTTCCAGAAAAGGTCGCCGCAGCTGTCTACGAGTTCATCACCGGCGCGCTGCTGGACAATCCCCAGCGGGTGGGCAAACCCCTCGCCCCGCCGCTCGCCCCTGCCTACAATGCTCGGAGGGGCACCTACCGCGTTCTCTACCTGATCGACACAGAGCAACGCACAGTGCAGGTCACCGCAATTTGGCACCGATCGGATGCCTACCGCTGAAGTGAGTTCGTCCGTCGCTGTGGGCTCCGGATCTGATCGTGTGACGAGATGGACTTCGGCTCTCCGATTGCTGCCGAGAAGCACGAAATACCCGCGGCAGGTCCTCTCGACGCGGAAAACAGACCGCTTTACAGGATCGCGGCTGCGTCGACACAGACCGACCACCCGGTTACGGAGTCGTTCTTGGAACCGAAACAACGAATGTTTGCCGAATCGGGGTCCGGGTAGCCCCGACTCAACTCTTCGGTTGAGACAACAGCTGGGAGCCAGCACCGGCTAGCTCCTGGCTGTCGGCGCGGATGCCCGCAGTACTGTTCGCTGTTGCCTCGCTTACAGTACTGCTGGTGTTCGAGCGTAGTTGCGCCACAACACTTTCGATGCGTGTACACCCAAGTGCACTGCGACACGTGATCACCAGCCTGCCGAATACTTCCAGACCTCCCGTTCTGAGCCTTCAACCGTCCAAACCCTTGTATACCCCCCAGGGTACTTGCATACCCCCCTAGGTATATGGCACAGTCGGCACAGACCTACTTCCACCACCCGACTAGAGCCAGACAGATACCCCCACCCGTATAAGGATCCTTATGCCTCAGCCAGAGATCGCGCCGCCCCACGACACCGAAACGAACGGCGGCCCTACGCCCGGACCCCTCGGCCGAATGGGGTACGCGATGGTCACCCACCGCAGGTGGGTGTTCGGTTTCTGGCTGATCGCACTCGTCGCTCTGGGATCCGCCGCGCCCTCGGTGTTCGGGTCTCTCGCGGGCGCGGGTTGGCAGGCCAACGGGTCCGAGTCCGTCCAGGTTCGTGAGCTGGCCCAACAACACTTCGGCGGGAACTCGTCGGCCGCAGTACAGGTCGTCATGCACTCCGACAACTCGTCGATCGACTCCCCTGCGATGCAACAGACCCTCACCGAGGTAAGTGACGTTTTTGCCGGCGACAGCCGATTCGGCGAGGTCGTCCCACCACAACCCGGCATGACGATCAGCCCCGACGGGCACACCGGGATAGTCGTCGCAGGCGCGAACGCGAGCACCGACGACATGGTCAAAGCCGTGGACGACGTCAAAGGCGACCTCACCGCACTGTCCGGTGACGGCATCGAGGTGTATCCCACCGGGTCGTCCGCGTTGTGGTCGGACTTCAACAAGGCCAATCACGACGCGATGATCAAAGCCGAATTGTTCTCGTGGCCAGTCACATTGGCGATCATGGTGCTCGCGTTCGGTTCGCTCGTAGCAGCAGGCCTTCCTCTCCTACAGACCGTTGCCGGGCTCGTCGCATCGGCGGGCGGATTGGTCCTACTCAATCAGGTGACACCGATTTCGGTGTGGGCGATGAACTTCGCGATGATGTTCGCGCTCGCGCTGGGCATCGATTACGCCCTGTTCATCGTCTCGCGCTTCCGCGACGCCCTTCGACAGGGCGATCCGCGGGCTGCAGTTGCCGAAACCATGGATACCGCAGGCAAAGCCGTCGTCCTGTCCGGCCTGACCGTCTTGGTCAGCCTGTCCGCGGTCCTGCTCGTTCCGGCGCCTGCGGTGCGGACGATGGCCGTCGGCATCATGCTGGCTGTCGCATTCGTGTTGATCGCCACCATGACGTTGCTTCCTGCAACGCTGGGCGCACTCGGCCCGAAGGTCAACGCCGCGTCACTTCCCTACGCCAAGCGTCAACAGCACCGCTCGCCCAAATTCGCTGCGTGGGGAAACCTCCTGCACAAGCATCCGTGGCCGTTCGCGATCGTCTCCGTCGGCGTTCTCGTCGCGCTGGCGCTGCCGGTTCTCGGACTGAAAGTGGCGATGCCGTCGATCGCCGTCGTCCCGCAGGACGCACCGGTACGCCAGGGCTATGAGCTGGTTCAGGCACAATTCGGCGACGGCGCACCCGGCGCCCTGCAGATAGTCGTCCCGACGTCCGATGCCGGCGTGACCGCGTCGTCGGCCGCCTCGGTCGACGGGATCGCCATGGTCACGCCTCCGCAACCGGCCTCCGATGGGTCCGATTATGCTCTGCTGCAAGCACTTCCGACCGTCGGCCCGTCGGATGCTTCCATGTCCACGATTCTCGCCGATCTACGTGGAGAACTTCCAGAGTCTGCCCTCGTCGGCGGCGCCCCGGCGGAGAATGTAGACCTGCAGCAGGCATTGAACGATTACCTCCCGCTGGTCGTCGGCATCATCCTTGCTCTCGGCTTCGTTCTACTGCTCGTCGCTTTGCAGGCGCCCGTCATCGCGATTCTAGGAACCGTGGTCAGCCTGCTGTCGACGGCTGCAGCGTTCGGTACCGCGAAACTGATCTTCCAGGACGGCCACGGCGCGTCGCTCCTGGGCTTCACACCCCAGGGATTTCTCGACGGCTGGGGCCCGGTCTTCTTCTTCGCGATGATCTTCGCCATCGCCATGGACTACACCGTCTTCTTGCTTGCTACGGCGAAAGAGCATTACGAACGATCCGGCGATCCGAAAACCGCCCAGGTCGACGGCCTCGCGCATTCCGGGCGGGTCATCTTCGCAGCCGCAGCGGTCATGGTGGCGGTGTTCTTCACGTTCGCCTTGTCGGATCCGCTCCCACCCAAGGAAATGGGGATTATTCTCGGTGTCGCCGTCCTGCTCGACGCAGTCCTCATCCGACTGATCCTGCTTCCGGTCCTTCTACGGGTGACCGGCCACGGAGCGTGGTGGTCGCCGCGCTGGCTCCGCAGGATTCTGCCGTCCATACGGTTCTCGCACTGACAAAAGCTCCATCAGACAACGAGTTTCAGTTTTCCGAATCGAACGACGAAAGGACGATGACCATGAACATTGCACTCTCCACCACCGTGACCGACACCGACTTCGACGCCGCCGTCGAGAAGACCAAAGCGGCACTGGCCGAGCAGGGATTCGGAATCCTTACCGAAATCGACATGCAGGCGACGCTGAAAGCCAAACTCGGCGAGGACATGGAGCCGTATCTGATCCTCGGAGCATGCAACCCTCCCCTAGCGCACCGTGCCGTCGGCGTGATGCGACAGATCGGACTACTGCTGCCGTGCAATGTCGTCGTTCGAGCCGACACGTCCACACCCGGATCGGTGATCGTCGAGGCCATGAATCCGGCAGTCATGGTCGAGGTGACGAGCGAGCCAGGTCTGTCCGACGTCGCCGACGAGGCCACCACGAGACTGAAGGCCGCTATCGCCGCCCTGACGGACTAGACGGCCGGGCGATGTTCCTCTATGCCCCCGGGGGTACCCTGGAGCTCATCAACACCCCCTGAGGAGACGGACATGATCGGCGACGAAGACAGCATCGCTTTGGTACTCAACCGCTTGCGACGAGCGCACGGCCAACTCGCCGGAGTCATCGGAATGATCGAGAACGGGCGGGACTGCAAAGACGTCGTCACCCAACTTGCCGCCGTATCCCGAGCCCTGGATCGGGCGGGGTTCAAGATCGTCGCCACCGGTCTGCGCGAATGCATGACCGGCGACACGGCGGACAACAAGGAGCCCATGACCGAAGCGGAGCTGGAGAAACTGTTCCTCGCCCTGGCCTGATCGTCACGGTGCTACACCGGCGACTGAGTCAGCTCCGCGGAACGGCAGTCAGGCGACCGTGAACCTGACCGTGTTCGCCAACGGATCCAAGTACGTCGTGCTCACCCCGTTGGTCGTCACAGTCATCGATCCCCCGCCCGATGCCATGGGGAACGTGATCTGCCCGGTCAGCGGCTGGAAAGCCCGCGACTCGAACGGCAGCAGGATCAGGCGCGTTCCACTACCCTCGCCGTTTTCGCCCACTGCGGACCAGTAGTTCACGAATATCGCGTTGTGGCTGCTCCAGCTCTCCGCAACGAAATGTCCCGACGCGCCCACCTCCACGCCGGGATGCGCCTTGGGTGATTGTGCGGGAGCGACGGAGCCGGACCAGGCTCGGTGTCGCGGTAGCTCTGCTTTCGATCTACGCCCGAGAACACGATCCGATCACTTCGATCCCACGGAGGACGCGCGCGGGTCAGACTGAGGCTTCGTGACCGTAGCCGACGATCGGAGACCGGATGAAGCCTCTCGCCAGGTCCGCGTCTGCGATTGCGGCGGCCGTGATCGCGATCCTGGTCGGTTTCGGCCTCGGCTCGGTCGCGCACGCGAACCCAGCCGTCGACCCGGTCAGCGCCCTGCAGGAAGCCGGCGTCCCCACTGAAGTCGCCGTGTTGGCAGCGCAGCCGACGCTCGTGGCGGGCGGCGTCGACACCGTGAGCTTCGAGTCTCGAGGCGACGCGGTCGTCGATCACGCGGCCCAGCGCGTGACGGTGACGCTCGGCGGGCCGTCCGTACACATCGGTTGGGCCAACCTGCGTACGGGAGATGCGGGGATCAGCGATCGGGCAGGTGTGCTGCCCACCGGCGCCGGGCCGGTGGTGATCGTGGTCTACGGGGACGGCGGTCCTGGTCCGACGGCTGCACTGATTCGGGTGTAATTCACTTACTTGACAAACTGAAGAGTAAGCTGGCCTCGCCGAACCCCGTCGAGAAAGTGGCCACGTCATGCCCGAAACGAACGCCAATCGCTACGTCCACATCGTCGCTCCGAAGCAAGCCGAGACCGTCGAAGAGACGCGCATGCCGGAGCCGTCCGAATTCGGCGTCGTCGTCGCGATCACCTACTGCGGAATCTGCGCGACGGATACACACGGCTACTCGTCGGCTGCGCTGCCGCCGGCGGTGTTCGGGCACGAGTGGACCGGAAAGGTGCTGGCCATCGGATCGGGCGTGACGACGGTGACGGTCGGGCAGCGGGTCGTGGCAGGCGTCGGGCCTGCGTGCGGCAAGTGCGCCATGTGCACCGCCGGTCATGCGGCGCACTGCGATCTCGCCTTCGCCGAGGCCAACGGAATCACCGACGACGCACCCGTCCACGGCGGCTTCGGCACGGTCCTCGCGGTCTCCGAGCGTCGTGTCGTCCCCGTCCCCGACGCGCTGTCCGACGAAGAGGCAGCCCTCGTCGAACCCGCCACAGTCACGTTCCACGCCGTCAAGCGCACGGCGATGAAGGTGGGATCGACGGTGGTCGTGCAGGGCGCAGGCCCGATCGGACTCCTCACGGCACAGCACGCACGCAACAGCGGCGCGGGACGTGTCATCGTGTCGGAGCCGTCGCAGGCGCGTCGTGACGCGGCCGTGAAGCTGGGGTTCCGCGATGTGGTCGAGCCGTCGGAACTCGCGGATGTCTTGAAGGCCGCCACCAACGGGCTCGGTGCCGACGTGCTGTTCGAATGCACCGGCGTCGCACAGCTTTTCCAGCCGTCGGCCGAGTTGGTGCGCCGCGGCGGAATCCTGTCGCTGCTCGGCTACCCGGGCACGGACTCGCAGGTCAGCTACGGCGACTGGCAGAGTCGCGAACTGACGGTCATCGGATCGCTGGCCTATTCGCACGAGGACTTCGTCGGATCGATGACGGCGATCGCCGAGGGCCGCGTCGACGTGCTGTCACTGCACACCGGAACCATCGGCTTGGGTGAGTTGACCGCAATGTTCGACGAGTTGGATTCGGGACAGAGCGTGCACGCGAAGGTTCTGGTGGATCCGCGGCGGTAGGTCGTTCACACTGTGGTCGTGAGGAAACTGTCGACCGCAGCGATCTTGGCCGTGCTCGGCGCCGCAGGACTGTTCAACGGAGTGTCCTTGGTGACCGATTCCTCGGGCCGTTCGCTGGGATTGCGCGTCGACATGCTCCCGTCGTGGCACACGTGGGACTACCGCTACTCGGGCCTGTTCGTGCTGGTGTTCCTCGGGATGTTGCCGCTCCTCTGCGCGACGGCGTTGCTCGTCGACATCACCGGGGCATCCACTGCGGCAGGACTGATCGGGGCTTTGGCCATCGGGTGGGTGCTGTGGCAGATCGTCGTGCTCGACCTGTGGGTCCCGAGGGCGCACCTCGCGTTGATCGTCGCCGGTGCGGCATTGGTTCTGCTGTCGGGAATCTCGTTGCGCCGCAGGCGCTCAGCTCAGGAGACGTTCAAGTAGGGCGTCCACGCCACGAACGAGCGGCCCATGGATGTGCACGTGAGTTGACCCTTGACGCCGACTTCGCACGTCGCACCGCCGTAGCTGAGTGTGCCCTGCAGCGGCGTGCTTCCGGCCCGGCCGCGAGGACCACCGATGCCGAACGTCGGGTGCGCAGGGAACCACGGAACATCGATCTGTACGTCGTAGACGCGAGGTGTGAACGGGACCTGGCTCATGATCATGCCGTTCGGAAGATCGCAGCCCACGATTCCGCCCGGATACATCGCGCAGTTCGCAGCTGGCCCGTACGAGAAGTACGCGGTATCGCCCTGCAGATAGTTGGCTGGGTTCTGCGGCGCGGGAGCATATTCGTCCGCGGACGCGGTGCCTGCGGAAAGAACCATGGCTGCAGCGCCGGCGGCTGCCACAGCGACGAGCTTCTTGATCGAGAGCATCTGACGTCTCCTTGCCGTTGATTCCCGGACACGGGGTGTGTCGACGGTCGGGTGGGGGGTGTTACGTGGTCGCCTGCTGCGGAATCCTCACGCCGATTCCTGATTCTCATCCAATGCATCGCGTGAGGATTGGAGGTGCGGGTGAGGATTTTTACGGCCGGCGCCGCGGTGGTCCCCGCACATCCCGAGCCGCGGACAGTTCACCGCGTCCTGACCGAGGCCCCTGAACCACCCACTTCCCTTTCCGCCGCACCGATGGCATTATCTATCGATATTCGATAGCTTTGTATCGGATCTCGATAGAAAGGACTCGTCATGGGACGGATCGTCGTCGCAGCTCTTCGAGTCGTCATCGCGCTCGCGCTTGCGGGTTCGGTGTTCGTACAAGCCGTCATGGTGCCGTTGACGTGGATCGATCTCGACGACGCGCCCGCCTCGGTGCGTGTACCGCTGGTCGTGATCGTCGTGCTCGGGATCGTCACCCTCCAAATAGTCGCGATCTGCGTGTGGAGGCTACTGACGCTGGTCCGCAAGGGAACCGTGTTCTCCACCAGATCTTTTCGGTTCGTCGACGTCATCATCGGCGCCGTGACGGCAGCTGCCGTTCTCGCGTTCGCCCTCGCGGTGGTGTTGGCTCCGGGAGAAGCGGTGCCGCCGGGAATCGTTGGGTTGATCTGCGGCGCATCGTTGGTGATCGGAGGAGTGGCTCTACTGGTCCTCGTACTGAGAATGCTTTTGTCACAAGCGGTTGCGCGCGATACCGAAGCCACCAAGCTGCAGTCCGAACTCGACGAAGTCATCTGATGCCCATCGTCATCGACATCGACGTCATGCTCGCGCGTCGGAAAATGTCCGTCGGCACTCTCGCCGAACTCGTCGGCGTGACGCCTGCCAACATCGCCGTGCTGAAGAACGGGCGCGCGAAGGCCGTTCGCTTCACGACACTCGAAGCGCTCTGCGAAGCACTGGACTGCCAGCCCGGCGACCTACTTCGGTGGGAGCCCGCTTCCGACCTACGAATCGCCGACGCGTAAGCCCGGATCTGTTGCGACGGTGATCATCTGGTCTCGTGTGAGGACATCACTCGACACATCGATCTTGCTGCCGTCCGGCACGTAAGCGATAACGCGGCGATCGGAGATGTCCAGAACGATTCCATCGTCGTCGGTACGTCGTTCGTCGACGGTTCCGGCGAAACAAGGGCCGGGCCCGTCGTCGGAGTGCAGCACCCGCACGGCCAGCTGTCCGGCGCGGCCGTCGACGGACACCTTTCCGATCGCGGTTACTTCCTCCCCGCCGGTCGTTGACTCGAAAGCGAACGGAGGCCACGACGGATCCGGTTCGACGACGACGTCCTCCGGCACCGACTGCACCAACGCGTCGGACAGTGCTTTCATCTCTGGTTCGGACAGCCAGGAAGCGTCGCCGCCACCAACAATCGCAAAATTGATGCGCTCCATCTCCTCCGGTTGGATGACCTCGTCGCATCCGGGGATCGAGATTGCGTCGGACTGCGGCTCGTTCGACAGACCCGCGACGACGGTGCCCGCCGCGACGATTCCGACGATCACTGCCGCCGTCGACCATGCAGATCCGCGTGCGCTTTCGGTGCTCATGGAGGTAATCGTATGGGTGCCGCTGTAGCTGCAACTCGCATGCAACCAAAGCCTGGATACGCTCGAGCCGGGCGAGAGTGGAGCCTGCAGGAACGAACCAATTCAGGAGGCAGACATGACCGAACCCGTGACCCTGCGCCAGCTCACCGGCCTACCCGATGCTCCGGCTGCGCTGAGCGACTCCACCCTTGTGATGATCGACTGCCAGAACACGTACACCGAGGGTGTGCTCGAACTCGAGAACGTTCAGCCCGCTTTGGATGCTGCGGCAGCGCTGCTCGATCGTGCGCGACGCGCAGGCACCCCGATCGTGCACATCATGCACGACGCGGGCGTCGGAACCCCGTACGACGTTACGGCCGACATCGGCCGAATCGTCGACCGCGTCGCACCCCAGGGCGACGAGAAGGTCATCGTCAAGAACTTCCCGAATTCGTTCGTCGGCACCGACCTCGACGACACGTTGAAGGCGCTCGGCCACGAGAAATTGTTGTTGGCGGGCTTCATGACTCACATGTGCATCAACTCCAGCGCGCGTGGGGCGTTCAGTCTCGGATATCAGCCGACCGTCGTCGCAAGTGCAACCGCAACACGACGCCTTCCCGACGCGGCCGCCTCGGCTCTGCAGGTAGCCAGCCTCGCCGCGATTTCCGATCTGTTCGGCGTCGTGGCTCCCGACGTCGCGTCCATACCCGACTGATCTGTAAGGTGCGTCGAGACCCGCGCACACCCGATGGGAGGGCACCGACATGGTCACCGTGCACGGACCCACCGTCGACGATCAGACGAGATGCATCCATTACGCGACGGCCCTCGACATCGTCGCGATGGAGTTCCACTGCTGCGGCAAGTTCTATCCGTGCTACCTGTGCCATGACGAGACCGAGGATCATGCGCGGACCGTCTGGCCTGCGTATACCTTCGACTCCCCCGCGATTCTGTGCGGCGTTTGTCGTACTCGCATCAGCATCGAGAGCTACCTGAACGTTACCGAATGCCCGCACTGCTCTTCGGCATTCAATCCGGGGTGCAGGCTCCACAGTCACCTCTACTTCGACGCGCAGACCGGTTGATAGATTCGGGGCATGGCCGCCCCCGTCGAGGACGAACAGACCCGAGTCGCGAAGCTGATCGACGCCCAGGCAAAAGCCGTCGCACTGTTCGACGCCATCACCGACCGCGGCTTGATCCGCGCCGGCGCGCAGGAGAAGCAGGTCAGCGACCAGATCCGCGACCTCGCGTCGGACATGTTCGGAACGACCAAGTTCTGGCACAAGCGCATCGTCCGCAGCGGCGTCAACACGCTCGAGCCCTATCGCCAGAACCCGCCGAACAGGACGATCGCCGACGACGACATCGTCTTCTGCGACTTCGGCCCGATCTTCGAGCAGTGGGAAGCCGACTTCGGCCGCACCTACGTCTTGGGTGACGACCCGATCAAACACCGATTGCGCGACGCCCTCCCAACGGTGTTCGATGCCGGCCGCGCCCACTTCGAGGCCCATCCCGACATCACCGGAGAGCAGCTGTATGCCCGAGTCGTCGAACTCGCCGAAGAGTCCGGGTGGGAGTTCGGAGGCTCCATCGCAGGGCATCTCGTCGGTGAGTTCCCCCACGAGAAGATCGCCGGCGAGGAGATCGGTTCCTACATCGCGCCCGGGAGCGATCGGCCGATGCGCCGCGACGACCGATCCGGGCGCCGATGCCACTGGATCCTCGAGATTCACCTCGTCGACCGCGAGCGCGGAATCGGCGGGTTCTACGAGGAGCTGCTCGACCTGGGGCATGGGTCGGTTTGATCGGAGGGAGTCGGCACCGGTCCCGACTCACGAAAGCCGTTGTGGCCTTGGCACTTGACCTCGAGTCCGCTTCAGGTTCTACCGTTGCGTGCATGAATTCGACGCGCCCGATGCAACCACCCGAACGTCAGCCTCTCGGATTTTGGACCGTCCGCGCAGGCGAGGCTATTCGTCGACGCACGCAGGGCGCATTACGCGACATTGGTATGACACAACCCGAATGGTGGCTGCTACACCAGATTTCGCTCCATCCCGGCGGTGTCGCCCGCAACGCGACGGTCGAGAAGATCGGACACAACGACACACCCCGGGCGATCGTCGACGCCATCGAATCGGCCATGTCGAAAGGGTGGATTTCCGCATCGACTTCGATGTTGACGTTCACCATTGCTGGTGCGGAGCAGTTCACTCGCGCGGAAACGTTGCAGCGCGAACTGCAGACCGAGCGCATGCAGGGCATCACCGAAGACGAATTCGCAACGACAATTCTGGTCCTGCAGCGCACGATCGAGAACGTCGGAGGCGACGCCTGGCACTGGTGATGCCGTCGGCCGTACTTGTCGGAGGGTCGTTGTATCTTCCCCGCCATGCACGAGTTGGGGGACTTGTACGGTGCCGCGGAGGCGTTGTCCGACCAGGAGATCATCGACAGCGTCGTTGCGATCCATGCTGCAGAAAACCTCCTCGCAGCACGCAAACTCGCGGCACTTGCAGAGTTTTCGAAGCGGGGTCTGAGCGAGATGGTCGGGCACACGAAACCCGGACCGTGGCTCGCTCTGGCGACACGCGTCGCACTGGGGAACGCATACCGGCAATTCGACACCGCGGTCTGGCTCGGTTCATTCCCGACGGTCACCGCTGCCCTCGCAGCCAGCGACATCCACGCCGGCCATTTCAAAGCAATCTACGACGGCCACAACCACATCAAGACAGCCGATCCCACCCTGACAGCAGAGAAGTTGGCCGACGTGGTTGCCGACCTTCTCACGTCCGCGACAGCCGGCACTCCAGAGGACGTCAAGGTCCGTGCACAGGAACTCGCTCACGCCGCCGCGGAGGATGCGCGCGCCCGATACGAGGAGAAGAAGCGCGAGCAGGACGAGAGGCGTGACGCCGAACCACCTGTCGACGACGAGGACCCTATCGGACCTCCACCGCCCGCTGTCTCGGAGAATACGGACCTCAACAAGCTCGACCTGTACGAGCAGGCCAACGGCCGCACCACCATTCAGGGAGACGTCGACAAAATTCTCGGGGAGAAACTGCGATCGGCCATCGCCGAGCATTCGCGGCCTGAACCTGGGCCCGACGGCACCCGCGACCCGCGAAGTGCGTCGAAACGGCAGGCCGACGGCCTTTCCCGCATCCTTGAACTCCAGGCTGGCCGTGGCGACGCAAGCGGACCTGCCACACGTGTCAACGCGACGGTCAAGCTTCGCGACCTGCTTGCCCCCGGCGCCGATTGCACTCCGTCGCCTTCGTCGAACAGAAGGGCCGAGTATCCGGGCTGGCCTTTTCACCTGGACTGGACCGGCCCGATCAGCCACAGCCTCGCCCGCATGCTCACGTGCGACGCCGAGTTCAACCCGATCATCGTCGACGACAACGGCGCCGTCCTCGCCATGGGACAGTCTGTCCGACTCGCCACACGCGAACAGCGCATAGCAGTCACCGTGCGCGACCGTTGCTGCATCAAATGCGGTTCGGTTGCCGATTGGTGCCAGGTGCACCACATCGTCTTCTGGCGCGACGACGGTAACACCGACATCACCAACCTGACGCTGCTCTGCACGAACTGCCACAACGACATTCACCACCGGGGCTGGGACGTCGTGATGGGCGACGACGGCCACCCGTTCCTCGTACCCCCGATATCGGTCGATCCGGAGCGAAAACCGATTCCCAGTTATCACCGGCGGCGAAAACCTGCTGCGTAGAAGCCACTGCGAAGTGACTTCCTCCCACCTCGCCGACGCCACCCGTCGGCGAGGCAGTGGCCGTTGCGGGGAGAACTCCAGTTCGCACATACTCTGAGTCAGTGCGCCCACTCGTGCTACTACTCATGGTTGTCGGACTCGCAGTCGGACTGCTGCCCATGGTCTTCGACTACGTGCAGCAGACGTTCTTCGAACCCGAGGTCATGTACAACGGCGTGTACGAACCACTACGAGGTGTCGAGATGAGCCGCGCCTACGAGACGTCGATGAACCACGACTTCGACGTCCGATCTGGGCTGTTCCTCCGTCGTTGGTTCGTAGCGCTGCCTGTCATCGGATCGATCATCGGTGCGGCGCTCGGAATCCTGTTGCATCGACGGGGTTTCCGCCTTACAAAGCAGACCGACGGATGATGGCCTGAGTGCGGCTACGCCCTCAAGCCCCGAGTTTCGCCGCGATGTCGTCGACCACCGGCGCGTAGTTCTCGAGATCCTGCGCCGACGGGTGCTCGGTACCCAACTCCGCGAGTCGGTCGAGCAACCCGGCGCGGGTGATCACCTCGACGACATCGTTGTCGACATGCTGTTCGGGTACGTCGAGCACGAGTCGACCCTCTTCGAGAATCAGCCGCGCATTGGGTGCGCTGTCGTACAGGGCCTGCAAGCTCTCTGCGGTCTGCGACATGGTTCCTCCTCCGGTGACTGGACCTGAGTTCGAACTACCCAGATGCGCGGCCGTCAATCTCAGAAGGCGCTACCGCTGGGAAGAAGCGAACCCAGGTCCGGGATGAGGCTCGGCGGCCCGACCGTGACGACCGTCGATGCCTGCTGCACCGTGAACACCGTCCACGGGAACGTTCCCAGCTGATCCTGGATGCCGGGGTAGTCCGAGATCCAGGCGTACGCCGGGTCGCTGTCCTGCGTACCGCACGTCGCGAGCACGACGTAGTCACCCGCGGGGACGTCGGAGACCGTCTGCGTACTCACTCCTGGCTGTCCGGCAGGGTCGGTCGAGTACAGAGTTTGACCGTTGGCGAGCACCTCGGCCACCGGTGGGAGTACCCCGCCGGGCGCAGGGGCAAGCGACGTACCGCACTGCAACTGCACACCCGAATTGTTGGTGATGGTGTTGGTCACCGACGAACCGTTCACCGCGTACGAGTAGGTCACGTCGCCGGGCTCGGCGGCCGCCGCGGTGGAGGGCAGGGCCAGCATCAGCGGCGCACACGCGGCCGCTCCGGTCAGAACTCGTGCAAGTGGGCGCATAGGAATCCTTTTCGGTGAGTAGGACGTCGAAAATGTAGTGTGCACCACACCGAAGCACTCGAAACCCCAACCGACCGGGCGGCCGCATGGCCTGTCGCTACCGGGCGGAGGACCCAGGAATCATGCGTCCTCCAAGCGAATTCCCTTGGTCTCGCGCATGAAGACACAGGCCAGGCCGGTCAGGACGCACAGCACCATGATGTAGACCCCGAACGCCCAACCGATCTCGAGGTTGATCAACAGCTGGTTCAGGTACGGCGCGGTACCACCGAAGATGGCCACCGACAGCGAGTACGCGAACCCGATCGACTGCGTCCGCAACGCGGTCGGGAAGCTCTCCGACAGCGTCGCCGACAACACCGACGCGGGAATCGACACGATGAGAAGCGCGACCGTCGTCGACACCAACAAGGTCCAGCCGGCGTCGGTGATCATCATCGTCAGCGGCACCTGCAGCGCGAACAACAACACCGCGAACGTGAACAACATCGGACGACGGCCGATGTTGTCGGACAGTCTGCCCCAGAACGGAAGCGACACAAGCGCGATCAACTGCGCGATGACGAGCATCCAGTACGCGACGTCCGGGTCCATGCCCTTCTGCGTGATCGCGAAGGTCGAGATGTACGACGTCCACGTGTAGTGCGCGGCAGTGATTCCCGACGTCATGCAGATCATCAGCAGGACGGCACGAACGATGGTGCGACGCGGAATCTTCACCCGCTCGGGCGCGTCGGCCTGACCGTCGAACACCTCGCTCTCTTCCATGCTGCGTCGCAGGTAGAGCGCAACGAGCGCCAGCACCGCACCGATCAGGAACGGAATACGCCAACCCCATTGACCGACAGCGCTTTCCGACAGCGTCGAGGTGATCGCCCCACCGATCGTGTACGCGAGCACGGATCCGCCGAAGATCGCGATGAACGCAACACTGCCCCACATGCCGCGACGGTTCGGCGGCGCGATCTCGCTGACGTACGAGTACGCCGTCGCCGATTCACCGCCGTGCGCGAAGCCCTGCACCATCCGGGCACCGAGCAGGATGATCGACGCCCACACCCCGACCGCGTCGTACGTCGGCATGACGCCGATGACGAGGCTGCCGCCTGCCATCATCAGCATCGTGCAGATCAGGACGAACTTTCGGCCGCGCCGGTCGGCGATGCGTCCGAACACGATGCCGCCCAGTGGACGCATCAGGAAGCCGACCGCGAACACGGCCAGCGTCGACAGCAGCGCCGAGACCGGGTTGTCGCTGTTGAACACGACCGCTGCGATGAACGGCGCGAACACGGCGTAGACGCTCCACTCGTACCACTCGAGTACGTTGCCGACCGCACTTGCGAAGAGCGACTTACGTTTTGCACGCATCGTCAACGCAGGCGTTCCGTTCTGCTGGGTGACGTCTTGACTCATCGGGTGACCTTCGCTTCTGTGTTGCGCAGCTCCGTGCGGCGGATCTTGCCGGTCTGCGTCTTGGGTAGTTCGTCGACGATGTGAATGTGTTTGGGGCGCTTGTATGCTGCGAGCCTGTCGCCGACGAACGCTCGCAGCTCCTGTTCGGTGACCTCGGCGTCGCGGACGAGCGAGACGAAGGCGACGACGGATTCTCCTTGATAGTCGTCGGGCTGTCCGACGACGCCCGCCTCGCCCACAGCCGGGTGCGCGACCAACGCGTCCTCGACCTCGCGTGGCCACACCTTGTAGCCGGACACGTTGATCTGGTCCTTCAGGCGGTCGACGAGGTAGATCCAACCGTCGGCGTCGCGGATGGCGACGTCGCCGGTGCGGAGTCGGCCGTCGGGAAACGTCTTCGCGGTGGCTTCAGGCTTCTGCCAGTACCCGGAAACGACCTGCGGCCCAGCGATTTCGAGCTCGCCCTGCGTGCCGTCGGGCAGCGGCGTCCCGTCGAAGTCGACGACGCGAATTTCCACCTGCGGCAACGCCATACCGATGGACAACGCTCCGCTGGCGGGGTCGACGGGTGCGCGACGGTCCGGCGGGACGGCGATGACGCCCGACGACGTCTCGGTCATCCCGTAGGCGTTGTGGATGTAGTGGCCGAACTTGTTCTCGAACTTCTCGACAGCAGCCGGCGGTATGGGCGCACCACCGGAATACAGCGTCTTGATGGACGCGAAGTGAGCCGCCGTCGCTGCCGGTGAGTTGTAGAGCGCGTTGAAGACGGTGATGGAGCCGATCGTGTACGTGACCTCGTGCTCGGCGAATGCGTCGAGCGTGACGTCGGCGGCGAAGCGGTTCGCGAACACCAGGGTGCAGTCCTTCATCAACGCGATCGTGGCGTTGATGACCGCGCCGGTGATGTGGAACAGCGGCGCGACGGCGAGCACGACGTCGCCGTCGTCGACGCGGGCGAGCTCGGCGAACGTCGTCGCCACCGCGAGAATATTTGCGTGAGAGTTCAACGCGCCCTTGGGCGGTCCGGTGGTTCCCGACGTGTAGGCGAGGATGGCGGTGTCGGTAGGACTCACCTCTGCCGCCTCAGGCGTCGCGCCGCGGAAGCGCTCGACGAGCTCGACCAGATCGTCGGCACCGTCGTGGCGCTCCCGAATCCGGTCACCGAACACACGCGGGTCGTTGCGCGTCTGGAAGTCGAGATCGCTGGTGCCGACGATCCACCGAACAGTGCTGTCCTGCATCGTTTCTGCGTTCTCGGCGACGGCGGTGTCGGCGCAGATGATGCCGACGGCACCCGCGTCGTCGACGAGGTGGCGCAGTTCCGCCTTGCGGTACATGGGATTCAGCACCAGCGCCGCGGCACCGAGCTTCCACAGCGCAAGAAAGGCGATCGCGTACTGCGGAATGTTCTGCAGGTGGATGCCGACCCTGTCACCGTGTCCGACGCCTTTCTCGACGAGCGCGACGGCGAAGGCGTCGGACATCTCGTCGACCTCGCGTGCACTCAGGATGCCGTCGAAATACGCGATCGCGGGATGTTCGGGGTTCGCCGCCACCCGCGCTTTCCAGACGTCCACGAGCGTCGCCATGTAGATCCTCTCCGTCGTACCGACCGACCGATCGCTCGGTCACGGAGAGTGTTGCGCGTCACAGACGCGCGTGTCAACTCGGCCTTGCTCCCGCCGTCAGCCGCGGCGAGTGAAGACGCCCGCCGAGGCCAATGCGACGCGTCGGCGCGCTCTCTGCTCGTCGTCCCCCAGACGGTCGACGCCCCACGACAGGGTCATGGCGAGCTCGTACACGTCGTCGGGACTGACGTCGTCGACGGCATCTCCCGACTGCTTGGCCGCGTCCAACAGCGTCGCAGTCTGCTGCACCAGCGGAGCGCACGCTTCATAGACCGACGAGTCCGCGTCGACGTAGGTCGCCGCGACGCGATCCGGTAGATCGTGCCAGATGCGCAACTGCCACGTCAGATGAAAAATCCACTCCGCCAACGCATCCCGAGGCGATCGCGCACTTCGGAGCTCCTCCGCTGCCTCGATCGCCTTCTCGATAGCGAGCTGGATGACTGCGGCCAGCAGGTCGTCGCGCGTCGGAAAGTTTCGGTACAGGGTCGCATTACCGACCCCGGCACGGACAGCGATGGCATCCAGAGAGCACAGGACGCCGTCGGCCTCGAACACGTCACGCGCAGCGGACAGGATGGCGTCGCGGTTGCGTTGCGCGTCGGCACGCAACGGGCGGGCAGCGCTCATGAATCCTCCTTGACTAAGTGGGGGATGTCCCCACATACTTGCAATCGGGGACAGTCCCCACTTGAAACAGGAGTTTAGATGAACAACACCCTCGACGGTCGGACAGTTCTCGTGACCGGCGCCAACGGCGGCCTAGGCGGCGAATTCGTACGCCAGGCCCTGGAGCGCGGCGCCCGCAAGGTGTACGCCGCGGCCCGCTCTCCGAAGCACTGGGACGACCCGAGAGTCGACGCGCTGACACTCGACATCACCGACGCGGCCAGCGTTGCTCGTGCCGTCGAGGCCGCACCGGATGTCGACCTCGTCGTCAACAACGCGGGCATAGCACCTGCGGGAGACTTCATTTCGGGCCCCGAGGATCAACTGCGCCTCATCTTCGAGACCAACTTCTTCGGAAATCTCCGTGTCGCGAACGGATTTGCACCGGTGCTCGGCAAGAACGGCGGCGGCTCGCTGCTGAACGTGCTCTCGGTGGCAAGCTGGAGCAACATGCCGACCGGCTACGCCGTCTCCAAGGGCGCGATGTGGTCCGCCACCAACGCACTTCGATTCGCCCTGGGAAGCCAGAACACGCAGGTCACCGGTTTGCTCGTCGGCATGATCGACACGCAGATGACCGCAGACATCGACGCACCCAAGAGCAGTCCCGCCACAGTCGCCGCGCTGGCGTACGACGGGATCGCCGCCGGGCAGCTCGAAATCTTGGCCGACGACTTCACGCGCGCCGTGAAAGCGCAACTGTCCACTCCCGGCGACGAGCTGTACCCCTGGATGGACTCGCTGCTCGCCGGTATGAGCCTCTGAGTCGATGACGGCGCTCATCGAAATTCATCACTGACGCTCACTGAAATTCATCACCCGTGTGGCACCGCCAACGAGGGCGGGTCTCCAACGAAGCTGATGGTCTCTGACCACGCACCAGCTACTCGAAGGAGA
>NZ_JABUCO010000004.1:0-389160 GCF_019835205.1 Rhodococcus sp. BP-261 | reverse complement strand
CCGCCGAAATTGAGGATCGCAGCGTCCCCGGGCATTGGGAAGGCGATTTGATCATCGGCAAGAACGGCGGATCCTCGATCGGGACGTTGGTCGAACGCACCACACGGCTGGTGTTGCTGTTGCATCTGCCGTGCGGTCATTCCGCTACCCAGGTCGCCGAGGCGATGACCGCGAAGATCATGGAATTACCTGCTGCGCTTCGGCGTTCGATCACCTGGGATCAGGGACGGGAGATGTCCGGGCATGCCCAGTTCACCGTCGACACAGGGGTGCAGGTCTACTTCTGTGACCCGCACTCCCCGTGGCAACGTGGCACCAACGAGAACACCAACGGACTGCTTCGTCAGTACTTTCCCAAAGGCACCGATCTGTCCGTTCACTCCCCAGAACGGCTCGCCGAGGTCGAGGACCTACTCAACAACCGTCCCCGTAGGACCCTCGGATGGGATACTCCTCTGAAGGCATACGACAAGACGCTCGTTGCGATGACCGCTTGAGACCGCCGTATAGCGGGCTATACATTGCCCCTCACGGGTGGCGTCAGCCGCCGTATTTCGCCGTGACCCGGTGCTCCAACCACTGCAACGCGATCGTCGGCGGTAGCGCCATCACCATGATCAGCACGACGGTGCCCATGATGTTCTCCATCCGCACGAGGCTGACGTTGCGCAGCAACTCGTAGCCGAGTCCGCTCGACGACGAAAACATCTCGGCGAGAAGCAAACCGAGGAACGCGAGACCGAACGTCATCCGCATACCCGTCGCCAGCGCCGGAAGCGCCGACGGGATGACGATCTGCCGGATCAACCGTGGCCAACCGACCTGAAGCGAGGGCGCCTGCCGCACGGGTGGCGGAGCCGCACTACGCCCACGCGATGCGCTTCGGATCCCCGTGGCATTCGACGATCGCGGCGTGGTCGGCGTCGAAGTAGTCCCAGGCCCAGGTGAGGAACGCGTCGACCTTGCTGTGTGCGCCGCTGAGCAGCGCGGCATGGACGCCGAGCCACGCCGCGAACGCGATCGGCCCCTCGATCTGATGACGGTGCTCGCCGATCTCGGCGACCGCAGCACCGCGACCGATCATCGCCATGATGCCCTTGTCCCGGTAGGAGAACGGCTTCGTCGCCTTGCCCTCGGCTGTGCGCAGAATGTTGTGCGCGACCCACGTTCCTGCCTGCTGGGCGACGGAACCCAACTGTGGCAATGCTTTTCCGTCGTCGCCAGGAATGTTCGCGACGTCGCCGACGGCATACACCGCGTCGACACCGGGAACGGTGAGATCGGCGGACACGTCGATTCGTCCACCGTGGCCGAGCGTCACCCCCGCCGTTCCGGCGACCGGAGCTGCGGTCTCCCCGCCGGCCCAGACGACGGTCCGTGACGAGATGCGTGTCCCGTCGCTGAGTTGCACACCGTCCGCGTCGACCGACTGCACGCCGACACCGAGGCGGACCTTGGCGCCGTGTGCGACGAGCGTGTCGTGCGCGTACCGGTGCGACTTGTCGGTGAACGGCGCGAGCAGCGCGGGGCCGTGGTTCACGAGCCATGCATCACCGCGTCCGCCCGGGTGGTTCATCGTGCGCAGCGCGCGGAACAGTTCCGCGAAGGCGCCCGCCGTCTCGACACCTGTCGGACCACCGCCGACGATCACGATGTCCAGCGGGTCCTCGGCGGTGGCCAGCACGTCGCGGACATGGTGCCGAAGTCGCTCGGCGTCGGCGACGGAGTAGAGCGGGAACGACCACTCGTCGGCGCCGGGAGTTCCGAAGAAGTTCGCCGTCGCACCCGCGGCCACGACGAGGTAGTCACCCGAAATCGTCTCGCCGGACGCGACGAGTGAACGCGCCCCGGCGTCGATCGAGCTGATCTCGGCACGAACGACTCGGACCGTCGGCAGCTGCTCGAAGATCGACGCGAGAGGTCGGGCGACGTCCTCGGCAGGCAACTGCGACGTCGCGACCTGGTAGAGGAGCGGCTGGAACTGGTGATAGTCGTGTCGGTCGACGATCGTGACGTCGACCCCCTTCTTCCCCAACTCGTGTGCACAGGCAATGCCTGCCAGTCCAGCTCCGGCGACCACCACGTGAGTCATGGGACAACAGTAAGCCCCTCCGTACCGCATGTGCGGGTTTACGCTCTGGGGATGGTGCGTCTGCGGTCGTGGCTGCTGAGCGATATCACCGAGCAACCGTCGGGACATCTCGGTCCGTATCGCAAGCCGCGCAGGGTCGAGCACACTCATCCGTGGTGGAAGGTGATGTGCCTGACCGGCGTCGACTACTTCTCGACGCTCGGCTACCAACCCGGCATCGCTGCCTTGGCGGCGGGAACGCTGGCGCCGCTGGCTACCGTCGTACTGATTCTGTTGACGCTGTTCGGTGCCCTCCCGGTGTATCGGCGCGTTGCACGGGAAAGCCCGCACGGTGAGGGCTCCATCGCGATGCTCGAGAAGCTGCTGCCCAAATGGGGTGGCAAGATCTTCGTGCTCGTCCTGTTGGGGTTCGCGGCGACGGACTTTCTGATCACGATGACACTGTCGGCGGCCGACGCGTCGGCCCACGTCGTCGAAAACCCGTTCGCGCCTGCAGGTCTGGGTGACGCGGAGGTGATCATCACCCTCGTGCTGCTGGCGCTCCTCGCCGCTGTCTTCTTGAAAGGGTTCACCGAGGCGATCGGTATCGCGGTCGCACTCGTCGGGACGTTCCTGGCGCTGAACCTCGTCGTCGTGATCGTGGGGTTCTGGGAGATCGCCTCCGAGCCATCGCTGATCACCGACTGGCAACACGCCCTGACGGCCGAGCACGGCAATCCGTTGATGATGATCGCCGTCGCGCTCATCGTGTTCCCGAAGCTCGCACTGGGACTGTCCGGTTTCGAAACCGGGGTTGCGGTGATGCCGCAGATCGACGGCCATGTGAGCAGAAATGCGTACTCCTCTACACATTCGCACGCACGGGAGGTAGCCGGGCGTATCCGCGGCGCACGTCGACTGCTCACGACCGCGGCACTGACCATGAGTGGATTCCTGCTGACGTCGAGCATCGTCACGACGATTCTGATCCCTCCGGCTGAGTTCCAGGCAGGGGGACAGGCGAACGGTCGTGCGCTCGCGTATTTGGCGCACGAATACCTGGGGAGTGCGTTCGGAACCGTGTACGACGTCAGCACCATCGCCATTCTGTGGTTCGCAGGCGCGTCGGCGATGGCCGGTCTGCTGAATTTGGTGCCCCGCTATCTACCGAAGTACGGCATGGCCCCTGAATGGGCGCGCGCGGTTCGTCCACTGGTGCTTGTGTTCTCGGTGATCGCGTTCGTCGTGACGCTGTACTTCAAGGCCAGTGTCGACGCACAGAGTTCCGCCTATGCGACGGGTGTGCTGGTGCTGATCACGTCGGCGTCCGTCGCGGTGTCGCTGTCGGCCGCACGTCACGGTCAGCGCAGGCTTGCGTGGATGTTCTCGGTCGTCGCAACGATTTTCGTGTACACGACCGTCGCCAACATCTTCGAGCGTCCCGACGGCGTGAAGGTGGCGTCGTTCTTCATCGCCGCGATCCTTGCGGTGTCGTTCGTCTCGCGGGTGACGCGATCGTTCGAATTGCGTTCTACGTCGGTTACTTTCGATGAGCAGGCATCGGCCTTCGTTGCCGAGGCTGCCGCGAGGGGCAGTATCCAAGTGGTGTGCCACGATGCGCGCAACCTCGATCTCGACGAGTACGGGCAGAAGGAAGCGCAGCAACGCGCGGACAGTCACATTCCGTCGGACGACCCGATCCTGTTCCTGGAGATCAACATCAAGGACGCGTCGGAATTCTCGACGGACATTCTGGTGCATGGTCGGCAGCGCGGCGACTATCGGATTCTGTGGGTCGACGCCGCGGCCGTACCGAACTCGATTGCGGCTGTGCTGCTGCAGATTCGGGATACGACGGGTGTGCGCCCGGACGTCTACTTCGAATGGTCGGAGGGCAATCCCGTCGTCAACCTGTTGCGGTTCCTGTTCATCGGAGTCGGTGAGGTGGCACCGGTGACCCGCGAGGTCATCCGGCGGGCCGAGCGCGATCCGAAGCGGCGGCCGAATGTGCACGTGGGGTGAGCGCCGCCGGCGGCATCGATGTCACATGGCAACCGTCTATCGGATGCTGCGGACCATCGATGCCGAAAGGTGGGGGGCGTCGAGCGATCAGAAGAACTGCCCACTCACGAAGCCGGCGAGAAGCACTGCCGTACCGCCGATTTCGCCGACGATCAAGGCCCACATGAACGCGTTCGTGCCGTGCACCGGGTTCTGGAACTGATTGTCGGTGTCCTTCGCCCACCCGTGGTACATGTAGCTCGCGATGGCCGCGACGAAGAAGAACACCACCACCAGCCCCGCGATGAGGTTCACCGCCGTTGCGAATCCCGAGAACTCCGTCAGCGCGGCCAGTACGAGCGTCGCGAACGAGTACATCAGCGCAGCGCGATGCGCGATGTCGACGTACGGGTGGGCCAGAGCCGTCGGCGACGTCGACATTTCTCGGAACTTCCACACCCCGAGCGCGAGCGCCCACACCAGAATCAAGCCTGCGAACAGCAGCAGAATCTTGGTGTCGACCCCGATCACGCGACGTCACCGATGCAGTAGCCGTTCGGCCCTGATGCAAGCGTGAACACTCGATTCTGCTCGAACCCCGACACATCGGTGACGTCGGCGTACACCGTCGTATAGATTCCGTTCACCGCGGCGACGTAGACGCTGTCGGGGTTGTACGACGCGGACCCGGTGAGCCGGCCGGGGTTGTTCACCAGCGGCGGAACCGTCGGCGCGCCGGTGCCCTGCGGGTCCCACGTCGGCACGTCGGCACAGACGAGAGGGAAGTCGCCCTCGAGATCGCCCGGCGACACGGGACTGCCGGTGAAGCGGCCCAAGTAGCGCGCGACGGTGTAGGTGGCGTCGGCGTCCGAGAAGACGGGCCCTGCTCCGGCGGGTGCGACGCGCGGGCACGCATAACCCGACGCGGCGTCGGTGCGTGCGACGGACAGCGTGACCGCAGGCCCGCTCCAAGTGACGGTCGCGGGCCCGTCGACGCCGGGTGCGGCGGCCGCGTCGAGAATCGCCGGTACGTCCGCGTACTGCTGCGGCACCTCGGACGGCGGGATGGTCCAGCATGTCGGTGCGACGGCGGGGACACCGCCCGCTTCGAGGTCGACCAGGAACGCACGCAGCGCCGACGCGGCCTCCGGGTTCCCGGCGACCTCTCCGACCGCCGGTCCGGGAGGGGGCGCGACTGTGGTGGTCGGCTGCGTCGTGGTGGTCGTGTCCTCCGTGGTCGGCGCCGACTGCGTCTCGGTAGGCAGCCCCTGCTGCCCGTCGCCCCCGCATGCGGTGAGCGCCAGAACTGCCACCGACAGCCCGACTCCGGCGATGGAAAAACGGCGCACGTCACTCATGTTCAGCTGACCTTCCCCACTTTGTCTTCTCCCCGAGTTGCCGATGCGACTACGCTAGCCGACTGTGGAACCCGTCTACCGATCTGTCATCGGCATTGCCCGTACGGTCTTCGCTTTCGAAGGCCTGAAATTCAAGGTCGAGGGCGAGGAGAACATCCCTGCGACCGGCGGTGCGGTCATCGCCGTCAATCACACCGGTTACATGGACTTCACCTACGCGGGTCTGCCGCCGCGGAGCGTGAAGCGGTACATCCGCTTCATGGCGAAAAAGGAAGTGTTCGACAACAAGATCTCCGGCCCGATCATGCGCGCCTTGAAGCACATCCCGGTCGATCGTGCTGCGGGCGCCGAGTCCTACAAGGCGGCAGTGCAGGCCCTGCAGAAGGGTGAACTGGTCGGCGTGTACCCGGAAGCGACCATCAGCCGGAGCTTCGAGATCAAGGAGTTCAAGTCCGGCGCGGCACGCATGGCCATCGAAGCGGGCGTTCCGATCATCCCGACGGTCATCTGGGGCGCGCAGCGCGTGTGGACCAAGGGATTTCCGAAACGGTTGGGGCGCACCAACACTCCGATCTCGATTGCCGTCGGCGAGCCGATCGCTCCCGTCGGTCCCGCGAGTGAACTGACCGAGAAGCTGCACTCGACGATGCAGGAGATGTTGCTGAAGCTGCAGACCGGTTACGAGCACGAGGCCGGCGCCTACTGGGTGCCCGCGCGTCTCGGTGGTAGCGCTCCGACGCTCGAGGAAGCCAACAAGCTCGACGCCGACGACGCGGCCGCGAAAGCAGCACGGAGACAATAGAAGTAACGATGTCCCGCGAACCCGTCTACGCCACCCTCACCGCGCTGGTGCGGGCGATCACGGCGGTGCAGGGTTTGCGGACCACCTACCGCGGCACCGAGAACATTCCGCGCGAGGGCGGCGTCGTGCTTGCGGTCAATCACACGGCGTACCTGGACTTCATGCAGGTCGGGCTCGTCGCGCGGCGCGGTAAGCGGCGGGTTCGCTTCATGATGAAGAAGGAATTGGAAGCGAACCCGATCGTCGGGTTCTTGATGCGGCACTGCAAAGCGATCGGCGTCGATCGTGAGGCCGGGGCAGCGTCTTTTGCGGCCGCAGTCGAATCATTGCGCGACGGCGAACTGGTGTGCGTCTATCCCGAGGCCACGATCAGTCGAAGCTTCGAGCTCAAACGGTTCAAGTCGGGTGCCGCGCGGATGGCTCTCGAAGCTCAGGTGCCGATCGTTCCCGTCGCGATCTGGGGCGCGCAGCGGGTCATGACGAAGGACATTCCGAGGGCGGTGGGTCGGCACAATTTCCCGATCCACATCGCCGTCGGCCCGCCCATCCAGCCGCACGGCACGCCCGACGAGCTGACCGCCGAGCTGCGGACGGCGATGGAGACGACGCTCGCGGCGGCGCAGGACGGGTACGAGCATCCCGTCGGCGCACGGTGGGTTCCGCGACGCCTCGGCGGAACAGCACCGACGCTGGACGAGGCACTGAAGATCGAAGAGGCCGAAATGGCGGCCAGACGGGCTGCGAGGGAGAAGTAGCGCCGGGCCAGGTTTCCGGGAACGACCGCGCACGTTGCAGCAGACGCGCGTGTTGCAACGTGCGCACTCACTGCAACCTGCGCGTGGGGGTGGTTGAGCCTACGGTCCCGGCATCCTCACCTTGACCGCGCACGTTGCAGCAAACGCGCGTGTTGCAACGTGCGCAGTTGCTGCAACCTGCGCGCGGGGATGGTTGAGCCTACGGTCCCGGCATCCTCACCTTGACCGCGCACGTTCCAGCAGCTGCGCGTGTTGCAACGTGCGCACTCACTGCAACCTGCGCGTGGGGGTGGTTGAGCCTACGGTCCCGGCGTCCTCTCCTTGACCGCGCACGTTCCAGCAGACGCGCGTGTTGCAACGTGCGCAGTTGCTGCAACGTGCGCGTGGGGACCGCAGCCACCACCCGGGAGAAGTAGCGTCAGGCCACCGACGCGTGCCATACCAATGCCGCGGCGAGCGCGCCGAGGCCGTTGAGCGACCAGTGCAGTGCGATCGGGGCGAGCAAACTGCCGCTGCGACGCCTCAGCCACGTGAAGACGAACCCGGCGGCTGCGGTTGCGAGGACGGCGGCGACGATACCGGCGACTTGGCCGAACACCCCTCCACCCAGGAAGTTGCTCAGCCCGGCGTTGCCTGCGGTCAGGCCAAGCGACGACGCGATGTGCCACAGTCCGAACAGCAGAGACCCGGCGGCGAAGACACCGCGAGCGCCGTAGATCCGACCCAGCGTGCCGTGCAGTACCCCGCGGAACGCGAGTTCCTCGGGGATGACCGTCTGCAGCGGAATGACGATCATCGACGCCACCAGAGCAGCCGAGATGGTCGCGTAGCGGTCCGCCATGAAGAACGGCCTGGTCAGCGGCAACAATGCACCGATCGCGACGACGGCCAGCACGAGGCCGACGGCACCGAGCGCGTACAACGAGCCGGTCTTCCACTGTCTCGGGGACAGGCCGAGTTCGGCCCACCCGAGCCCGCGCCGACGCGTCAGGGCGACCAGGACGACGGCCGCGATCGGGACCGTCGCGACGCTGGCCCACACGGTGGTGAAGTGCGCGATCAGGTTGGTACAGACGAGTACGGCGACGACGATGGCGACGTCGAGGTACGCGTGGAAGCCGCGCCAGCGAGCAGCGTTCGCGGCGTCCTTCGTCATGAGCATCCCGCCGAGTGTACGGACGGTTCCTGAGAACGTCAGCCGAAGAGAAGATCACCGTGGCTGCGTTGCCCGTCGCAATCCGCGGTAGGCCGGGACGACGGAGACGGCGAAGATTCCGACCGACCAGATGCCCGCTTTCGCCAGCGCCGCGCCGGCCGGTTCACCGAGTGCAATCGCCTGCATCGCCTGGATCGCGCAGCTCATCGGCTGGTACTCGACGAGCGGCTGTATCCATGACGGATAGGCAGCGATCGGCACGAAGCCCGGGCTGAGGAACATCGACAGCGAGCAGAACAACGACACCGTCTCGACGAGTGCCGTCTTGCCGAGCGTGAACGACGCGGCCATGACAGCCGTCGTGAACGCCATGCCGTACACCAACGGGATCAAGACGAACAGCACCACCGAGCCGTGGAACGTGAAACCCAGAAGCAGCCCGACGGCAATGATGGCTAGCGTAGTGACCAGAATTCGTGTGCCTTCTGCCGTCACACGACCCGCGAGGCCGGATGCGCGGTGGATCGGCAACACCCAGAACCTGGCGAGAATGCCTGCGTCCCATTCCCTTCCGAGGGTGACGGCACCGGCGACGGATCCGAGCATCGCGCTGAGCACCGCGGTCATGGGCACTGTCCCGTACAGTGCGTCGTGACCGGAGAATGCGGATACCTGCTGTCCCAGAACGATGTTCAGGATCACCAGCATGATGGCGGGGTAGACGATCGACTGCATCAGGGTCATCGGATCGCGCACGATATGCAGTAGCAGGCGCCTGCTCTGGATCAGAGTCTGGGGGACGAGCGCGGAGGTGGCGTTCTCGGTCATGGGCGTCTCGTATTCACGCGGAGGGACAGGGGAACGAACAGCAGGAGCATGCCCGCGAGCCACAGCACGGCGGGCAGCAGCGAGGACCCGGTTGCGGTGCCGTCGGCGAGGCCTCGCAGTGCCGTGGTGAACTGTGAGATGGGTTGGTTGCGGACGAACGGCTGAACCCACTGGGGGAACTGGTCGATCGGCGCGAAACCGGTCGACAGCAGGCCGAGAATCAGCTGCGGGAGGACGAGGATCTGCGTCGTCGCCTCCGGGCTCGTGGACAGGGTGCCGACCATGTCTGCGCCGACGATCAGTGTCACCGCGATGACGACGACGAAAGCGACGAAACCCACAGTCTGAAGCGCGCTGCCGGAGAACCGGAATCCGATCACATGACCACATGCGAGGGCCGCGGCGGAGGAGATCGCACACTTGAGCAGTCCCGTCGCCACGCGCGACGACAGTGGCACGGCCGGCGAGACGGGCATCGACGCGAACCGTCTGTTGATGCCCGTGGTGGCGTCGGTCGCAGCGAGGAACGCCGCCGAGATGGCCGTGAACGCGATGGCCTGCAACGCGATCAGAGGCATCAGGAACTGCCCGAAGTCGGACACGCCGTTGCCGAACATCGAAATGACCTTCTGCAGTGGCAGATAGAAGCCGATCGTGAACACGACCGGCCCGATCAGCGCCGTCACGAACTCACCCGCACGCATCGACGTGCGCAGCGTGCGCGACGTCAGCACCCACCACTGAAAGCCCGAGGACCGGGCAGGCGCGGTCACGACGCGACCTTGTCTGCGACTGGTGTGCCGGTGAGAGACAGGAAGACCTCGTCGAGCGAGGGGCGTCGCAGTGCGATGTCGACGAGTTCGACGTCGGCACCGTCGATTCGGTGCAGCACCTCGGCCAGCGTGCGGGCGCCGTCGGGCGCGGGAACGGACACCCGGTCGGATGTCGGGTCGAGGAGGAAGCCACCCGGGAACATCGGTCGGAGGACCTCGGCGACGGCGGGCACGTCGTGCGGGTGCAGCGGAACCACCTCGCAGTAACTTCCACCGGTGCGCGCCTTCAGTTCCGCCGAGGTTCCCTCGGCGACGACCGTGCCGTGATCGACCACGACGATCCTGTCGCTCAACACATCTGCCTCCTCCAGATACTGCGTCGTCAACAATGTGGTGATGCCCTGGTCCGAGAAGCCGGCGACCAAGTCCCACACGGCCTGTCGGCTGCGCGGATCGAGTCCTGTGGTCGGCTCGTCGAGAAACACGACCTCGGGTGGGACGACGAGACCGCAGGCGATGTCGATGCGGCGACGCATCCCACCGGAGTAGCGGCCGACGCGTCGACCGGCCGCGTGGGTGAGGTCGAACTCGTCGAGCAGTTCGTCCGCACGACGCTTCGCATCGCGGCGCCGCATGCCCATGAGTCGGGCGAACATCACGAGATTCTCGTAGCCGGTGAGGGTTTCGTCGAGCGTGGCGTTCTGGCCCGTCAGCATGATGGACGCGCGGACACCTGCGGGGTCGGTGACGACGTCGTGTCCTGCCACGCGTGCCGTCCCGCTGTCCGGTGTGACGAGTGTGGCCAGGACACCGACGGTGGTCGTCTTGCCCGCGCCGTTCGGCCCGAGCACCGCCAGCACCTCACCGCGCTGGGCGGCGAAGTCGATGCCGCGCAATGCCTGGACGGGGCCGAACGATTTGCGGAGGTCGCATACTTCGATCGAGGTGGTCATGTGATCCTTCCTAGGAGGCGAGTGCGTAGGTGAAGTGGGCGGCCAGCGGGGCCGAGATCTGGTGCAGCGAAGCGGAATCCAGCATGCCGTCGTGGGTGGCGTCGACAGCATGGTCGTCGATCCAGCCGGTGACGTAGGTTCGCCACGTCTCGGCGGCGTGTGAGTCGCGAGCGCTGAAGAACAGCACGTCCCCGTCGAACACCGGCGGGCGATATCCGACGAGCAGTCGTAGTGCGTTGTTGTAGGCCGTCGCGAGACGGTCGACGTGCTGCGCTTCGACGGGAACTCCGACGGTTTCCCGAACCCGCATCGCTGCGTCGTCCGCAGTGATCTCGGACGTCACTCCGTCGATGCCGAGTACGGGCGCGAACTCACCGAAGAATTCACCGGTGGTCAGTGGATTCGGCGGTTCGAGCTCGCACGCGTCGACGTCGGAATCGAGCATCGCCAGCAGCGACACCTCCTGGCCCATTGCTTGCAGCCGGGTTGCGACTCCGTGTGCGACGAACCCGCCGTACGACCATCCGAGCAGGTTGTACGGGCCATGCGGTTGCACCGCGCGGATTTCGGCGAGATACCGATCGATCACGTCGTCGAGGTGCGTGGACGTCGTTGCCACCCCGGCCAGTTCGGGTGCCTGGATACCGTAGACGGTGCGATCCGTTCCGAGCATCGCCGCGAGTCCCGCGTAGCTCCATGCCATCCCGGATGCGGGATGGATGCAGAACAGCGGAGCCTCTGTGTCGCCGCGCCGCAGCGGGACGACGGTGTCGAACGGTGTCGATTCCGAGCCGGTGTCGCCGTCGTCGATTCGGCTCGCCAGCGTTGCTGCAGTGGGGGATTCGAACAGGTCACGCAGCGACACAGGTGACTTAAGAGCCGCGTTGATGCGCGTCACCACTCGGGTCGCGACGAGCGAGTTGCCGCCGAGGTCGAAGAAGGAGTCGTCGGCACCGACGTCGTCGACGCCCAGTATCTCGCTGAACGCGTCCACCACGAGCAACTCGATCGGTGTGCGCGGAGCGCGGTAGCGTCGACGCCGAGATGCGAAGTCCGGCTTCGGGAGCGACGCCGTATCCAGTTTCCCGACGGGAGTAAGCGGGACCTCGTCGAGCATCTGGACGACCGTCGGGACCATGTATCCGGGCAAGCGTTCGGATGCGTGTTGCCGCAACGCTTCCGGATCCGGTGTCGTGCCGTCGGCGGCAAGAACGTAGGACACCAGGACCGTCGCTCCCGCAGGTCCGTCGACACCGATCGTGACGGCGAACTCGACGTCGGGACGCTCGGTGAACGTCGCGTCCACCTCGCCGAGTTCGACGCGGAAGCCGCGAATCTTCACCTGGAAGTCGGCGCGGCCCTGGTAGTGCAGTCGCTCTCCGTCCCAGCGGACGATGTCACCCGTGCGGTACATGCGAACGCCGGGATCGGTGGGATGCGCGACGAATCGCGTCGACGTCAGGTCCTGGCGGTTCTGATATCCACGCGCGACGGCGGGGCCGGCGAGGTACAGCTCGCCGGGGGTGCCGTCGGCGACCGGGCGGAGCCAGCTGTCCAGAACCAGCATCGATGCCCCGCGAATCGGACCACCGATGTCGACCGGTGAATCTGTCTGCAGCGGAGCCGAACCCGTCGCCCAGATCGTGAACTCGGTGGGTCCGTAGTGGTTCAGCATCACCCGATCGCCTGCCCACCGCTCGACCACGTCGCGACTCGGTGCCTCACCCGCGACAGCCAACACACGCACACTGTCGATCGGATCCACCGTGGCCAGCGCTGCGGGCGTGATGACCATGTGCGTGACGCGTTCCCGACGCACCAGCTCGGCGAGCTCGACACCTGCCATGACGGTCGGTGGTGTGACGACCAGGGTGCCGCCGTGTGCACAGGCCATGAGCGACTCCGAGATCGACGCGTCGAAACTCGGTGAGGCGAAGTGCAGCACGCGTGCCGTGCTGTCGAGGCGAAACTCCTCGCGCTGTGACTCGGCGAAATTCGCCAGCCCGCGATGCGGAACCGCGACGGCCTTCGGCGTCCCGGTCGATCCCGACGTGAAGATCATGTAGGCCAGGTTGTCCAGGTGTGGAGCCGGTGCGTCCACAGGTGTCGTGCTGCAGGCGGTGTCGGTGGTGTCGATCCACGTCATCGGCGCGTTGAAGGCGGGGATGTCGTGATCGGCGATGATGCCGATACGGGCGCCGCAGTCGTCGAGCATGCGCTCGATCCGCTCGGCGGGCAGTTTCGGGTCGATCGGAACGAACGCGGCGCCGGTCTTGACGACCGCCCACATCGCGAGGACCGACTCGATGGACCTCGGGATCGCCAGTGCAACGAACGTCTCCGGCCTCGCGCCGTGCCGAACGAGTCGGTGTGCCAGCGCATTCGACCGTGCATCGAGTTCGCGGTAGGTGATCTCCGTGCCCTCGTAGGTGACGGCGATGCGATCGGGGTGTGCCGCGACCGTGTCGGACAGGATCGACGCGAAGGTACGCGGAGCGTGTGCTGCTTCACCACGGATGGGCTCTGCAGCCGGCGACAGGGCCAGGACTTTCGTGTCCGGCTCGGCAGCGACCCGCGACAGCAGATCCACGCAGCGGTCGAGTACTGCTTCGGGATCGTCGACGGCGTTCTCCAGGTACTTCAGCGTGATCTGCAGTGAGTCACCCGGGATGATCAACAGCGACAGCGGATACGGAGTTGCATCGGTGCCTTCGGCGTCGACGACCCGCATTCCGGCCAGGTCCAGTGACTGCGACAGCGCCGCTCGGTCGACCGGGTACGACTCGAACACCGTCGACGTGTCGAACAGTTCGGGAAGTCCTGTTGCCTCGTGGATATCGCTGAGCCCGACGTACTGGTGGTCGAGCAACTGGGACTGTTCTTTCTGGACGCGAGACATCAACTCGGCGAGCGTCTCTCGCGGATCCAGCTGAACTCGGACGGGAACGGTGTTGATGAACAGTCCGACCATCTGCTCGACGCCCGGCAGAGCCGGTGGCCGACCGGACACCGTGCCGCCGAAGACGACGTCGGTCCTGCCGGTCAGCGACGACAGCGTCATCGCCCACGCGGTCTGGATGGCCGTGTTGATCGTGATGCCGTGCGTCCTGGCCAGCCCGTGCAGAGCGGCCGTGACGTCGGCGCCGAGCGCCCGGGAGTGCTCACCCGCGGTGCTGTCGCCGCCGATGTGGTCCGACGACGACACGAGCGTCGGTTCGGTGACTCCGTCCAGTGCCTCCTGCCACGCCAGCCGAGACGCGCCGCGGTCCTGCTCTGCCAGCCACGCCAGGTACTCGCGGTACGAGCGTGCGGGCGGAAGTGAGACGACGCCGTTCAGCGCCGCGTAGAGCGTCAGCAATTCCTGGACCAGCAGAGGCGTGGACCAGCCGTCGAGCAGGATGTGGTGGTTGGTCATCACCAGGCGGTATCCGTCGTCGGAGGTACGGATCAGTTCGAACCGGATCAGCGGCGGATGTGCCATGTCGAAGCGAGTAACCCTGTCCTGCTCCAAGATTCGGTCCAATGCTGCGTCTTCCGCGCCACGTAGATCGGTCTCGGTCCAGCCGACGTCGAGTTGATCCAACACGATCTGTCGAGGGCCCGAATCCTGCTCGCGGAAGGCGACTCTCAGATTCTCGTGCCGGTCGACGAGTGCCTGTGCTGCATCGTGCAACCGGCCGGCGTCAACGGTGCCCGTCAACGTCAGAACGGACTGGACGATGTAGCTGTCCGGACCCTCCGCGTCGAACACCGCATGGAACAGCAAGCCCTCCTGCAGCGGCGACAGGGGCCACACGTCGATCAGTTCCGGGAATTCGGTTTCCCACGAATCGATCTCGGTCTGCGTCGTGTGCACGAGCGGGAAGTCCGACGGCGTGTGCCTCGTGACGGTCTCGGCGTCGGCGTGCGCGGCCAGGGCGGTCAGTGCATCCATCCACGCGGTGGCCAGGTCGTCGACGTCGTCGAACATGGTCGACGCGTAGGAGAACGTCGCCACCAGCTCGGTGTCCGAACCCGTTTGTTCCGCAACGACATTGATGTCGATCGCGGCGGGAAGCGGCATGGCCGGATCGGCATGCGACGCGAATCGGGCAGGCATGAAGGGGGAATCGGCTGCCGTCTGCACGCGTCCCAGGTAGTTGAAGGACACCTGGGGCGTCACGGCGATCTCCGACGCGTCGGCCAGGTGGCGCAGCATGCCGTAGCCGATGCCATGGTCCGGTATCGTGGCCAGTCGTTCCTTGACCGCTTTCAGCGCCGTGCCTGCGGCCGGACCCGCGGCGAACGCGTCGGCGATGTCGATGCCGGTCAGATCGAACGCGACGGGGAAGACCGTCGTGAACCATCCGACTGTGCGCGCCAGATCGACTCCGGGCACTGCCTGCTCCTCTCGTCCGTGGCCTTCGAGCGAGACCACGGACGTCGCACGGCTACGCCAACGGGCGACGGCCAGGGCCAGTGCAGCCAGCAGGACATCGTTCGGCCCGCACCCGAAGCGGTCGACGACGGTGCCGAGGACGGTATCGGTGAGTGCCGCCGGGACGGTCACGACGCTGTCGACGCGGGTGGCGACGGTATCGATCGCCGGATCGATCGAGCGGTGCGACAGTGGGGCATCCGGTGTGCGTGCGATGTCGGACCACAGGGACACCTCGTCCATGCGCCGGGCGGCACAGTCGGTCAGTCCGTGCGCCCATCGGCGCATCGAGGTGCCGACGGGTTCGAGCGACTCACCCATCACGGCGGACGCGAAGTCCGGCAGCAGGATTCGCCACGACACTCCGTCGACGGCGATGTGGTGCAGGACGATCCACAGAGAATCGTCGGTGCGGGCCAGCTGGACGACCTTCCCGGTTCCCGGATCGAGACGATCCGCGGCATCCTCCAGGTCCCCCGTGACGAATGCCGCTGCGGCATCGACGGATCCGGCCGGCATGATCTCGTGCTTGTCCGTGACGCGGGAGCGCAGGGCGTCGTGATGATCGATCAGAATCGCCGCTGCAGTGATCAGCGTGTCGTCGGAGATGCCGTCGGGAAGGGTGATCCGGACTGCCTGGCTGTAGGTGCGGAAGTGGCCCGCAGCCACCATCTCGGCGGCAACCGGCGTGAACGGCACGTCTCCGACGCCGCCGCCCGGTAGTTCGTCGAGCACCGGTGCGGCGACGATATCGGTGGCGATATCGGCCAGTGCTGCAACGGTCTTGCGCTCGAAGACGTCGCGAGCGGTGAAGTGCAGTCCTGCGGTCTTCGCGCGGGACACCAGTTGGATCGAGACGATACTGTCGCCGCCCAGGGCGAAGAAGCTGTCGTCGGCGCCGACGGAGTCGATACTCAGAACGTCCTCGAACAGTGCTGCGATCGCGATCTCCCGTTCGGTGCTCGGCGGTCGGTGCGACGTCGACGTCGTGAACACCGGGTCGGGAAGTGCTGGGCGGTCGACTTTGCCGACCGGGGTCAGCGGGACCGTGTCCAGCACCATGATCGACGACGGCACCATGTAGGCGGGCAGGGTCGCGGACAGCTGCGCGGTCAGGGCGGCGACGTCGACCCGTCCGGTGACGTACGACACGAGAATCGTTGCACCCGAATCGGTTCGGTGGCCGATCGTCATGACGAAGTCGACGTCCGCTGCGGCGGAGATGGCCGCGTCGATCTCGGTGAGCTCGATGCGGAACCCGCGAATCTTGACCTGGAAGTCGCTGCGTCCCGAGTACTCGAGCTGGCCATCGGAGTTCCAGCGCACGAGATCGCCGGTGCGGTAGAGGCGTTCGCCGGGGAAGTACGGGCTCGCGACGAACCGGGATGCCGTGACGGCCGGACGATCGTGGTATCCGCGGGCCATCGCCTCACCCGCCAGATACAGCTCGCCGACGCGTCCAGCGGGGACGGGCCGCAGCCAGCGGTCCAGAACGATGGCCGACGTGCCGCCGACCGGGGTGCCGATCGTGACCGGGCCGTCGACGCTCATCGGTGCGCTGTAGGTGGACGTCACCGTCATCTCGGTCGGCCCGTACCCGTTGATCATCTGCCGGTCGCCTGCCCACCGGGCGCGAAGCTCCGATGGGCAGGCGTCGCCACCGACGACTACATGGGTCAGGTCGGGCAGTTTCGTGGGGTCGAGCGTGCCGAGAACGGCAGGGGTGACGTCGGTGTGCGTGACGCGCTGCGCGGTCAGCAGGTCGGCGAGTTCGCTGCCGCCGTAGGTTCCGGGAGGTACGACGACCACCGTCGCGGCCGCAGCGAACGTCACCAGGAGTTCCGACAGGGACGCGTCGAAACTCGGTGAGTAGAAATGTGTCTGGCGCGAGTTCTCGGTCAGTCCGAGGCGGGTGACACCGTCGTCGACCAGATCGGCGAGTCCGCCGTGCGTGACGACGACGCCCTTCGGCTTCCCCGTCGACCCCGACGTGTAGATGATGTACGCGGCGTTACCCGGGCGGATCGGCGCGATACGGTCGGCGTCGGTGATGGGTTCGGTGGAGAAGTCGTCGTGTCCGGTGACGTCGTCGATCGACAACAGTGCGCCGGAGTCGGACACGAGGTAGTCGATTCTCTCCTGCGGGTAGGTCGGGTCCACGGGGACGAACGCAGCGCCCGTCTTGGCGACGGCCCACATCGCGACGATCGACTCGATCGAGCGTGAGATCTGCACCGCTACCGTGGTTTCGGGGCGCGCGCCGTCGGAGATGAGTGCGCGAGCAAGACGGTTCGAGCGTTCGTCGAGTTCGCGGTAGGTGATCTCGTCGTCGCCGTTCGCGATGGCGATTCCGTCGGGACGCCGGGTCGCCGCGTCGCCCAGGATCTCCGGAAAAGTCCGTACGGCAACGGGTTCGGCGCCGCTGTGCATCTCATCGACGTCGGTCATGTCGAGGGTGACGACCGGTGTGGACGGCGAGTCCAGGAATCGTTCGAGGAACGCGAGGAATGCGGTGTGATGGCGTGCGAGATCGTCGTCGGAATAGAGCTCCCGATTACCTTGGAAATCGATGTGCGTGCTCTCACCGCCGACACCGGGGTAGATGTTCACGAACAGGTCGTCGATCATGCCCGACGTCAGCACGTGCAGGCGGCCGGTGAAGTCGCCCAGCATGATTCGCGTGTCGAACATCATCATGTTGACCGACGGTCCGAAGCCCGACGCGTTGCCGAGATTGCGGGCGATGTCTTCCTGACGGTATCGCTGACGCCGCAGGGCCCCCGTGAGTTCCAGTTGCGCGTCGCGCACCAGATCGGCGACCGACGTCGCGGCCGTCAGCCGCAGACGCAGGGGGACGACGTTCGCCATCATGCCGCCCGAGCGTCGCAGCGCGGCGGTCGTTCGTGCCGAGACCGGCAGGCTGAGGGTGACCTCGGTGCTGTCGGTGGCACGGGCCAGATACGCACCGAAGGCGGCGACGGTGACGGGTGCGACGCTCGACTCGAGCTGCGCCGCAACCTCTTCGAGCCGCTGCGACATCGCGCGGCTCAGTTCGCCGCGGTGCAGCCTCGGATGTGCCCCGGCCGGTGCTGCGTGGCCGGCCAGGCTGACCGGGTCGGGAAGTCCGGCGAGGTGCTCGGTCCAGTACTCGCGGTCGGCGTCGAAGCGGTCCGACGCGCGGTATTTCCGGTCGGCGTCGACGAGGATGTTCAGGTCCTCGGCCTTGGATGCCGGTGCGTCGCCGCCGAGGGTGTAGAGCTCGGCGCAGCGCTTCAGGAGCGTCATCGCGCCGTACCCGTCGAGGGCGATGTGGTGGATGCGGGAGTACCAGAACGACTGCTCGTCGCCGACGCGCAGGACGGCCATGTTCACGAGACGATCGCGCGTCGGATCGAGGGGCGAGGTGTACTCGTCGTACATCCAGGCTCGCGCGGCGGCGATCGGATCTGCCTCGCCGCGGAGGTCGAAGTACGGCATGGTCTCGGGGGTGGAGGGATCGATCGTCTGCATCGGGTGGCCGTCCACCTCGACGATGCGCAGGTAGCCGGTGCCGAACTCGCGGCCCGCGGTCTTCGCCGCAGTGGTCAGGCGCTCGATGTCGAGATTGCCGTGGATCTCGACGTACTGCGCGATGGAGATGGGGACGTCGCCCGCCAGGTGCTGCGCGAACCAGATTCCGCGCTGAGCGGCGGAGAGCGGGAAGGTCGTGGCCTCTGAAGTGGTGAAATCCATGTACAGAACACTCGTCGGGATCGGGCTTCGCCGACACGGACCCTCGAGGTGGTGGCGTGCACCCTGAGGTGGTGGTTTTTCCGCCCTGGGTGGGGCTCCGCTCCACTGGCGCGGATGTCGGTACGGCAGAATGACCCCGATGCCTGAAACCAGCCGTATCCAGCCCCGCCTCGTTGCCAGCGACGTCGACGGCACGCTCCTCGACCCGCACGAGAACGTCACCCCGCGTACCCGCAGGGCCGTGCTGGCCATGGCCGCCGAAGGAACGCCGTTCGTGCTGTCCACCGGCCGTCCGCCGCGCTGGATCGGGCCCGTCGTCGAGCAACTCGGGTACGCCCCCATGTGCGTGTGCGCCAACGGGGCCGTCGTCTACGACAGTGGCACCGACCGCATCCTCGACGCGCAGACACTGTCCAGCGACACGCTGCGCTGGCTCGCCGACATCGCCTACCGCACCCTGCCGGGCTGTGGTCTCGCCGCGGAACGCGTCGGCGCCACCGCTCACGACGCCGCGACCCCGCAGTTCGTCAGCTCACCCGGCTACGAACACGCCTGGCTGAACCCGGACAACACCGAGGTCTCGCAGGACGAGGTTCTCGACGTCCCGGCCGTGAAACTGCTCATCCGACTGTCCAGCGCATCCAGCGGAGAGATGGTCGACGCCTTGGAACCGCTCGTCGACGGTCGCGCCGACCTGACGTTCTCCACCGACAACGGACTGATCGAACTCTCTGCGCCCGGTGTCACCAAGGCGTCGGGGCTCTCGGTCGTCGCCGAGCGGCTCGGCGTCGCGGTCGGCGAGATCGCGGCGTTCGGCGACATGCCCAACGACGTGCCGATGCTGAAAATGGTGGGCCTCGGCGTCGCCATGGGCAACGCGCATCCCGCCGCTCTGGCCGTCGCGAACGAGGTCACGGCCACCAACGCCGACGACGGCGTCGCGCGGGTCCTCGAGCGTTGGTGGTGACGGTTCGGCCCTCCCCGGTGGCATCGATGGTCCCCGGCAGCCGTTGGACGGCTACCTCGGCGCATCGATGCCGCGCCAGCCCCCGGTCCCCAAAGCCCACGGCCCCCAGAGCCCACGGCCCCGAGAACGCTGAATGCCCCCGCACGCCGTTGTGCGGGGGCATTTCTCTGGGCGGAACTGCTACGGGGCCGGAGCCGGGGGAGCGGGCTCGACCGGGGCAGCGACAGGATTCTGCATCTCCTGCTCGTACGTGTCGTTGTACGTCTTGATGACGGTCGTGACGATGCCGGTGAGCTCGTTGAAGATCAGCGACCCGTTCTCGAAGTCGGTGCGCAGACCTTCCGGAACCCGGTACTCGTCCGTCATCGGCAGACCGAGTTCACCGTTCTCGCCGCCGAGGGCCATGAACTGCTCGAAGATCTTGCCGATCACCGATACAGCTTGTCCGGCAAGCGAAGTGAAGATAGACCCGTTGGTGAACGCCGCGGCTTCGCCGCCGCCCTTGACCTGGACCAGACCGCTGACGGGGGTGCCGAGCGATCCTGTCTCACCGCCGGAGTCGAGCCACTTCTTCGCGATGGGGTTCGAGCTCGCAAGGCGAACCAGTTCGTCGACGAGAGCCGGAATGTTCTGTCCGACAGTGCTGCTCGCATCCGTTCCCGGTGACGACGGCGTTGCCTGTTCCGGCTCGTCCACCGACGGTGCAGGAGCGGTGTCGACGCTTCCGCCCCCGAGATTCGCGGCCGCGATGTCGCGAATCTCGTCCATCTTCGAGTAGGCGGCGTCGCCGGGGCACGTCGTGTTTCCGACGTCGCGGTGCGCGAAGATCACCGGCAGGTCGACGCTCTGGCCCTGGCCGATGAACGTGTAGTTCGTGCCTTCGGACGTCATCGTGGTCTCACCCTTGGGGTCGAGACCTGCCTTGCCCAAACGCCATCCGAGGAACTTGCCGACCGAGTCGAGGGTTTCCTGCGACGGCGACTGCGACGTGTAGTCACCCATCATCGCGATGCCCATGGTGTTCTCGTTGAAGCCACCGGCGTGCGCGCCCTGGACCGGCTTGTCGAGTCCGCCTGCGCGACCCTCGAAGATCTGGCCGTACTTGTCGACCAGCACGTTGTAGCCGACGTCGCACCAGCCGAGCGTCTGTGCGTGGTAGGCGTAGATCGCGCGGACGATCTCGGCCGACTCGGACTTGGAGTAGTCGTTGCTGCCTGCGGTGTGGTGAACCGTTGCGCCACCGAGGAAGTCGTCGTACGTCGGGTTGGCGCAGCGGATCGATTCGTCGGCACCCCACTGTGCACGCGAGATGACCTTCGGCCCTGCATCACCGGCGACGGGCGTCGCGAGGTCGGCGAGCGCGGAGTCCGCAGGCGAGCTTCCCGGCTGGATGAGCACGGCACTGATGTCGGCCAATGCGTCCGCGACGGGAGTTTCCTGCTGGCGCAGCGGCTTCGAGACCGACGCGGGTGTGTACCCGAGATCGGGTGCTGCCGCTTCGGGAGCGGGTGCCTGCGCTTCGGGAGCGGGTGCCTGCGCCTCGGGAACAGGTGTTGCCTCGGGTGCCGGTGCGAGTTCCTGTGCGGGAACGGCAGATCCGGGCCGCGGCGTCAGCAGCATCTGCACGGCCTTCGTCGCGCCGACGAAGATCGGTTCGGTGCCCTTCTTGTCGGGCACGGGTGCGGCGTCGCTCGCGGCGGTGTCGATCGGTTCCGTCGCGATCCACGGGCCCCACGAACCGTCGTCGAGCTGGCGGCGGACCTGCGCGACAGCCCCGTCGAGAGCCGTCGACGTCAGCGCGACCATGCTGAAGGGGTCGTCCTGACGCAGTTCCTTGACGACGGCACCCAAGGGGGCGCCCGGGTCGTCGGCGGACGGGGAAATCGGTGCCGATGCGTTGTTGCGCTCCAGGCCGGGAATGGGAGCTTGCGCCGACGGGCTCGTCGGTGCCGGAACGGTCAGGCCGGGGATCTCCGGGATCGCAGGAAGCGTGATGTTGTCCGGAAGAGGTAGGTACTTCAGGTCGGAGAGGCGCAGGTCCGGCAACGGCAGACCCGTGAGTTCTGCGAGGGGGAGGACGATGTCCGGCGCGGATTCGAGCGCTGTCTCGACGATCTTGGTCGGCACGGTGACAGGGGTGGTCTCGTTGGCCGATCGAACATCGGTGGACGCAGCGTCGCCGGAGATGCTGTAGACCGTCACGGGGCCCGCGACGGCCAGCAAGGCGACTGCGCCGAGAACGATCGACGGCTTCGTTCGACGGTGCAAGGCGTTTCTCCCTGGTTGTTGGGTGCGACGGGCGACCGGTACTGCCATGGCCTCCGCCGCGAAGCTTCCGGCGACGGTGCGACGCGTTCTGCTTCCGTTCAGATCCAATGTCCGCAAGCTTCGATGCTGTTGTTACGTGTGTAACTGTTGATGCTTGAATCAAGTCACACGAGTAACAACAACCTCATCAGACACAAGGCTAAACCTTAGCTTGAGAGTTAGCCAGTGCGGGGATCCGAGGGGCCGCGGCGCGTCGGGCTCCGTGCCTGGGGTTGGGCGTGGAGTCCGCAGGAGCGACCCGATTTAGGCTGCTGCTCGTGACTGTTCACTTCATCGGCGCCGGCCCGGGCGCCGCAGATCTGCTGACGCTGCGCGCGGCGGAGTTACTCCGAACCAGCCCGGTCTGCGTCTATGCGGGCACCTACATCGACGACGCCGTCCTCGCGCATTGCCCCGACGATGTTCGGAAGGTCGATACGGCAAGGATGGATCTCGACGCGATCACCGCCGAGCTCGTCGCCGCGCACGAACGCGGTGAGGACGTCGCCAGGTTGTGCTCGGGTGACCCGTCTCTCTATTCGGCGCTCGCGGAGCAGTCCGCGCGCCTGGACCGGGCAGGTGTGCCGTGGGACGTCACGCCTGGGGTGCCGGCGTACGCGGCCGCAGCGGCGACGTTGCGCGTCGAACTGACGGTTCCCGAGGTCACGCAGTCCGTCGTCCTGACGCGGACCCAGGCACGCTCCACCGCGATGCCCGACGCCGAGGCGCTCACGAACTTCGCGGCGACCGGCGCGACGCTGGTGCTGCACCTCGCGATCACGCGCGCCCGGGTTCTGGCCGACGAGCTGGTCGAGTTCTACGGGTCCGACTGCCCCGCTGCCGTCGTGTTCCACGCCAGCAAGCCGGATCAGCTCGTTCTGACGGGAACGCTCGCCGACATCGCGGATCAGGTCGAGGCCGCGGGGCTCCGGCAGGCGGCAGTGATCCTGGTCGGGCCTGCGGTGGGCCGCACTCCGGGCGTCGAATCGCACCTGTACGACGCGTGCCGGGAACGACCAGGAGTGGAGCCCGCGGAACGACCGGAACGGCCAGGAGTGGAGCCCGCGGAACGACCGGAACGGCCGGGGGGCGACGCGTGAGGGCGCATCTCGTCGGAATCGGCGGAGGCCATCCCGACCAGATCACCGTCCAGGCCGTCGCCAAGCTCCGTGAGGTCGACGTCTTTCTCGTCGCCGACAAGGGCTCCTCGGTGGGCGACCTCGCCCAGGCGCGCGCCGAGATCCTGCGTCGCCACGTTCCCGGTGAGCCGACGGTCATTCAGGTGCCCGATCCGGAGCGCGACCGGAAGCCCGGCGATTACGGCACCGCGGTGCTCGACTGGCACGACGCCCGTGCCCGCGCGTACGAGGAGGTCCTGGCGCAGCTGGATCCGTCGTCGACGATCGGTTTCCTGGTCTGGGGCGACCCGGCGCTCTACGACAGCACCATTCGAGTCGTCGAGAGGCTGGGCATCGATTTCGACGTCACCCCTGGCATCAGCAGTGTGTCGATGCTCGCAGCGGCGCACCGGTTGGTGCTCAATCGCATCGGCGGGCCGATCGTGATCACGACCGGACGGGCCCTGCTCGACGACGTGAACGCGGGGGCGGACAACGTCGTCGTCATGCTCGACGGCCACCTGACCTGCCGCAGCCTGGTCGGCGACGGCCGGTGGAGTATTCATTGGGGAGCCAACCTGGGAACGGACGATGAACAGTTGGTGGCCGGGCCGCTCGACGACTGCATCGGCGAGATCGAGCAGGTGCGTGCGCAGCTCAAGGCCGAGCACGGCTGGGTGATGGATACATACCTGCTGCGCCGGTGACTGGGCAATCCGCCGGCGAACCAACCATGGACGGCACATCTGCCGGCGTCGGATACCCTGGTTGCCCGTGACTGCTGTAACTCCTTCGTCTTCTGCCCGAGATGCCTCCGTGACCGGCCGATACGACCTCATCGTCGTCGGATCCGGATTCTTCGGCCTGACCGTGGCGGAGCGTTCGGCGTCGCAGCTGGGCAAGCGCGTCCTCGTCCTCGACCGTCGTCACCACATCGGCGGCAACGCGTACTCGGAGGCCGAGCCGGAGACCGGCATCGAGATCCACAAGTACGGCGCGCACCTGTTCCACACCTCGAACAAGCGGGTCTGGGACTACGTCAACCAGTTCACCGAGTTCACGAGCTACCAGCACCGCGTCTTCGCGATGCACAACGGGCAGTCGTACCAGTTCCCGATGGGCCTCGGTCTGATCTCGCAGTTCTTCGGCAAGTACTACTCGCCTGCAGAGGCGCGCGCCCTCATCGAGGAGCAGTCCAGCGAGTTCGACGCCAAGGACGCGCAGAACCTCGAAGAGAAGGCCATCTCGCTGATCGGCCGCCCGCTGTACGAGGCGTTCATCCGCGACTACACGGCCAAGCAGTGGCAGACCGATCCGAAGAATCTGCCCGCGGGCAACATCACGCGTCTGCCGGTCCGCTACAACTTCGACAACCGCTACTTCAACGACACCTACGAGGGCCTTCCCGTCGACGGCTACACGGCGTGGCTCGAGAAGATGGCCGACAACGAGCTCGTCGAGGTTCGGTTGAACACCGACTGGTTCGACGTCAAGGCGGAGCTGACGGCCGAGAGCCCCGACGCTCCGATCGTCTACACCGGTCCCCTCGACGCGTACTTCGACTACGCCGAGGGCGAACTCGGTTGGCGCACACTCGATTTCGAAACCGAGGTATTGCCGACGGGCGACTTCCAGGGCACGCCCGTCATGAACTACAACGACGGCGACGTCTCGTACACCCGTATTCACGAGTTCCGCCACTTCCACCCCGAGCGCGAGTACCCGTCGGACAAGACGGTGATCATGCGCGAGTTCTCGCGGTTCGCGGAAAGCGGCGACGAGCCGTACTACCCGATCAACACCCCCGACGACCGCGCGAAGCTCGAGGCGTACCGCGACCTGGCCAAGAAGGAAACGGCCGACGCGGGCGTGCTGTTCGGTGGTCGCCTCGGCACGTACCAGTACCTGGACATGCACATGGCCATCGCCAGCGCGCTCAACATGTACGACAACACGCTCGTCCCGCACTTCGAGTCGGGCGCTGCGCTGACGGGGGACAAATGACGGCCAAACACCTGCTCGACGACGGCGTCCAGGACGTCACCGAGGTTCTCGGCAAGTCGCTTCTGCAGAGGATTCTGCTGCCGCGATCCGGTGAGCCGCTCGACGTGCGCACGCTCTACCTCGAGGAAGCGACGACCAACGCGCGACGGGCACATTCGCTCTCGCGTACGTCGTTGACCGTCGGTGCCGAGTCCGAGGTCTCGTTCTGCACCTACTTCAACGCGTTCCCGGCCAGCTACTGGCGGCGCTACAGCATCCTGACGTCCGTCGTGCTGCGCGTCGAGGTCGCCGGGCACTGCCGCATCGACGTTTATCGGTCCAAGGCCGACAGCTCGCGCATCCACGTCGAGGGCCGCGAGGTCGTCGAATCCGATGCGACACAAGAGTTCCTGATCGATCTCGGCCCGTTCGAGGACGGCGGTTGGATCTGGTTCGACATCACCTCCGACAGCGAGGTCGTGCTCGAGAGCGCAGGCTGGTACGCGCCGATCGAGGCGCCGGGCGAGGCAAGCGTCGCCGTCGGAATCCCGACGTTCAACCGCCCGACCGACGCCGTCAAGGCGCTGGAGGCGCTGGGATCGGACCCGCTGGTTCTCGAGGTGGTCGACGCCGTCATCATGCCGGACCAGGGAACCCGAAAAGCCAAGGACGAACCTGGTTTCGACGCGGCCGCCGCAGCTCTCGGTGGCAGGCTGGCCGTCCACGACCAGGCCAACCTCGGCGGCTCCGGCGGATACAGCCGCATCATGTACGAGGCGCTGAACAACACGTCGGCGCAGCACATCCTGTTCATGGACGACGACATCGAGATCGAGCCGGACTCGATCCTGCGTGCCCTCGCGATGTCCCGCTTCGCGAAAGTACCGACACTCGTCGGCGGACAGATGCTGAATCTGCAGGCGCGCAGTCACCTTCACGTCATGGGTGAGGTCGTCAACCGGACCAACTTCATGTGGACCGGTGCCCAGAACGTCGAGTACGACCACGACTTCAGCGAAAACCCTTTGCGCTCCAGCAAGTTGATGCACCGGCGTATCGACGTCGACTACAACGGTTGGTGGATGTGCATGATCCCGCGCGTCGTCGCGGAGGAACTCGGCCAGCCGCTCCCGCTGTTCATCAAGTGGGACGACGCCGAATACGGTTTGCGCGCACGGGAAGCCGGCTACCCGACGGTCACTCTGCCCGGTGCTGCGATCTGGCACATGGCGTGGAGCGACAAGGACGACGCCATCGACTGGCAGGCGTACTTCCACCTGCGTAACCGTCTCGTCGTCGCGGCGCTGCACATGCCGGGCAACGGCCGAGGACTCGTCCTCGACACCGTCAAGGCGACGATCAAGCATCTGCTGTGCCTCGAGTACTCGACCGTCGCAATCCAGAACAAGGCGATCCGCGACTTCCTCGAAGGACCCGAACACATCCTGGACATCCTGCCGACGTCGCTCGGCGATGTGCACGCGCTGCGCAAGAACTACCCGGACGCCGTCGTCGTCGGCTCCTCGACGGAACTGCCGCTGGCGTCCGGCGAAGAGGTGGGAGCCGTCGGACTGCCCACCAACCCGCTCGCGAAGATCGGCCGTCTCGCGAAGGGCCTGATCCACAACGTCAAGCCCGCGCACACGCGTCACCACGAGCGCCCGCAGCTCAACGTGCCGACGCTCGACGCGCGCTGGTTCCTGCTGTCCCAGGTCGACGGCGTCACCGTCACCACTGCCGACGGCCGTGGCGTCGTGTACCGGCAGCGTGACCGCGAGAAGGCGGCGGCTCTGTTCAAGGAAGCCATGGCGCTGCGGACGGAACTGTCTCGCCGCTTCCCCGATCTCAAGGGTCGCTATCGCGACGCCGTCCCTCACCTCACCAGTAAGGAAACCTGGGAACGTGTCTTTCGTTACGAGGCGTAAGAACCAGAGCGAGGCAGCCGCCGAAGTTCGCATCCTGTCGAAGATCCAGAAGACCGTCGCAGCCCAGCCGGGCGCGATCTCCGTCGCGCGCGGCATGTCCCACTTCGGCGAGCACGCGCTCGGCTGGGTGGCCGTCGCAGGCGTCGGCGCGGCTCTGGACTCGACGCGTCGCAGGCAGTGGGCAGGCGTCGCCGTCGGTGCCGTCGGCTCGCATGCGGCGTCGATCGTGATCAAACGCGTCGTCCGTCGCCCTCGACCGAACGACCCGAGCGTCCAGATCAACGTCTCGACGCCCAGCAAGCTGAGCTTCCCGTCGTCGCATGCCACCTCGACGACGGCAGCCGCGATTCTGCTCGGACGGCTCACCGGTCTACCCTTGCCTGCGGTCCTGGTGCCTCCGATGCTGCTGTCGCGGCTCGTCCTCGGTGTGCACTACCCCACAGATGTACTCGCCGGAACTGCGCTCGGCGCTCTGTCCGCAGCCGCCGTGCGCAAGTTCGAAGGAGATTCATGAGCGAGGAAGCTACTGCCGTCGGGGCGCCCCCGAAGAACCTGGTCGACGGGATCATCAAGGCCCTGCGTCCACGTCAGTGGGTCAAGAACGTCCTGGTCCTGGCTGCCCCGCTCGCCGCGGGATCGGTGACGCAGGCCGACGTCCTGCTGCCCGTGGGTCTGGCGTTCGTCGTCTTCTGCTTCGCGGCATCGGGTGTCTACCTGGTCAACGACGCGATGGACGTCGAGGCCGACCGTGCGCACCCCACCAAACGTTTCCGGCCCATCGCCGCGGGTGTGCTGCCCGTCCCGCTGGCGTACGGCATGGCCATCGCCTGCATCGTGCTGGCGATCGGACTGTCGTTCCTCGCGAACTGGAAGCTCGCGCTGGTCATCGCCGTCTACATCGCGATCCAGCTCGCCTACTGCTTCGGGCTCAAGCACCAGGCCGTGCTCGACATCTGCATCGTCTCGTCGGGCTTCCTGCTTCGCGCCATCGCGGGTGGCGTCGCCGCCTCGATTCCGCTGTCGCAGTGGTTCCTGTTGATCATGGCGTTCGGCTCGTTGTTCATGGCCGCGGGCAAGCGCTACGCCGAGCTCCAGCTGGCAGAACGTACCGGCGCGAAGATTCGTAAGTCGCTCGAGAACTACACGACCACCTACCTTCGGTTCGTCTGGACGTTGTCCGCGACGGCCGTCGTGATTTGCTATGGACTGTGGGCCTTCGAACAAGACGCCGAAACCTCGACCAACTGGTTCGCGATCTCGATGATTCCGTTCACCATCGCGATCCTGCGGTACGCGGTGGACGTCGACGGGGGTCAGGCCGGTGAACCGGAGGAGATCGCGCTGGGCGACAGGGTGTTGCAGGTGCTCGCCCTTGCGTGGATCGGAGTAGTGGGTGTCGCTGTCTACCTCGCGTGAGGCACTGACCGACCCCGCACCCGACGCGCCCTCGGTCAGCTCGCGTACCCCCCTCACCACAGCGATCTTCGGTATCGGCGTCGCCGTCTCCAGCCTGCTGTTCCTGTTCGGTGCCTGGGAACGACGGTGGATCGCCGACGACGGTCTGATCGTCCTTCGCACCGTCCGCAACCTCCTGGCGGGCAACGGGCCGGTCTTCAACGCGGGCGAACGCGTCGAGACCAACACCAGCACCATCTGGACGTACCTCGTCTACGCGGGCAGCTGGCTGAGCGAGGCGCGCATCGAGTACGTCGTGCTGACGATCGCGCTCGTGCTGTCGACCGCCGCCATCGCGATCGCAATGATCGGCACCTATGCACTTCGTGCCCGTGAGCGGATAGTTGGCCCAGGGTCCAACTATCCGCGCACGGGAGCGAAGCGCATCTTTCTTCCCGCCGGCGTACTCGTCTACATCGCCGTCCCGCCTGCACGTGACTTCGCGACGTCGGGACTCGAGACCTGTCTGGTCATCTTCTGGATCGCGACGCTGTGGCTGCTCATGGTCCGGTGGGCGACGCGAGACATCGGCACGGCGGCGCGGGAGCGTAGCCTGCGGAGCGACCAGGCGAAGCTGCTGTTCCTGTCGTTCTGGGCGGGCCTCGGCCCGCTCGTTCGCCCCGAGCTGGTCATCCTGTCCGGGCTCGCGCTCGCCATGATCTTCCTGGCCCCGCAGACCTGGCCGAGTCGGTTCCTCGTGTTCGTGTTCGCCGGCGCCGTCCCCGTGGCCTACCAGATCTGGCGCATGGGCTACTACGGCCTGCCGTACCCCAACACCGCGGTGGCGAAGGACGCGGGCGGCGCCAAATGGGCACAGGGCTTGGACTACCTGTGGAATCTTCTCGGCCCGTACATGCTGTGGTTGCCACTGCTGTTGCTCCTCGTCGGCGCCGTCGTCACGACGGGCACGCCGCGGAAGGTGCAACTCCCGAAGACACTGGGAGGCGCGCAACGTGCGCTGCGGTCGCCGACTGCGGTTCTCGTGTTCGTATTGCTCGCAGGTGTGCTGCAGCTCGTGTACGCGGTACGCGTCGGCGGCGACTTCATGCACGGACGCACGCTGCTCCCGGCACTGTTCACCCTTCTGCTGCCGATCTCGGTGTTGCCGCTGACCATCCCCGCCACGAAGTCCGATACCCGCGGTGTCGTTCTCCTCGGTGCGGGTGCCTTCGTCTGGGTGGTCACGGTGATCTGGGCGTTCTTCGCGGCGAACACGACGGGAATGCCCGAGGGGTCGATCGTCGGTCGATCCGGCATCGTCGACGAGCGCGCCTTCTACGCGCTCAACACCGGTCATGCGCACCCGATCCTGGCGTCTGACTACCTGGACTACCCGCGTATGCGTGCGATGGTCGAAGCCATAGACAACACGCCGGACGGCGGCTTGCTGCTTCCGTCGTCGCAATTCACGTACTGGGACGTCGTGCCGCCACCGTTGCCGATTCCACCCGGCGGCGCAGGGCACACCGTGTACTTCCTCAATCTGGGCATGACGAGCATGAACGTCGGTCTCGACGTTCGCGTCATCGATCAGATGGGCCTCGCGTACCCGTTGGCGTCCCACACCGAGCGGCTGGACAACGGACGCATCGGCCACGACAAGAACCTCTTCCCGGACTGGGTCGTCGCCGATCTCGGCATGGTCGGCGAGCATCCGTATCTGCCCTGGTACATGGACGAGGACTGGAACACCGAGGCGCGGGTCGCGCTGTCCTGCCCCGATACACAGGAATTGATCGCGTCGTACCGGGCCCCGTTGACGAAAGACCTGTTCATCAGGAACATCAAGCGGTCGCTGTTCTATGCGGGTTACCGTTTCGACCGCGTGCCGAAATACGAAATACAGAGATGTGGTTTGGAAGAGCCGGTTCTCCAAGCCGACAATTAGTTGCGCCGATATCGGTTCGACGCCAAGATGGGATATCTCATTTTCGTAACGGAGGTCGAGTTTCGGTCGATGTATGTCGAAGATGTGTGTGACTGATGGGCCGTCGGGACCGAAATCACCACGCTGAACGGGCGAGTCGTAGCACTACGGCCCACCAAAACCGCTGAGAGGTCGATTGCATGCTGTTTGGAACGAAGAAGAGTGCCGGGGGGCGCACACGCCGTTTGCTGACGTCACTGGTGATGGCTGTGGCACTACCCCTCGGGCTGGCAGTGGTGGGAACGGGTGCGACCGCCAACGCGGCGTTCGATCCGCGTGCGTTCGACTTCTGGACGGACTCGAGCATGGGCCCGATCAAGAGCCGTGTCTGGCGGGCCGCGGACGGTAACACCGACCGCGTCGTCTACCTGCTCGACGGCCTCCGCGCCACGAACGACATCTCCGGCTGGGAGCACGAGACGGATGCAGGCGCGACGCTCGCTGCCTGGAACATCAATGTCGTCGAGCCCGTCGGTGGTCAGTCCAGCTTCTACTCCGACTGGTACGCGCCGTCGAACTTCAACGGTCAGCAGACGACCTACAAGTGGGAAACGTTCCTGACGCAGAACCTGCGCGACAATCTCGCCAATCAGCTCGGCTTCAACCGGAACCGCAACGGCGTCGTCGGCATCTCGATGGGTGGATCCGCGGCGCTGACGCTGGCGGCCTACCACCCCGATCAGTTCTCCTACGCGGGCTCGCTGTCCGGCTACCTGAACATCTCGGCACCCGGCATGCGCGAAGCGATGCGTCTGGCTCTGCTCGATTCGGGCCGATACAACATCGACGCGATGTGGGGCCCGCCGTGGAACCCGGCGTGGTTGCGCAACGACCCGTTCGTCTTCGCCCCGCGACTGCGCGACAACGGCACCCGAGTGTGGGTCTTCGCCGGTAGCGGTCTCCCGGGTGGTCTCGATCAGCCGCGCAGCTTCATCGATTACTACAACACCGGCAACGCGATGGGACTCGAAGCGATCGCACTGGCCAACAGCCGGGCATTCCAGGTCCGGATGGCCAGTATCGGCGCCAACAACGTCACGTACGCGTTCCCGGCCGTCGGTACCCACCAGTGGGGTTACTGGCAGGAGCAGGTGCACATCATGGCACCGGACCTGAGCGCCAACATCGGCTGAAACACCTGACGGCGGTCCCCGCACGACAACTTGCTGTGATATTTCACTACTTTCACGGGGTGTCGCGCGGGGGGGCCGACAGGATAGTGTCACGACTTGATATCGGCCCCGAAGCAAACCTGAGATCAAGATCACGGTTTTGCATCGGGGCCGCCGGGTGCAATAGCCTCCCTTTCGGTCACGGCCGCCGACCCTCGCGGACGCGGACGGGTCCGTACCTGTTTCACACTTGATTGTCGAAAAACTGAACAGCCCGTACTACGGCCCGACAGGGCCGAAGAACAGCCCTGTTGGAATTGCCGGGGGCCGCAGCAGACGCGGAATCCGCAGAAGACGAGAGAGAGCACGATTCATGCGATTTGCCGGCCTCAGCAACAAACCGAGGTTGACCCAGCGATGGCGTCAGCGACTCATGAGACTCGGTGCAGCCGCACTCGTACTTCCGATCGCTCTCGGAGCCGTCGGCGGTGCCACAGCGGTAGCGGCTCCCAGCCCCATCACCCACAAGGCTCCGGCCGGCGGCCGTGAGGACCTCTGGGTTCCGTCCGAGATGGGCCCCATCAAGGTCCAGGTCCAGTGGGCAGCCCGCGGCGGCAGCTCGGCTCTGTACCTGCTCGACGGCCTCCGTGCTCGCGACGACCGCAACGCATGGACGTTCGAGACCAACGCCCAGGACCAGTTCGCGAACGACGACGTCACGCTCGTCATGCCCGTCGGCGGCCAGGCCAGCTTCTACAGCGACTGGTACGCCGCGTCGAACCTGAACGGCCAGGAAGTCACCTACAAGTGGGAGACCTTCCTGACGCAGGACCTGCCGGCGTTCCTCGAGGGCTACGGAGTCTCGCGTACCAACAACGCCGTTCTCGGCATCTCGATGGGTGGATCGGCCGCTCTGACGCTGGCTGCGTACCACCGCGAGCAGTTCAAGTTCGCCGGTTCGTTCTCGGGCTACCTGAACATCTCGGCTCCCGGTATGCGCGAAGCGATCCGCGTCGCCATGCTGTCGCAGTCCTGGTTCAACGTCGACTCCATGTGGGGACCTCCGTGGAGCCCGGCATGGCTGCGTAACGACCCGTTCGTCTTCGCTCCGCAGCTCGAGGGCCTGTCGATGTACATCTCGGCAGCCAGCGGCCTGCCCGGCGAGTTCGATCACCCGCGCGCACCGATCGACTTCTACAACACGGCCAACGGCATGGCTCTCGAAGCGCTCGCGCTCGCCAACAGCCGCGCATTCCAGGTCCGCCTGGCAACGCTCGGAATCCCGGCGACGTTCGACTTCCCGTCCAACGGAATCCACTCGTGGCCGTACTGGTCCGCAGAGCTCTGGAAGGCTCGCGGCCAGATCCTCGAGGCCCTGAACGCCTGATTCGGGTCGTTCGTCTCATGATCGTCGAAAGCCGTCCTGCGCCCTGCGTAGGACGGCTTTCGCGTGTGTACGGACCGGTCGGCATTTCGAAGACAAATTCACAATTGCATCACCAGCCACAGCGAGCCTCGGTCGTTTCGTCGTCGTTCGCGTGTAAGAAAGACAGCTGAAGAGGTCGGTGACCTACCCCTCGTCGGCATCCGACACGGGTCGACGCGACCTCGCAGCAGCACTTGCAGAAGGAGAGTCACCATCATGCGCACTGGGCTTGCTCGGACCGATCGGCGCCGCACAGCCGGAATTCAGGCTCGTCGGGCTGCGATCGCCGCGGCAGTGGCCGTCGCATTGGCGTCGCCGTTCGGCGCTGTCGGGATCGCGCAGGCGTCGCCCATTGCAGTGGCGTCGTCGCCCGACCGTACGCAGACCGCGTCCGGAGCGACGGTCACCGCCGTCGACTGGCTGTCGGACCGCCGCGTCGCGCTGTGGATCCAGTCGCCGTCGATGGGCACTCCGATCCAGGTGCAGCTGCTGCTCGCGCGTGACTGGAATCTGAACCCGCAGGCGTCCTTCCCGTCCGTGTGGATGCTCGACGGTCTGCGCGCCACCGACATGGAGAACGGCTGGACCGCCGAGACCGACGCCGAGTCGTACTTCGCGGACAAGAACGTCAACGTCGTCCTCCCGGTCGGCGGACAGTCCAGCTTCTACTCGGACTGGGTCGACCAGGACAACGGCAAGAACTACCAGTGGGAGACGTTCCTGACGAAGGAACTGCCCCCGATTCTCGAGCGGGACTGGCGCACCAACCAGACACGCGGCGTCGTCGGCCTGTCGATGGGTGGCACCGCGGCCATGTTCCTCGCCGCGCGCAACGAGGGCTTCTTCCAGTTCGCCGGATCGTTGTCCGGAATGCTCACCACGACGACCCTCGGCATGCCGCAGGCAATCCAGTACGCGATGGCCGACGCAGGTGGCTTCGACTCGAAGGCGATGTGGGGCGCGCCGACCAACGATCTGTGGGCGCAGCACGACCCGTATCTGCTCGCCGAGAAGCTGAAGGGCGTCAGCCTGTACATCTCGAGCGGCAACGGTGCCGCGGGGCCGTACGACGCACCGTCGGGAATCCCCGGCGTCAGCTCCAACTACGCCGGCATGGGCCTCGAGATTCTGTCGCGACTGACGTCGCAGACGTTCGCGACCAAGCTCAACAAGCTCGGCATTCCCGCGCAGGTCAACTACCGGCCGTCCGGCACGCACTCGTGGGAGTACTGGCAGTTCGAGCTGCACCAGCTGTGGCCGCAGCTCGCCAACGCTCTCGGTGTCGAAGCGGACAAGCCCGCGTGCAGCCCGACGGGTGCCATCGGCAACGCGTCGGGAGCCAACGCTTGGCTCGGCGACTGCCTGACGCCGGAATACAACGTCGCGGGTGGACGCGCCCAGGACTTCCGCTTCGGACGGGTGTTCTTCTCGCAGGACTCCGGTGCGCAGGTCGTGGCAGGCGCGATCGGCGGAAACTACCAGGGATCCGGCGGACCTGCGGGCCCGCTCGGCTTCCCGAAGACCGGTGAGTTCGGCACGCCGGACGGCCGCGGACGCGCGGGCGCGTTCCAGAACGGGATGATCTACTTCACGCCGCAGACCGGTGCGCACGCCGTCCGCGGAGCGATCCTCGACGAGTGGGCGCGTCAGGGCTACGAGACCGGACCGCTCGGCTACCCCGTCCTCGACGAGGTCGCGACGCCGTCGAAGCCGGGCGCGGTCCAGGGCTTCGAGATCGGAGCGATGTACCACAGCCCCGATCTCGGTACGCATTCCGTGCAGGGCATGATTCTCGACAAGTACGGTCAATTGGGTTGGGAGAACAGCGCTCTCGGCTTCCCGAAGACCAGCGAGATGGGTCCGCTCAAGGATGGCGGTCGGTTCAACGAGTTCGAGAACGGCAACATCTACTGGAGTCCTGTGACGGGTGCATGGGCCATCCGCAACGGCGAGATCTTCGACGCGTGGAAGAGCGTCGGCTACGAGAACGGACGCCTCGGCTACATCACGAGCGATCAGTTCGAGATGGACGGCGGCGGAATCCAGCAGAACTTCCAGTTCGGCATCATCACGGTCAAGGACGGCAAGGTCACGATCGCCCCGTAACTCCCGCAGTTACCGACGAGTAGTCCCTCAGAGTTCTCTCAGCGGTTCTCTGTACCGTGACGCGTTGAAACGACGACGACCAAGGACGTAGACACGATGATGCACACGACTCTGGCCCGAACACTGTCCATGGGCCTACTGGCCGTCGCCGCCGGTGGACTGTTGGTGGCGTGCGGCAGCGACGATTCCACTGCCACCGGAACTCCGTCGACCACGACCTCCGCCGCCGCCGAGTCGACGTCCACATCGGCGGAGGCGACCACGTCGGCGTCGGAGACGACCAGTTCGACTGCGCCGACGACGACTCCGGGCGAGGCGGCGACGGCTCCCCCCGAGCAGCCGCAGCCCGTGCCCGACGACTTCCCCGGCACGACCGAGAGTCCGATCGACGCACGCGGGCAGGCGTTCCTCGACGAGCTGAAGAAGGACGGCATCACGCCGGCAGGAAACGGTGAGATCGCGATCTCGACCGCCAACTACATCTGCTCTGCGCAGTCGCAGGGTGTCGCAGCGGACGAGATCTCGACCTTCGTGACCGCGAACGTCGGCGTCGAGGCCAGCGCGTCGGGCACGGAGATCAGCGCCGAGCAGGCAGGCCAGCAGGCCCAGACCTACATCACGGCCGCGCAGAACACCTACTGCAAGTCCTGACGAGACACGTCGTGGCGAATCGAACGAAACGCAGAAGACGACTGCTACCGAAGCTTCTCGCGGTAGCAGTCGTACTCGGGCTTGTCATCGTGGCGCTCTGGTACCTGTTGGCCGGAAGGCTCCCGAAGGAGATTCCGTCGCCGATTCCGGGGCCGGGTCCCGAACAGCCGTCGTCGCAACCCGCCGATTGCGCCGACGTCGCGGTCATCGCCATTCCGGGCACGTGGGAATCCGCGGCGAACGACGACCCGTACAACCCGACCGCGAACCCCGCGTCCCTGATGCTGAACGTGACGCGAGCGCTGCAGCAGCAGTTCGACCCGAGCCGTGCAACGGTCTACACCGTTCCGTACGTCGCGCAGTTCTCGAATCCGATCGCGTTCCCGCCGGACGGGCAGCAGTCGTACAACAACAGCCGCACCGAGGGTTCGGCAGTGGCGCGCGACGAGATGACTCGCTACAGCGAGCACTGCCCCCTGACGAACTTCGTTCTGACGGGCTTCTCGCAGGGCGCGGTCATCGCCGGTGACATCGCGTCGGACATCGGCGCGGGCAACGGACCGATCGCCGCGGACCGCGTTCTCGGCGTGACACTCATCGCCGACGGCAGGCGCGACGGCACGTCCGGAAACGACATCGGACCGGCCGTCGACGGCGTCGGAGCCGAGGTGGCTCTCGGCGGATTGGACCTGCCGGGAATCACGATGACAGGACCGCGTCCCGGTGGTTTCGGAACGCTCGACGACAAGGTCAATCAGATCTGCGCGGCAGGCGATCTGATCTGCGCCGCGCCGTCGGAAGGCTTGTCGCTGCGGAACATTCCGCAAAGCATCGGCATCCTGCTGGGGGCCGCGGGCAACCCGGTGCACGCGTCGTACAACAGTTTCGTCGTCGACGACGCGGGTACCACTTCGACGCAGTGGACGGCGTCGTGGGCAGCTGGTCTGATCGAGTCGGCACCGGAGATTGCGCACTCCTGACTACGGCCGTGTAGTTCTCACAACGACCGCTCGGGACGGTCGATGATCGGGCACAAAGCTGGTCGTGGGTGACCCCGCCAGGTGTATTCGCACGTGGCGAACCTATAGAGTGACGCCTTGGACCAGCCGAGATCGGCATCGATCGACCACGCCGAAACCCGCACCGAGGAGACCAATAGATGTGTTCCGCCCAGGCCCCAGGTTTGTCTCCCGGGGGCTCAGCTCAGCCCGCAGAAGGGCAGACCGCGGCACTGCGCAAGTTCCGCTTCGCCGCAGGCGGAGAGGGCAATGCCGAAGAGGGCGGGGCGCGTAAGTTCATCAAGCTGGCGCAGCAGGCCGAAGAGCTGGGCTACGACAGCTTCATGATCCCCGATCACCTCGGGAACCAGGTCGGGCCGATTGCCGCCCTCGGAGCACTCGCGGTCGCGACGGACAAGATCCGCCTCGGCACCGCCGTCCTCGCCAACGGGTTCCGTCATCCGGCGATCCTCGCGAAGGACGCGGCGACGATCGACGTCCTTTCGGGCGGTCGTCTCGAACTGGGTCTCGGCGCCGGCTGGATGCGCGACGAGTACGACAAGGCCGGAATCGAGTACGACCGGCCCGGTGTCCGTATCGAGAAGCTCGAGGAGAGCCTCGAGATCCTGGACACGCTGCTGCGCGGCAAGGAATGCAACTTCGAGGGCAAGCACTTCACGATCACCGGTCTCAAGGGAAGCCCACGCCCGCGTCAGGGTCCGCGCCCGCCGATCTGCGTCGGAGGCGGCGGACCGCGCATGCTGGCGCTCGCGGCGAAGTACGCCGACATCATCTCCGTCGTGCCGAGTACGACGAAGGAGGGCAAGCTCCAGCTGTCGGGAATGACCCTCGACAAGACGTTGGAGCGCGTCGAACTGATCCGCAAGGCAGCGGGCGATCGTTTCGACTCGATCGAGCTCAACTGGGCCATCACCACCATCGTCGTCACCGACGACCGCGAGCAGATGGCAGAGATGGCGTTGGCCGCGCTCGACAACGGGTACCCGCCGAACGTCGACGTCGACGTGAAGCTCAGCGTCGAGGACATTCTGACGTCCCCGTACCTGGCATTCGGCACGTACGAGGAAATAGCCGACCAGATCCGTAACGTTCGCAAGATGACGACGATGTCCTATGTCGGGGTTTTCCCCACACAGATGGAAGCCTTCGCACCCGTCGTGGATCTGCTGAAAGGCGAATGACCGCGGACGCGGTGCGACGAAAAGATTTGGTCATCGAGATAGTTAGCAGCTACTAATATTCACGCTGTTCGAACCAGGCGTGAGCCGGAGCATAGTCGGGCGCGGGCCGTTGCCGTTCGGGGCACAGCCGGCAGCGGAATCCCGTCGGAGGAGATTGAACACAATGAGCCACAAATTCGATGAGTACATCGATGAGAACGGCCACATCAACATCGGCGAGGGCAAGACGCTGGTCCGCCACGTCGAGGTGAACGTCGCGGAGAACGCCGACACGCTGGCATACCGCTTCATGGACTACTCCCGCGAACGCGACGGGGAAGCTCACGAGCTCACCTGGTCTCAGTTCGGCACCCGACTCCGCGCAGTCGCCGCGCGTCTGCAGCAGGTGACCCAGCCGGGAGACCGCGTCGCCATCCTCGCGCCGCAGGGGCTCGACTACGTCGTCGCGTTCTTCGGTGCCATCTACGCGGGCACCATCGCCGTCCCGCTGTTCGATCCCGACGAGCCCGGCCACACCGACCGGCTGCACGCGGTCCTCGGTGACTGCGAGCCGACGGCCATCCTCACCGCCACGAATTCCGCCGCCGGTGTACGTAACTTCTTCCGCTCTCTTCCCGCCGCTCAGCGTCCCCGTGTCATCGCCGTCGACGCCATCCCGGACAGCGTCGGCGAGACCTGGGTCGAGCCGCCCGCCAAGCTGGACGACATCGCCTACCTGCAGTACACGTCGGGTTCGACGCGTGTGCCCGCCGGTGTCGAGATCACGCACCGCGCCGTCGGCGTCAACGCGCTGCAGATGGTCGACAGCATGGAGCTCAACGAGGACTCGCGCGGCGTGACGTGGCTGCCGATGTTCCACGACATGGGTCTGCTGACCGTCATCCTCCCGGCGCTGGGCGGCAAGTACATCACCATCATGTCCCCGCGCGCGTTCGTCCAGCGTCCCTGGCGCTGGATCAAGGAACTCGCTGCCGTCTCCGACGGTGCAGGTACCTTCGCCGCCGCCCCGAACTTCGCGTTCGAGCACGCCGCGACCCGCGGCCTGCCGAAAGCAGGCGAGACCCTCGACCTGTCGAACGTCATCGGCCTCATCAACGGCAGCGAGCCGGTCACGACGACGTCGATGAGAAAGTTCAACGAGGCGTTCGGCCCCTACGGGCTTCCGAAGACCGCCATCAAGCCGTCGTACGGCATGGCCGAGGCGACGCTGTTCGTCTCCACCCCGAGGCACACCGACGAGGCCAAGGTCGTCTACGTCGATCGGAACAAGCTCAACGCGGGCGAGTTCGTCGTCGTCGATCAGGACGCCGAGGGAGCGATTCCGCAGGTCTCCACCGGACACGTCGCGCGGAGCCAGTGGGCCGCCATCGTCGATCCCGAGACCGCCACCGAGCTGCCCGACGAGCGCGTAGGCGAGATCTGGTTGCACGGCGAGAACATCGGTCAGGGCTACTGGGGTCGTGAGCAGGAGACCAGCGAGACGTTCCACAACAAGCTGCTGACGCTGAGCGGAACCGCGTCGCACGCCGAGGAAGCGCCCGAGGGTGCCAACTGGATGCGCACCGGCGACTTCGGTGTCTACTACGAGAACGAGCTGTACATCACCGGTCGCGTCAAGGACCTCGTGATCGTCGACGGTCGCAACCACTACCCGCAGGACATCGAGTTCTCGGCGCAGGAAGCGAGCAAGGCCCTGCGCCCCGGCTTCGTCGCAGCGTTCGCGGTCCCGGCCAACCAGCTGCCCGACGTCGTCTTCGAATTCGCAGGCGCCGCACTGACGAAGGATCCGGGCGACTCGTCCGAGCAGCTCGTCATCGTGGCCGAGCGTGCTCCCGGCGCAGGCAAGGCGGATCCGCAGCCGATCGCCGACGAGGTGCGCGCTGCGATCTCGGCTCGTCACGGCGTCACCGCTCGCGACATCCTGCTCGTTCCCGCCGGGTCCATCCCGCGTACGTCCAGCGGCAAGATCGCCCGCCGTGCCTGCAAGGCGGCGTACATCGAGGGCACGCTGCGCGGTGGATACCAGCAGACCGCGTTCCCGGACGCGGAACTGCAGAACTGACCTCGGCGCGCAGACGTCCCGTTCCTCAATCGACAGGTAACTTGGTGAGTTGATGGCAGACCACGAAAACGATGCTGAGAAGACGATGCCCACCGTGGCCGGCGACGGCGCTGGGGGTGACATGACCGTCGCTCAGCTTCGTGAGTGGCTGCGCAACTGGGTTGCCGAGGCCACCGGCCAGTCGGCAGAGCAGATCTCCGACGACCGGCCGATGGAGGAGTTCGGGCTGTCCTCGCGCGACGCCGTCGCTCTCAGTGGTGAGATCGAGGAGCTCGTCGGCGTCACGCTCACGGCGACGGTCGTCTACCAGCACCCGACCATCGCCTCGCTCGCCACGATCATCATCGAGGGCGAGCCCGAGGTCACGGACACGGTCGACGACTCGTTCTACACGCACGGGCTGCAGCCCGGCGACTCGCACGACATCGCCATCGTCGGCGTGTCGACGCGCTTCCCCGGTGCAGGGTCGACGCCCGAGGAGATGTGGTCGCTGCTGAGCGAAGGACGCGACGGCATCACCGATCTGCCCGAGGGCCGCTGGGAGGAGTTCACCTCCGATCCGGCGATCAAGGCAGCCGTCGACGCGACCGTCACCAAGGGCGGATACCTCGACGACGTCAAGACGTTCGACGCCGAATTCTTCGCGATGTCGCCCAACGAGGTCGTCAACGTCGACCCGCAGCAGCGACTCGCTCTCGAACTGACGTGGGAAGCGCTCGAGCACGCACGCATCCCGGCGAGCTCGGTGAAGGGTTCGCAGGTCGGTGTCTTCATCGGCAGCTCGTCCAACGACTACCAGTTGCTCGCCGTCAGCGACCCGAACGCGCACCCGTACGCGCTGACCGGAACGTCGACCGCCATCGTCGCCAACCGCGTCTCGTACTTCTACGACTTCCGTGGCCCGTCCGTGGCCGTCGACACCGCGTGCTCGTCGTCGCTCGTCGCCGTCCACCAAGCAGTCCGCAGCCTGCGTTCCGGTGAGTCCGATCTCGCCGTCGCCGGTGGCGTCAACATGCTGCTAGCGCCGCCGATCACCGTCGGATTCGGTCAGACCGGCGTGCTCGCGCCCGACGGAAAGATCAAAGCGTTCTCGTCCGACGCCAACGGCATGATTCGCTCCGAGGGCGGCGGTCTCGTCGTGCTCAAGCGTCTCGAGGACGCCAAGCGCGACGGCGACGACATCCTCGCCGTCATCGCGGGCTCCGCCGTCAATCAGGACGGGCGTTCCAACGGTCTTCTGGCTCCGAGCCCCGACGCCCAGGCCGACGCACTTCGTTTCGCGTACCGCGATGCAGGTATCGCCCCGTCGGGCGTCGACTACATCGAGGCGCACGGCACCGGCACCATCCTCGGAGACCCGATCGAGGCCGACGCGTTGGGACGCGTCGTCGGCCGTGGGCGCGACGCCGACAAGCCTGCCCTGCTCGGTTCGGCCAAGACCAACTTCGGCCACCTCGAATCCGCCGCAGGCGCAGCAGGTTTGATCAAGGTCGTCCTCGCGATGCAGCAGAACCGTCTGCCTGCGTCGCTCAACTTCGCGGGCCCCAACCCGTACATCGATTTCGACAAGGCGCATCTGAAGGTCATTCCCGACGGCGCGGAGTGGCCTCGCTACACCGGCAAGGCCGTCGCGGGTGTCTCGGGCTTCGGCTTCGGTGGCACCAACGCGCACGTCGTCGTGAAGGAGTACGTCGCCGACGAAACGGCAGGAGTGGAGCCTGCGGAACGACCCGATGGACAAGCCGGTTTCGACGCGGCGTCGGTGGACCCGGAAGCCGTTCTGGCGGAGGGTGTTTCGGCAGGAATAGAGCCCGCGGAACGACCCGTCGAGGAAGAACCCGTGGTTCTCGAGACGCCCGGTGCGGGGGAGACGCTCGCCGAGGAGCTCGCTCCCGAGACGATCGTGCTCGCCGTGTCGGCGGCACTGCCGTCGCGACGCAAGCGCGCTGCCTCGGATCTCGCGGACTGGCTCGAGACCGAAGAGGGCAGCACGACCCCGCTCGTCGACGTCGGCCGCGCGCTGGCCAAGCGCAACCACGGTCGTTCGCGCGCAGTGGTTCTCGCGTCGACGACGGCCGAGGCCATCACCGGACTTCGCGCGGTCGCCGCAGGCAAGCCGGGGCCCGGTGTGTTCTCGGCCGACTCGCCCGCGTCGAACGGGCCGGTGTGGGTGTTCTCCGGGTTCGGCTCGCAGCATCGCAAGATGGCGTCGCGGCTGTACCGCACGAACAAGATCTTCGCTGCCGCGCTCGACGAGGTCGACGAACTGCTGATCGACGAGGCCGGGTACTCCATCAAGGAGATCGTCCTCGACGACTCGCAGACCTACGAGTTCGAGAACTCTCAGGTCGCCATCTTCGTCATCCAGATCGCCTTGGCGGCAACGCTTCGCGCGCACGGCGCCGAGCCGACTGCCGTCATCGGGCACTCGATGGGTGAGGTCGCCGCGGCCTATGTCGCCGGTGGTCTGAACCTCGAGGACGCCGTGCGCATCATCTACGCACGATCCCGCCTGCTCGCCGAGGGCCAGGAGGGTCTCGGTGCCGCGTCGCAGGGCGCGATGGCACTCGTCGAATACACCCCCGACGAGGTCACTCAGCTGACCGATCAATTCCCCGACGTCGAACCCTGCGTCTACGCAGCACCGACGCACACCACGGTCGGTGGGCCGCGCGAACAGGTCGAACAGCTTGTCGCGCAAGCGGAAGCGGCCGAGAAGATGGCCCGCATCCTCGACGTGAAGGGCGCAGGCCACACGGCTGCGGTCGACCCGCTGCTCGGTGAACTCGCGGCCGAACTGGCAGGTATCGAGCCGGGCAAGCTGCGCGCAGGCGTGTACTCGTCCGTCGACAAGGAAGCGCACTACCGCGCCGGCCACGAGCCGATCCACGGCGTCGACTACTGGACCAAGGGTATGCGGTACCCGGTCTACTTCACGCAGGCTGTCAATGTGGCTGTGGGAGATGGGCATACGACGTTCGTGGAGCTGGCGCCGAACCCGGTCGCTCTCATGTCGGTCGCCGCGACGGCGTGGGCTGCGGGCGTCGCCGATTCGACGCTGATCCCGACGCTCAAGCGCAAGGAAGACGAGGCCGAGACGTTCCTGGCCGCGCTCGCGCAGCTCTACGTGCACGGTCACGCGCTCGACCTGACGACGCTGTTCGACGACGGTGCGTACGCGGCGATTCCACGAACCGCGTACCTGCGCAAGGAATTCTGGCTGTCGACTCGGGTGAACTCGAGCGGAAGCGCCCGGATTCCCGGATCTCGGGTAGCGCTGCCGGACGGCCGCCACGTGTGGGAGGTCGACGCGTCGGCTGTGGATTCGTTGGACGCGTTGGTGAATGCGGCTGCCGCACAGGTGTTCTCGGGCGTCACGCTCGGCGCGTCCGTGTCGCACGGTTCGGTGCCTGCCGGTGGCACGCTGGTCACGACGCTGACGTCGCACCTCGGAGGCGCGTCGATCCAGGTTCATGCGCGCGCCGGGTCGACGTTCACGCTGCTGCACGAAGCCGTCGTGACATCGGGTGAGGCGCTGCCGGAACCTGTTGTCGCAGTGCCTTCTTCGTCGCCACAGGAGCGGAGCCTGCGGAGCGACCAGACCGGAGTGGAAGAGCTGCCCGAGGTGGTCGAGGATTTCGGTGATCGTTGGGATCCGGCAGGCAAGCAGACCATGGAGGAGCGGCTCGCTATCATCGTCGCCGACTCCATGGGCTACGCACCCGAGGATCTGCCGCCGGAGATTCCGCTGATCGAGCTGGGTCTCGATTCGCTCAGCGCGGTGCGCATCAAGAACCGCGTCGAGTACGAATTCGACATCCCCACAGTGCAATTGCAGGCTGTGCGTGACGCCAATCTGCGCGAGGTCGAGAAGTACCTGCGCTACGCGCTCGAGAACCGCGACGAGGTTCAGGCGCTGGCAGATCAGCAGAAGGCGGAGAAGGAAGCCGAAGCCGCGGCCGAAGCCGGTGGCCAGGCGCGCGACGAGGCGCTGGAGAAGGCCGTCGCGACCCCCGAAACCGACGTGCCGAGTGCCGAATACCAGCCTGCCCCCGAGACCGGGGCTGCCGACGTCGGTAATCGTGAAGCGTTCGCCGAGGCGGCCGGGTCGGATGTGCCGCCGCGTGACAACGCCGAGCGTCTGACGTTCGCCACATGGGCCGTCGTGACGAAGGAGTCCGCGAAGGGCATCTTCAACACGCTGCCGATTCTCGACGACGAGACCGCCGAGAAATTGGCTGCTCGGTTGACCGAGCGTGCGGGCGGCGAGGTCACGTTCGACGACGTCCTGGATTCCGAGACCATCGAGCAGCTCGCCGAGAAGGTACGTCCGCACCTCGAAGGCGGGGAGATGGACGGGCTCGTACGCAACCTGCGTCCGCGTCCCGAAGGGTCGACGGCCACACCGGTTTTCGCGTTCCACTCGGCAGGTAGCTCGACCGTCGCCTACGAGCCGCTGCTCCGCAAGCTGCCCGCGGGCACGCCGATGTACGGACTCGAGCGCGTCGAAGGCCCGATCTCGAAGCGGGCCGCCGAGTACGTGCCGCTCATTCGCGAGATCCAGCCCGAGGGTCCCTACGTGTTCGTCGGCTGGTCGCTCGGCGGCATCCTCGCCTACGAGGTCGCGCGGCAGATGGAAGAGCAGGGCATCGAGGTCGCGTACGTCGGACTGCTCGACACGGTCATGCCGGGCACCGAGATTCCGGACACGCGCGAGGAAGTGCGTCGACGCTGGGAGCGGTACGCCGCGTTCGCGAAGAAGACGTACGGCGTCGACTACCCGATCCCGTACGAGAAGCTCGTGGATGCCGACGACGAGGGCCAGATCCGGATCATCACGGACTTGGTCAAGCTCAGCGGTGCGAAGATCCCCGGCGGCATCATCGAGCACCAGCGCACGTCGTGGCTCGACAACCGTGCCATCCAAACGGCGGAACTGAAGCCGTACGGTGGACACGTGACGCTGTACATGGCGGACAAGTACCACGACGACGCCATCGCGCTCGAACCCGCGTACGCCACCCGTGAGGAACACGGCGGCTGGGGTCCGGTCGTGAAGGATCTCGAGATCGTGTACATCGGAGGCGACCACCTTGCCGTCGTCGACGAACCGTACATCGGCCGTATTGCGGCACACCTGACGACGACGCTGAACGACATCGAGTCAGCTAGAACCGGAGTTTAGAATCTTGACTGGTACCACCGCGGAAAAGCTGGCCGGGCTACGCGCCAACCTCGAACTTGCCAGGGAACCGGCAGGGGAGGTCGGTGTCGCCAAGAGGGCGAAGAAGGGCATCCCGAGCGCGCGCGAGCGCATCGACATGCTCCTCGACCCGGGCAGCTTCGTCGAAATCGGCGCGCTGGTCAAAGCTCCGAACGATCCGGGCGCGCTGTACAGCGACGGCGTCGTCACCGGCCACGGAACCGTCGACGGCCGTCCCGTCGCGGTCTTCTCCCACGACCAGACCGTGTTCGGTGGAACCGTCGGCGAGATGTTCGGCCGCAAGGTCGCCGGGCTGATGGACTTCGCGATCAAGGTCGGCTGCCCCGTCGTCGGCATCAACGACTCCGGTGGCGCGCGCGTGCAGGACGCCGTCACGTCACTCGCGTGGTACGCCGAGCTGGGCCGTCGTCACGAGCCGTTGTCGGGCATGTGCCCGCAGATCTCGGTCATCCTGGGCAAGTGCGCAGGCGGTGCCGTCTACGCGCCGATCAACACCGACATCGTCGTCGCCACCGAAGAGGCGTACATGTTCGTCACCGGACCGGACATCATCAAGTCCGTCACCGGTGAGGACGTCAGCCTCGACGAACTCGGCAGTGCACGCAAGCAGGCGCAGTACGGCAACGTGCACCACGTCGCGCGTGACGAGAAGGCCGCGTTCGACTGGGTGCGTAACTACCTGAGCTACATGCCGTCGAGCTGCCAGGAAGATCCGCCCGTCGTGAACCCGGGTCTCGAGCCCGAGATCACCGAGTCCGATCTGTCGCTCGACCGGATCATGCCCGACGCCGACAACGCCGGCTACGACATGCACGACATCATCCTGCGCCTGTTCGACGACGGCGAGTTCCACGAACTGTCGTCGGAAATCGCGCCGAATGTCATCACCGGTCTGACGCGGGTGGACGGCAAGTCCGTCGGTGTCGTCGCCAATCAGCCGATGTACCTGTCGGGTGCGCTCGACGCCGACAGTGCCGACAAGGCAGCGCGTTTCGTGCGCATCTGCAACGCGTACAACATTCCGCTGGTGTTCCTCGTCGACACACCCGGCTTCCTGCCCGGCGTCGACCAGGAGAAGGTCGGCGTCATCAAGCGCGGTGGCCGATTCCTGTTCTCGTACATCGAAGCATCCGTCCCGAAGATCACCGTCGTGGTCCGCAAGGCATACGGCGGCGGCTACGCGGTGATGGGCTGCAAGCAGCTCGGTGCCGACATAAACTTCGCCTGGCCGACGGCCCGTATCGCGGTCATGGGCGCCGAGGGTGCCGTCAACATCATCGGACGCAAGCAGCTCGCCGCGGCAGGCGAGAACGCCCCCGCCGTGCGTCAGCAGCTCATCAACTTCTACAACGAGCACGTCGCCACCCCCTGGGTCGCGGCCGAGCGTGGCTACATCGACGCCGTCATCGAGCCGTCGCAGACCCGCCTCGAGCTCCGTAAGGCGTTGAAGCTGTTGACGGAGAAGAAGGTGTTCAAGAACCCGCGGAAGCATCACCTGTTTCCGATCTAGTGTCCCGGCCTTTTCGGCATCGATGGCCCGCAGCATCCGATAGACGGTTGCCGCGGGCCATTCATGTTGGTGGCCGACTCGGGCCTGTTGGCATCGATGGCCCGCAGCATCCGTTGGACGGTTGCCGCGGGCCAACGATGCGGTCGGTGGTCAGGGCTTCACGACGATCCGCGGTCTTGGCCGGCTCCGCGCGAGTTCGTAGTGAGACCTCAAGTCCGCCAACACTTTCTCAGGGTTGTCACGAATCTCGCTGGGCAGTGTGGACAGCAGGAGAAGACCTTGATTCTGTATATGCGTTCGCCGTTCCATAGTCTTCGCGTGGTCGGGAGGGGAGAGGTGGTGAGCGTAGGAGTCGACTTCCCACACCCAACCGACCTCGTCGAGGAAGTTGTCGAAGCATCCGATGAACACGCCGGATTCGGTGTACACGTTGCAGTTGTGCAGCATCGGTGGGAGCCCGCTGCGGGCGTAGAGCTTCTGTGCTTCGGCTTCCGCGACCGAATGCGCGTCGTCGCGTAACTCGTTCACTACTCGTCGGCTTATAGCGCCGTATTGTCTTGGCCCATCGCGCAGTTCGCGGTCGATGTCGGCGATCGTGACTTCGCCGCGTTGGAGAACCTCGGCAAACAACTGAGTGCACAACTTGTCGCTGGTCACTGCACGCGTTGTGTCGACCAGGCACCGAACCAATGGCGCGACGCGGAGGCTACCTTTGATGGTCGGGTCGGGTAATCGGCCCGTGCGCTCCACGCGCACAAAAGATTTGGAGGCGCGTCGTAGGTCCGACGGGATCAGCACATGCACCTCGCTGGGCGTGGCGCCCGTCCCGTAACCGTGCGCGCCGAGGCCGACGCGACCGGTGATCATGCTCGTAGGACCGCAGTACTCCAGTGCGGCGATCGACCGCTGAAGAGGCGTCGGGTACCCGTTGTGCAGTAGATAGACGCTCGGCAGCGCGTGCTGCCAAGGCCCGCCGGGCGCGCACCGGGCGGTGAGGGTGCTGTCAGAGACCTTCGCTTCCCGAAGCATTGCCCGGGTGACGACGCCGTGAGTGCTGAGATCGTGCAGTTGAGACGGTGACCATTTCGGTTTCTTCATGCGCTCACCCTCGACGTTCGCGCCGACATGAAGATCGGTATCCCGCAGGTCGCGAATTGGGTTGTGGATAGCGGAGTCCTGTGGACAACTATGGTCGTGTCGGCGATGGGCGAGGACAGTCGACGCGCCGTTGTGGTGCCGATCTGGTGCGGTCGCACCGGTTGGCATCGATGGCCCGCCACAGTCGTTAGACGGTTGCCACGGACCATCGATGCCGAAAAGGTGCGCTGAAGCAACGGCATCGATGGCCCGCCACAACCGTTAGACAGTTGCCGTGGTCCATCGATGCCGGAAGGGCTCAGCGGGAACCCGCAGAACCTACCTGTCGAACACGCGCAGGTTCCCGGGCGTCCAGAAGCCCGATCTCGTGGCTTCGGCGGTGTCGATGGTCGCCGGGACGGCCTGGGGGTAGTACGGGTCGTAACGCTCCAAGGAGCCCCAGTCGCGCGCCCAGTCCCGGTTGAGGTAGGTGGGCACGGTCACGGGCTGGGCGAGGAGTTCGCTCCATCCCAGCGGGCCACCGTTGTCCGCGGACTGCCAGGTGTCGGTGGAGCTGACGGCCAGCGGGCGGTCGGGGAGGATGCGGTATCCGGGCACCTCGGCGACGCCGTACTGGTGGTCGAAGGGACGCTGGCACGGGAACTGCAGTCCGACGGCCCAGTCGAGCAGCACGGGCTGTTCGCTGCCGATGACGGAGTTCAGCGTCTCCAGCTGCGGAACGCGCGGCGGGGTGAACGCGAACCATTGGTCACCGGTCAGGTTCGGGTCGTTGGCGACGATGCGAACGGCGTCGGCGTCGCCCGGCAGATCGGCGATCGGGATGCGCAGGTTGCGCCACGACGGGGCGGGGCCGATGTCGCGGGGCAGGTAGGTGCCCTTGACGTCGACGGTGCCGTCGGGCTGGCGAGTGCCGTATTCGACGAGCAGCGACTGGCCGTAGGTCATCGCGCCGGTGTCGTCGTACGACAGGATGCGGCCTGCGGCCGAGATGACGATCAGCGGTGCAGAGTCCGAACGCTCCGGCAGCGCATACCAACTCGACGTAGCCGACGCAGGCTCCTGGATGCCCGGCTGGTAGGAGCCGAGGACCGGGGTGGTGGCGGGGTCGAGTCCGAACGGCAGTGCCGCGGTGGAACCGTTGACGCCACGGGCGCCGACGCCTCCTCCGGTGCCCGAGCTCTGGCCTTCCTCGAATGCGGGTCCGACGCTCTGCTGATCCGTATTGCCTTGTCCCGGTTTGACTTCCACGGCGTCGGCGCTGAGGTCCGTCGGCACACCGTTCGGTGTGAAGTTCGACGGCGTCGATCCTCCCAACGGTCCGGTCTCGGGGTCGAAGTCGTCCGGAATCGGTTGCAGCACGCCGGCATTGGCGTCGGATTCGACGAGGACGTCGTTCGCGAGTCCGCACGTGTTTCCGGTCAGTGCCTGGATGTTCGAGCGCGCCAGCGAGTAGGCCGGGTATTGCGACACGGCGCCCTTGACGAGTGACAGCACTTCGAACAGCACCATCAGTCCTGCGATCACGGTCAACGGTGCTGCCGCGAACTTCTTGATGCGTCGTCCGCGTTCGGTACCTGCGCGCGGCTGCGGCGGGGCATAGCCCTCACGCAGATACTGCCATGCGGCGAGTGCCAGCGCGAGCGCGAAGAGCACGAGAAACAGTGTGTTGGACTGGTTTCCGCTCAGCGACACCGTCTTGTCGAACCACGGCACACCGTAGCTGGAGACGTACCACCATCCGTTGATGCCCGAGAACGACAGTGCGAGAACGAACATCAGGCCGGCGAGGAAGATCGTCCTGTTCCGGCGCGAACGCAGTGCGCTCGCGGAGACGGCAACGGCCGTCAGGGCTGCAAGGCTGCCTGCGATGCCCGCGTACGAACCGAAGTGGTGGGTCCACTTGGTCGGGTTGAACATCATGAAGAAGATCGTTCCGAAGACGACGCCCATCAGACGCCACGCGGGCCCGTTGGAGATGCCGGGAACGCGGCGGCGACGCAGCAGCACGAACAGCGTCGTGAAGAGACACAGGATCATGGCGAGGAACGCGAAGCGGCGTGCCACGGAACCGTCGACGGTCTGGACGAACAGGTAGTAGTAGCGCAGGAAGTCCTGGTACCACGCCTCGCTCGGACCGATGGCGGTACGCACCCGCGTCGACTCCATGACCGTCGCGAACGTCTGGTCGGCGAAGACGACGACGAGTACGAGGAAGCCGGCGGCAGCCAGCGGCGCCAGCAGCGGCAACGTTCCGACGAGACGATGACGACGCACCACGATGCGGGCCATCGGGCGGGCACCTGCGAGCAGGGCAGCCACACACATCAGACCGGTGGGCGCCGACGCGAGCGTGAAGGCGCCGATCAGGAACGCGGCCGCGGCGGGCAGCAGCCGCCCGGTGGCGATGGCGCGCTCGATCGAGCACCACGTGAGCAGCGCACCGACGGCAACGATGGGTTCGGGTCGCAGGCCGTTGTTGTAGGGCAGCCAGAAGGCGAGGAAGACCAGGCCACCGGTCCACAGTGCGACGTTGGACTTCCGCACTGCCCGGCCCAAGCGCGGGACGACCTCGCGGCTGATGACCATCCAGCAGAGCACGCCTGCGATCAGCGCGGGCAGACGCATCCACGGGCTTGCCGTCGAGATCTTCGCGAAGACGGCCAGGACGTCGTAGTACCAGCCGAAGGGTGCCTCGGGGACACCGAACCAGCGGAAGTAGTTGGCCATGTAGCCCGACTTCTCGGCAGCGCGGGCCATCGTCAGCAGGTAACCGTCGTCGGAGGTGTTCGCGCCGACGAAGTGCCAGCCGACGAGCACGCCGACGACGGTGACATCGACGCCGGTGAACTTCCACCAGTGCGACGGGAAGAACCTGCGGTGACCGCGGCCGTCGATGCCGTCGAGACGTCCGAGCGCGACCATCGCGGAGATCGTGCAGACGACGGCGACGATCATGGCCAGGAGCTTGAGAAGGGTCGGTGTCGACGAGAACCGCGAGTCGACGTCGATCGTGACCGACATGCCCGCCGGTGCTGCGCCCTGGAGGTCGGTGAAGACGCCGACGACCTGAGGTCGCAGATCGCCGTCGAGGCGTCCGGCGCGTGGGTTGCCCGCGTCGTCCGACAACCCGGTGAATTCGGCCGTGGTGGAGTCGATGTCCGAGTTGATCTCGATGGACCCGCAGGCTGCGCCCTCGACGTCGGCGCGAGGTGCCGACGCGACGACGACGTTGCGGTCGAGAACATCGACCGACCCTTCGCTGACGCGCACGAACAAGCTGTTCAGCGCCGCGCCCTCACCCTGCGCAGGGGCCGTCGCGAGCAGCAGTCCTCCCTGCGGCGGCAGCTGAGCGACGGCGCTACACGGAACGGTCGCGGTGAAGGAAATCGGCGCCTGGGAGACTAGCGGCGCGTCGACGTCCTGAATCGATCCGTTCTGCGGCCACGAGATGGTCGACGTCGTCTGCACGACGGGCAGGAACGGCGTCATGATCGCCAACAGCGCGCCGAGCAGACCCGTGACTATCGCGACCAGCCGCGTCGTGCGGACTTGGGATCGCAGATCGACCGCCGAGCCCTTCTTCGACGGAGCAGGGGGCACAGCGGATGTATCTGTCACGACGTCGGGCACGATTGACGATGTTATGCGACCGTGATCGGTTCATCGCACCCGCGTCGAAAAGAAACCGGCAAGAATCCCGTTTCATCCGACTCTGATGGGTCCCTCCGACTCCCATCCGCTGCGGGTGACCGTGTCGACCGTCAGCTCGGCCGGCGCCGCGGATGAATCGATCGGCGTGAACCGCTCGAGCGAACCCCAGTCGCGGTCCAGGTCGTCGCGTAGATAGGTCGGTACGACCTGCGCAGACAGGACGAGCTGCTGCCATCCGAGCGGTCCGCCGCCGTACGCGTCCATGACGGGGCTGTGGGCTGCCGCACCACTGCGGTCGGGCAGGATCCGGTACTCGGGCAGTTCGGCGACGCCGTCCTTGTGACCGAACGGACGCTGGCACGGGAAACCGAGCGCGACGGTCCAGTCGAGCATCACCGGGACATCGGGTCCGATGACGTCGACGAGCGGGGTCGTGCGCGGAATGCGCGGCGGCGTCACCGCGAGCCACTGGTCGGGCGAGATGTCGGAGTCGGTGGCGACGAGGCGGATGCGGTCGGCGTCACGTGGGATGTCGGCCAGCGGCACCCGCAGGTTGCGCCACGACGGCTGCGGTCCGATGTCGATCGGCGTGATGCGTCCGAGAACCTGGTCTCCCGACGCGTACTCCACCTCGAGCGGCTGGCCCGACGCGACGATGCCGTCGGAGTCGACCGAGCGAATGCGTCCTGCCGCGCTGATGGCGACGAAGTCGTTGGCAGGGTCGTCGGGCAGGGCGAACCACCCGGTCTCGAGAGTCGCGGGTTCCGCCGTGTCGGCGCCGTAGCTGCCCAGAACCGGGGTGCGCGACGCGTCGAGCCCGAACGGCAGGGCGACGGAGCTTCCGTTGATACCGGTGGCCTCCGTGGTGCCGCCTTCGGTGCCGGAAGCCCCGGACGCGGATGCCGTCTGCTGGTCGGTGTCCGCGTCGTCGCCGAATCCGCGGGTGCTCTGCTGCGAGACGTCTTCCTCGTCGGCGGTCAGGTCGGTCGGGACGCCGTCGGGTGTGAATCCGGTGGTTCCCGGCCCGGCGAGGGAGTCCGCGACGGACGAATCGATCGGCGTGAGCATCGAGGAATTCGGATCTCGTTCGACGAGAACATCATTGGCGAGCGAGCACGAGTTCCCGGCCAGTGCGTTCAGGTTCGAACGGGCCACGGAGTACGCCGGATATTGGGCCACGATGCCCTTGGCGAACGACAACAGCTCGAACAGCACGATGAATGCGGACATCACCGTCAGCGCGGACACGCCGAAGCGCGCGGATCGGGCCGGCGCGCGATAGGGCGCGCGGAGATGCTGCCACCCGGCGTACAGGAGCGCGAGCACGGTGAGTCCGAGAAAGACCGTCGAGAAGCCTTTGCCGAGGATCATGGGCGGCTTGTCGAACCACGGGATGCCGTAGCTCGAGACGTACCACCAGCCGTTCGAGCCGGTGAACGCGAGCGCGGTCAGGAACAGGACCGCCGCGGTGAACAGCGTGCGGTTGCGCGCGTTCTCCCGCGTCACGGAGGCGACTGCGACCGCGGCGACGGCTGCGAGCGATGCGGCGAGGCCCGCGTAGACACCGAAGTGGTGCGTCCACTTGGTCGGGGTGAACATCATGAGCGCCAACGCGCCGATCACGATGCCGACGATGCGACGCGACGGGCCGAGCGCCACACCGGGAATGCGGCCGTTGCGACGCAGCATGACGACGATCGTCGTGATGACGCACAGCACCATCGCGAAGACCGCGAATCGGCGAGCGAGCGAGCCGTCGGGCGTGATCTCCATGAGCGAATCCCAGCGGGTGCGCTCGTCGAACCAGGGGACGTTCGGGCCGACGGCCGCACGCGCTTTCGTCGCCTCGAGAACCGTCGTCACCGTTTGATCGGCGAAGACGGCAGCGATGATGACGGTGCCCGACGCGAGAATCGGGGCGAGAACGGCGGCGTACCCGACCATGCGTGCTCGTGCGATGACGACGCGAACGAGGGGGCGTCCGCCGGCGAGAAGGGCGGCGACGCAGATGAGTCCCGTCGGCCCGGCGGCCAACGAGAACGCGGCGATGAGGACGGCGACGGCGGCAGGGAGGAGTCGGCCGGTGGCGATGGCACGCTCGATCGAGCACCACGTCAGCAGCGCGCCGAGAGCGATGACCGGCTCGGGACGTAGGCCGTTGTTGTAGGGGAGCCAGAACGCGAGGAACACCAGTCCCGCCGTCCAGATGGCGACCTTGTCGAAGCGGACGGCGCGACCGAGACGCGGGATCACCTCACGGCTGATGACCGCCCAACACAGCACCGCGGCGACGAGCGCGGGCAGGCGCATCCACGGGCTGGCCGTCGATACCTTCGCGAACGCGGCGAGCATGTCGTAGTACGGCATGCCGAACGGCGCTTCGGGGACGCCGAACCAGCGGTAGTAGTTGGCCATGTACCCGGCGTGCTCGGAGACGCGGGCCATGGTGAGGAGGTAGCCGTCGTCGGACGTGTTCGCGCCGATGAAGTGCCACACCACCAGCACGCCGACGACGATCCCGTCCACCACGGTGACGCGCAGCCAATGCGCGGGGAAGAAACGGCGTCCTCGACGGCCGTCGAGCAGGTCCAACCGATGCAGCGCGATCAGGGACACGATCGTGCCGAGCACCGCGACGGCCATCGCGAGCTTCTTCAGCAACGTCGGGGTCGACGAGAACCGTGAGTCGATCTGCACGTCCACGCTCAGACCTGCGGGCGCGGCGCCGTCGAGTTCGGAGAAGATACCGACCGTCTGGGGGCGTTGGTCACCCTCGATCGTGGTCGTGACGTCGGTGCCCGCGGCCGACGCGGTGCTCACGACGTCCGTCGAGCTGATGTCCACCGACGAGCACGACGCCAGCTCGGCGTCGGTCAACGACAGCAGTACCTGTTCGCGCAACACCGCCTGCAGGCCGCCCTCGGTGCGGGTCACGACGAGTCCGACGCCCTGGGCGTCGGGCGCGCCCGGTGCGGTCGTGGACAGAACGACCGTGTCGGGAGCTGCACCGGAGATCACGTCGCACGGGATGGACGCGTCGATCGACAGCGGCGAGTACGACACCAGCGGCGCCTCGACGGAGTTCAGCGTTCCGTTCTGCGGCCAGCTGATCGACGCCGAATCCTGAGTGACCGGCAGCAGTGGCGTCACGATCGCCGCGAGGACGGCGATGACACCGGAGACGACAGCGACCAGTCCCGCCGAGATACGTGACGTCGATTTTGCGGAAGGCGGTTTCGGTGCGGTGGCTGCTGCGGTGGACACGATTGTCGATGCTAGGGCACGGTCCTGTGGGCCCCTGTTTCTCGCAGGTCAGGGAGTGTTCACCAACGGGCGCACGTCCCACACCCAGACGCCGCCGTGAAATTCGCCTTCCGAACCAAGGAGTTGGTCGACGGTTCCGCGCAGCGCGGTGGCGTTCTTTCCCGGCGGCAGGACGACGACGTCGGCGTTCCAGAAGCGCAGATCGTCGACGGCCTGTGCCCGTTGGTCGGGAGTGATGTCCGGGACCGTGCCGGAGTTCTGCACGGATCCGAGCAGCAGAGCGGTCGGACGATCGACGGCACCGTACTTCGCCTTCTTGTCGGCCGCGTCGCTCGGCCCGACGAAATAGCCTGCGGCGAGCGGGAATTGCATGTCGGCTTGGATCTGCCAGCGCAGCGGACGTGCGTCCTCGGGGCGCGGCAGCGGCACGGTGACGACCGAGCCGTCGGACACGTAGTTCTTCCACTCGTCGCCCGCGAAGAACTGAGGCGTCGGCGACCGATCGACGGCCTGCAGCGGCGTCGGTACGAGCGGAATCAGGGCCAGCGCCAACGCGATCGACCACAGCGCAGGAACCGGACGCAATCCGCGTCCGAATGCCTTGTCGGTGGCGACGACGATCAGCAACGCGAGCGCGGGCACGGCGGCCAGCGCAAAACGAGTTTCGAGCACCGACTCGACGAGATGCACGTCGGCCAGCCACGTCCACGGCAATTCGATTCCGGTGTCGCGCTTGCCGATGTACAGCTCGGATCCGAGGGACAGAACGCTCACGACGACGACCGTCACGGCCGCGGCGCGCACTCGGGCCTCGCGCCACATCCACAGGGTGGCGATCAGACCCAGGACGAGCAGCGGCCAGCCGAAGTAGGCGTTCTCCTCGGTGGCGTTGATGCTGACGTCCTGGCCAGGTGTAGCCGTGCCGCCGATGGATTGAGCCGGGAACTGGAACAGAGCTTTGACGTCGTTGCCCATGTTGCCGTGTTCGAGGAACGAGTAGCTCTGCGGCCCGAAGAACTGCCAGTACAACGGAATCGCGACGAGCAGCAGCGTCAGGATCGCGGCCAACGGAAGGCTTTTCGACGCGTTCTTCACCGCAGGAACGAAGCTTCGCGGGCTGCCGAGGTAGTAGGCGAAGGCGAACACGCCGAACGCGATCGCGAAGATCAGCAGCGGCTCCTCGCCCAACATGATCTGCAGCGCGACGACGAGGCCGAGCGTGATGGTACTGCGGCGGGTGGGGCCGTCCTGTGCGATGCCGATGACGAGCGATGCGATCACCGGCAGCAGGAACAGGACGACGAAGTTCGGGTGACCGTTGGCGTGCGACACCATCCCTGGGGCGAATCCGCAGAGCGCTCCTCCGAGTGCCGACGCTCCCTTCGAGGCGCCGACGCGTCGCGAGAACAGCCAGTACCACGCGTACGCGGTGCCGCCGAGGCCCGCGGTGAGGGCGATGGCCCACGTGACGGTCGGGCCGAACAGCAACGTCACGGGTGCGAGCGGAATCGACAGCCCGAACATCGCCGTGTTGGCCATCAGGTTCACGCCGAGCGGGTAGTTCTGCAGATCGCTCGACATCGGATTGTCGAGGTGCGCGACGGCATGCGCTGCGACGGCGAAGAACCATTCCCACATGGCCTGGTCCTGGCCGCTGTTGTACAGGTACCCGCTCGACAGGTTTCGCCACTGACCTTGCAGGACGAACAGGGCGCCGACGGTGAACGCTACGGCGGCCGCGAGGTCGGCGCGGTCGAGCCGTCGTCGCGCCCCGGTCTTCTGTTCCTGCGTCGTCCCCGAAGGCCCGAGAACGGTCTGGTCGGTGGTTGTCATCGAATCGAACGTTACGTGAACGTTATGTGTTTTGCCTACGAAACCCTCGTGACCAGCGCAAACGGTCCGATGTCGGTGACGGTGAACCGCGAATCCTCGAACAGCGACTCGTCGAACGTGACGGTGTAGCGCCGTACGTTGGGGTCGTTCGGGTAGACGTCCTCGGCGAGGCGCAGCGTGTAACCGTCTGCGCCGCGGCGGAACAGGAAGGCGTCGGGAGCTGTCCATTCGCTGCTGTCCATCGCTGCGACGAGCTCGTCGGGCGACCCCAGCTCCGCCCAGTCCTCGATGGCTGCGGCCCGCTGATCGAACTGAGCCAGCGGATTCGCGTAGTGCGACGTCAAACCCTGGAAGCCGAAGTACGGGTAGTAGCTGAGGAACGACGTGTCTGCCGTCAGCACGATCGTCTCGTCGCGAGGCTTGCCGAGTTGCTCACCGATGGCCTTGTCGACGTCGCCGTAGTACGACACCGCGCTCGGTGGCCGCTTGTCGGCGCGCACCCCGTCACCGTCGGTGTCCTGGTAGGCGACGGTGATCTCGGTCTGAAGCACCTGCGGGATGTTCTGGGCGAACGCCAACGCCCCCACGGCCGCGACGACGACCGCTGCGGCCTTGAACCGCACCGGCTCGTTGATCGCCTGGTAGATCGCCTTCGAGCCCTCGATGAAACCGAAAACGCCTGCGGCGCCGAGCAATACGATCAGTACCGCTTCGAGTCTGAAACTCAGCAGCGTCGTTCCCGCGACGGTCGCGGCCATGGACAGCAGCGTCCACAGATACACCGCGACGACGCCGATGGTCAGTGCCTGTGCCCGTCGCGACGTGGCGGTCCGCACGGCGAGCCACAGTGTTCCGATCATCGTGAGCGCGCCGAGGAGCGAGAACTCGAACATCGGGAACGGCAATGTCGCACCGGTTTCCGGTAGATAGTGCAGTGCGGTCCCGGACGTCGCCGGTGTACCGGTCAGCGCATCGATCAGATACGGCAGCCACACCGTCAGCGCGACGAGCCCGGAGATCGCCGCGATCACGGCGAGCCTGACGACGACGGGTATCGCTGCGCGCCACGTTTTCTCGGCGCGAATGCCCAGGAACGCCGAGACGATTGCCATCAGTACGACGGCGAACGCGGCCATCCCGAGGTAGAGGGTGTAGAACGTCGCAGCGAGACCGAGGAACAGGCCGGTCCCGACGACGGCGCCCCAGCCCCAGTTCTTGCCCGCCTTTGTCGGCATCGATGGACCGCTGTTGCCGTCTATCGGATGCCGCGGACCATCGATGCCGACGAAGCCGGCAGTCACCGGCCGATTCAGCGCACCCCACGCGAGCAGGAAGGCCGGCGCGATCAGGAGAGCGATGACGGCACTGTAGGCCTCGGGAGATGCATAGGCGACGACGAGAGCCGTCGTGACTGCAGAGACCGCGACGGCCAGGTCCGCGCGAACCAGTTGGCGCCACAGTGTGTAGGCGACGACGGCAGTGACGGCGAGGAAGCCGATTGCGAACGGCTTGAACACTTCCCAGCCGTCCATGCCGAGCAGGTTGCCGACGCGTCCGCCGATCCAGAACCATCCGGCCGGGTAGAACGGCGGAATGTCCGCGTACGTCATGTCGCGCAGCGCAGCCGAATCCGTCAACCGCGTCAGGTATTCGGTGCGAAACTCCTGGTCGACGCTGATGCCGAACAGATAGAGTTTCGTTGCCGCCAAAGGCATTCCGAGCGTGACCGTCACGAAGCCGGACAGGCCCACCCACGTGAGCCCGCGTGCCAGCCATGCACGAGTGCCGCGTCGGTACAGCACGATGGCCGCACCGAGCAGGGCGGCACACACGACCTGCCCCAGCGTCGTGAGTGCCCGTGTGACGTTGGACGAGTTGAACGCCGGCCACTCGACGAGCGAGAAGGCGTACAGCCCGACCGTCGCAACGACTGTCGCGACGAGAGCGGCCAGTACGCCGTCGACGGCGGTCCCGAGCGCTCGCTTCATCTAGATGGGCAGCTTGCGGAAGATGGGCCGCGGGACGTGCCGCAGGATCATCATCACGAAGCGGAACGGTCCGGGTGCCCAGACCAGGTCCTTGCCCTTCTGCGACGCGGCGACTGCCAGCGCGGCGATGTCTTCCTTGTCGACGGTCAGCGGTGCTTCCTTGACGTGGGCGCTGAACTTGGTGCGCACCATGCCCGGGCGGATGACGGTGACGCGAGGACCGAACGGGCGCAACGCTTCTCCGAGTCCGAGGTAGAAGCCGTCGAGACCCGCCTTGGTGGAGCCGTAGACGAAGTTCGAGCGACGCACGCGCTCACCGGCGACCGACGACATGACGATGATGCGTCCCGACGCCTGTGCCTTCATCTTCTCGCCGAGCAGCACGCCGACGGAGACGGACGCGGTGTAGTTGATGTTGGCCGTCAACACCGCCTTGCGCTGGTCCTGCCACAGTTCCTCGGCGTCGAAGTCGACGGCGAATGCCACGATGGCGACGTCGACGTCACCCTTGGACCAGGCTTCGTCGATGACCTTCGGGTGCGACGCGGTGTCGAGAGCATCGAAGTCGATGACGTCGACTGCCTTGGCGCCCTTGGTCGTCAACTGTGCGACGGCACTGTCGCGCAGCGGGTCGTTCGGCAGAGCCGCAAGGATGACGCGGGCGGGCGATTTCGCCAGGTACTCCTCGGTGATGGCGAGACCGATCTCGCTGGTGCCACCGAGTACGAGAATGGTCTGCGGATTACCCACAGCGTCGATCGTCACAGCAATTCCAACCTTCTGGCCATATCGGAGGCGAAAACGCCTGTGGGGTCGACGGATCGGCGGACCTTGATCCACTCGTCGATCCGCGGGTACATCGCGTGGAAAGTCTCGGCGGTGGTCCGCGAGTCCTTCGCCGTGTAGAGGCGTCCGCCGAATTCGAGGACGCGCTTGTCGAGTTCGCGCACGAATTCGTTCAGCCCCGGCTTGATCGGGAAGTCGACGCAGATGTTCCAACCCGGAATCGGGAAGCTCAGTGGCGCTTTGTTTCCCGGGCCGAACAGCTTGAAGACGTTCAGGAACGAGTAGTGACCCGAACGCTGAATGTCGACGATGATCTTCTTGAACTCCTCGACGGCCTCCGGCGGCACCACGAATTGGTACTGCAGGAATCCCTTGGATCCGTAGGCGCGGTTCCACTCACCGAACATGTCGAGTGGGTGGTAGAACGCCGTGAGGTTCTGCACCTTGTTCCGGTAGTTGCCCGCCTTGCGGTACCAGACCTCGCCGACGGCGGAGAACGTGTACTTGTTCGCCAGACCGTTCGGGAAGATGTCCGGGAACGTGACGAGGGGCTTGGCGTTGAACCGCAGCGGATCCTTCTGCAGCTTCTCGGGCAGCTGATCCAGTCGAGCCAATGATCCACGTGAAACCGCAGCGCGACCCAGCTTCGGGGGAGCGGCGACGGCGTCGAACCAGGCGCTCGAGTAGTCGTAGTTGTTCTCGCTGCCATCGGTGTGGAGCGCGATGGTCTCGTCGAGAGTCTGCGTGACGTCGCCGTCGGCGATGAAGTACGCGGTCTCCGTCGGCGTCATCTCGATGGTGGCGCGCAGGATGATTCCGGTCAGACCGTTTCCGCCGATCGTGGCCCAGAACAGCTTGGAGTTGCGGCCGGCGGGGGTGAGGTGACGAATTTCTCCGTCGGCGGTCAGCAGTTCCATCGAGCGCACGTGGTTGCCGAAGCTTCCGGCGCTGTGATGGTTCTTACCGTGGATGTCGCAGCCGATGGCGCCACCGATGGTGACCTGACGCGTACCCGGCAGCACCGGAACCCACAGGCCGAACGGCAGGGCCGCACGCATCAGAGCGTCGAGGCTCACACCGCCGTCGACGTCGACGATGCGTGTCGTCGCGTCGATGCTGTGAATGCCGTTCAGCGCGGTCATGTCGACGACGAGGCCGCCGGAGTTCTGAGCGTTGTCACCGTACGACCGGCCAAGGCCACGTGCGATGACGCCGCGGCGAAGGTGGGACGGCTTGCTGTCGTTCTGCTCTGCGACCTGCTTGACGGCCTTCGCGATGAGCTCGGGGTCCGAGGTGGAGAGCACCTCACCCGTCGAGGGCGCCGTGCGTCCCCATCCGGTGAGTGTGCGGGTGTGCGTGGGTAGCGGCGCAGTGTTCCCGGCCTGGGGTTCCAGGGGGAAGAGTGCGTCGTCGGCTGTCGTGGACATCGGTGTAGAGGGTACCCGCTTCGACGGGTCGCTCCGCAGGCTGCGCTGAGGCTCAGGGGTGAGGGCTAGTCTCTGTGGTCGTGTCCACCCAAGACGACCGGCCGACCGGCGACGAGCATCACGCGCCTCTCCCCGTCGAACTGCCACTGACCGAGAACATCGCCGACGAGGCGCTCGACCTGAAGACTCAGATCATCCGATTCCTGGCGACGGGTGTGCTGTCGGCTGTTTTCGACTTCTCGATCACGATCGCGCTGCAGTACGGACTCGGCCTGCAGCTGTCCATCGCCAAGGCGGTCGGATTCGTGGTGGGAACAACCGTCGCCTACCTGATCAATCGGCGCTGGACGTTCAAGGCGGAACCGTCGAGAGCTCGGTTCATCGCGGTCGTCCTGCTCTACGCAGCCACGTTCGGGGTGCAGAACCTGCTGTACACGGTGTTCGGCCACCTGTGGCCCGAGGAAATCCTGTACAGCGCGGCCGCGTTCGTGATCGCCCAGGGCACCGCGACGGTCATCAATTTCGTCGTGCAGCGTGCGGTGATCTTCAAGATCCGCTGATCCGCGCAGGTTGCAGCAATTGCGCAGGTTGCAACGTGCGCGTGTGCTGGAAGGTGCGCGGTCGGGGGTGGGGCGCTCGGGAATGCGGGGCGGGCGGCTGGTGCGCGCAGGTTGCAGCGGCTGCGCATGTTGCAACGTGCGCGTGCGCTGGAAGGTGCGCGGTCAGCCGTCGTATTTGGGTAGGTATCCGGCGGTGATGGCGTCGGCGAGCGAGGGTGCGGCTTTGTCCTTGTCCGACAGTTGGTAATCGAGGGGTTGTCCGTCGCGGCTGTGGGTGGGCCAGGTGATCGCCAGGTCCGGATCGAGGGGATTCAGGTCGCGGTCGAGGGACGGGGTGTACTCGATCGAGCACAGGTACATCACCGTCGAGCCGTCTTCGAGGGACAAGATCGCATGCCCGAGACCTTCGGGCAGATACACCGCACGCCGGTCGACGTCGTCGATGAGCACACTGTCCCACTGCCCGAACGTGGGCGAACCAACCCGCAGGTCGACGATCACATCGAGGAACGCGCCCTTCACGGCGGTGACGTATTTCGCCTGCCCAGGCGGGGTGTCGGTGAAATGGATACCGCGCAGCACCCCGGCCGCGGACACCGAACAGTTCGCCTGCTGTAGCTCGAGCGGCCGCCCGATCGCCTCCTCGAACGCGGTGGATTTGAACCATTCGAAGAACACGCCACGATCGTCACCGAACTGGCGAGGGGTGAACTCGTAGGCGCCGGCGATCTTCAACTCGCGAAAACTCACGTCTTATTTCCCTCGGTCGAGCAGTTCGAGCAGGTACTGCCCGTAGCCGGATTTGACGAGCTTCTCCGCCCGCTCACGCAGTTCGTCATCGGTGATGAACCCGCGACGCCACGACACCTCCTCGGGGGCGCCGATCTTCATGCCCTGGCGTTCTTCGATGGTACGGACGAAGTTCGACGCGTCGAGCAGGGAATCGAAGGTGCCGGTATCGAGCCAGGCGGTGCCGCGGGGCAGGACTTCGACGCACAGTTTCCCGGCATCGAGGTAGTGGCGGTTGATGTCGGTGATCTCGTACTCCCCGCGCTCGGAGGGCTGCAGATCGCGGGCGATGGTGATGACGTCGTTGTCGTAGAAGTACAGGCCCGGCACCGAGAAGTTCGACTTCGGGACCTTCGGCTTCTCTTCCAGCGAGATCGCTCTGCCGGCGTCGTCGAATTCGATGACACCGTAGGCGGTGGGGTCCTTGACCTCGTAAGCGAAGACGGCGCCGCCGTCGATGGAATCGAAGCGCGACAGCTGCGAACCCAAGCCGGGGCCGTAGAAAATGTTGTCCCCCAGGACGAGGGCGGCGCTGTCGCTGCCGATGTGGTCCGCGCCGAGTACGAAGGCTTGCGCGAGACCGTTCGGCTCGTGCTGGACCTGGTAGGTGAGGTTGATGCCGAACTGGGAACCATCGCCGAGCAGACGTTGGAACTGGTCCGCGTCCTGCGCGGTGGTGATGATCAGAATGTCGCGGATGTTCGCCAGGATCAACGTCGAGAGCGGGTAGTAGATCATCGGCTTGTCGTAGACAGGCACCAACTGCTTACTGATCCCCATCGTGATCGGATGAAGGCGCGAACCGGTACCACCGGCCAGAATGATTCCCCGCATGACGTGCATCCTCCCAGATCAGGACTGCAGCTGCTCGCCCGCTATCACTGCCACGGGATGCGATACGGCTGGTCGTCCGGTTCGATCGGCCAATTCGCGGGCCAGTCGACCATCGGATCGGCTCGAAGTTCGGAAACCTCCGGAGGTATCGGCCGGGCGTCGATTTCGATGCGGTCCCACGTGGTGTCACCGGCCGCGACGTGTGCTGCATATCTCCTCAGCTCACCGGACGCACGAGGGGATCGAGACAGCCGGTCCAACAACAGCGCGGTGACGGCGGTACGCGGCCGCGGCGCACCCACGTCGACGCTGTCGGCGTGACGACGTGCGTTCTCCAGCCGGCCGACCGCGTCGAGAACTCGGTTGTACGCAATCCCCGCGACAGGCTCGTCGATCATGCGTCCTGCCACGGAGCTGTGCCTTCACCGACGGAGAATCTGTCGTCGGGCGTGAAGATCACCGGAGTGATGTCAGCCGTCCTGGCGGTATCGACGGCCATCTTTCCCCTGTCGAGAGCTTGGTTGAACGGTTCGAGGTGGTGGTCTATTCGTCGGCTGATCTGCCCCTCCGGATCGGTAATCGCGTCGAGAAAACGACCGAACTGGTCGACGGCGTCCTCGATTCTGCGTACGAGGTCCATCGTCAAGTCCATTGTCTTTTAAACGATCTCGACAATGCTCGCCACTTGCCAGGCTGTCCCGACGAACGGAACCTTCTTGAGCGCGACCTTCATCGCGGATCGACCGGAGCCCAGATCGACTTCAGCTTCGAGCATCTCGGCGAGCTTTCCGACGACGGTTCGGACGCCGTTCTTGATCTGTTCGGTGATGATTTCCGACAGTGCGTGAATCGTTCGTCCGCACGGGCCTTCCCAGTACATCGCTGCGACTTGCCGTTGTGAGTAGTCCGAAAACGCTTGTGCCGCGAGACCGTCCCAATACGGGTCGACGCGTCGCACACCGTTCTCGAGCGATTCGGCGGCGGCTTCCATGGCGCTGCCCGCAATGTCGAATACTTCACCCAATCGTCTGATCTCGTTCCAATTACCGCTCAGTGGCAGCGTCACTTCGTTCAGCGGACTCCACCCGCTCAGTTCGAAGATCGTGCTGTCCACTTCTCCGAGCCACCCGGCGGCGTCGTCGATCACCTCACGGGTTTCGTCGACGGCCGGATTCGGTGGGGGATAGTCGATTCCGGAGGGTTCGCCGTAGTCGACCGGGGTGGGGTAGTCCTCGACGGCACCGACCGCAGGACTTTCGGAGGTGCCTGGTTGGGGTACCGGAACCGGAATCAAGTCGGTGTGGGCATTGAGGGCGTCGTAGTTCTTCTCTTCCAGGTCGACGTAGAGCCAGGCGGCCTTCCGAAGTTCGTCGCCGATGTAGCAGCAGTTGGCGGACAGGTGGACGTGCCGCGATCGCGTGTACTCCTGGTAGTGCGCGATGAAGGGTGCGAGGCGTTGAAGGACTTGACCGGGGATGGTCTCGCTGAGTCCTGCGTGCTCATTGATGTAGTAGTGGCTTGCCAGAGTCTGTTGCCCGATGCGGTCCGCGAGTCTGCCCATTCCGGCGACTTCGGACGGCCGTGCGGCGAACACTTCGTCCACGTCAGCTCCTTCTGATCGACGAAATGATGTCGTCGATTTGCGAATCGCGCAGTGCGTTGTCCACACCGCGATCGGCCTGCACCAGGAAGAGCGCAGTCGCGGCGGTCGCATGACCCGGAGTCGCGACCACGTCGAATGTTGCTGCTGGAGGGGTACAGTCCTCCGCTTCTTGCGGAATGTTCTCCACATTCGCCCGGTAGCGAACCGCCGGCTGCCCTCCGAGATCGAAAGCCTGGGGACCGTCGATCGTCACCGAGGGGGCGGACACGCCCGTTCCGTCCGCGTAGATCGACAGGGCTTTCTCGACCTCGGTTCGCGCCGTCATGTCGAGATCGTCTGCCGGGCGCCCGGTCATTCCCGTCATCGCCAGCGCGGAGTATTCGCCGTCGTGACACTCGCGCCGCTCGTAGAACCCCACAGCGCCATAGATCATCGACGATCCGTCCTCGGATTCCCACCCGGCGAAACCGTCGTACCAGTTGTCCCAATCCGCCGGTATGTCGTATGTCAGCCCGAACTTGGTGGCGATGGGCTGCGGCTGCCCGTCGGGGACGTCGATTTTCGGCGGCGGGAATTCCATCGACGGAAACCCCGACGGCAACGGTGGAGCTGTCGTTCGGACGACCGAACCTGCGGGCCGCGGCGTCGTCGTACCCGCCACGCCCTCGTATCTTCCCGGCACTTCCGGCGCCAGTTTCGGTATCCCCCACAGCACCAGGTTGAATACCGCCAGGCTTCCTGCCAGCAGCAGAAGCCGTTTACGCAATCCCATATGCACTCCCCCCGAAGTCGCGCCGAACGCTAACACGACGTCCCGACAAACTCGCTGGGACAGGTAGGGTCATGCCCATGAAACTGCTCGTGACCGGGGGCGCTGGGTTCATCGGTGCAAATTTCGTCCACCAAACCGTCGCCGAGCGGCCTGACGCCGAAGTAACGGTGCTCGACGCTTTGACGTACGCCGGAAATCGGGAATCGCTCGCGTCGATCGCAGACAAGATCGAGTTCGTGGAAGGCGACATCGCCGACCAGAAGCTCGTCGAAAGTCTGGTGAAGAACACCGATCTGGTCGTGCACTTCGCCGCCGAGTCGCACAACGACAACAGCCTCGCCAACCCGTGGCCGTTCGTACACACCAACGTCATCGGCACGACGACGCTTCTGCAGTCGGTCCGCGAGCACGACGTCCGCTACCACCACATCTCCACCGACGAGGTCTACGGCGACCTCGAGCTGGACGACCCGGCACGGTTCACCGAGTCGACGCCGTACAACCCGTCGAGTCCGTACTCGTCGACGAAGGCGTCGAGCGATCTCCTGGTCCGTGCCTGGGCGCGGAGCTTCGGAGTCCGGGCCACGATCTCCAACTGCTCCAACAACTACGGTCCGTACCAGCATGTCGAGAAGTTCATTCCCCGTCAGATCACCAACATCCTGTCGGGCCGTCGACCCAAGCTGTACGGCGAAGGCAAGAACGTCCGCGACTGGATCCACGTAGACGACCACAACAGCGCGGTCTGGACCATCATCGACAAGGGCGTGATCGGCGAGACCTACCTGATCGGCGCCGACGGCGAGAAGAACAACCGTGAGGTCCTGGAGACCATCCTCGAGGAGACCGGCCAGGCCGGCGATGCCTTCGATTTCGTCACCGATCGCCCGGGCCACGACCTCCGCTATGCGATCGACTCGACCAAGCTCAGGACCGAATTGGGTTGGACGCCACAGTATGTGAACTTCCGCAGCGGCCTGAAGGCGACCGTCGACTGGTATCGCGAGAACGAGCAGTGGTGGCGCCCGCAGAAGGACGCGACCGAATCGGCGTACGCGCAGACCGAGTCGGTTCTGTCCTAGCGGGACATGCGATTTCGCAGTAGCAGGTAGACGCCACGTCGCATGAACGACGTGGCGAGCGCCTTCGCGTTCCCGAGCCGTACGTCGGCGGCGGACAGCAGGCCCGGATGAGCTGCGCTCAGGCTCCGGTGGAAGTCCGCGGCCTGGCGGGCCTGTTCCGTCGCGAGTTCGACGCTCCACTGGCCGGAATTGATCCGAAACGTCGCCAGCGGCTGCGGTATCGCGACGACGTCGCCGTGCAGTGCGACGCCGATGAAGGTGGCCTGGTCGATCAGATAGGGATGAGCGTTGTCCCACAGCCCGATTCGTTCGAGAACCTCGCGCTTCATCATGACGCAGCCCGGTTCGCCGAAGATGTTGGCGCCTGCACGAACTGCGGCGCGCGCAGCGTCTCGTCCGGAGGTCAACCCTGACAGTCCGTCGAGCCCGCGGGCGGCGATGAACGTCTTGCCGTAGGCGTCGATCAACGTGCGTTGCGACGCGACCAGCACGGCCGAGGGGTGCTCGTCGAACGCTGCCACCTGCGCGGCGAGCGACGTCGACAGGATGGTGTCGTCACCGCACACGAGCTTGATCAGTTCCCCGCTTGCCTCGGCGGTGACGCGATCCCAGTTCCGCTTGGCGCCGCCGCCTGCTTCTGTCGTCAGCACCCGGATGCGTGGGTCGTCGTACTTCTCGACGACGGTCATCGTCCCGTCGGTCGACGAGTGGTCTGCGATGATCAATTCGAAGTCCGTGAACGTCTGTCCCAGAATCGATTCGATCGTCTCACCGATGTACTCGGCATTGTTGTACGCCGGAACGACGACGGATACACGTGGGCTCATGTTGTTGTCTTTCTGCGAAACGAGAAGTCGCGGTAGCCGAAGAAACTGGCGACAGCCATGATCGCCGTGATGACCAATTGCGAAGGGATGGGCGGGAAGTGCAGGAACGACACGGCGACGGTCATCAGCGAGATGTTCGCCAGGAATGCCCCGAAGTTGACGACGAAGAACCGCCACAGGTCACGTAGGACGTGGCCGCGTACCCGGAACACCAGGTAGCGGTACATCGCGAACGCACAGAGCACGTTGCACAGATAGCCGAGCACGATCGCGGCGTGATACCCGAAGCGCTCGCCGATCAGCAACTGCCACAGGATGAACCACGCGGTGCCGAGCGTTGTGTTGACGCCGCCCACGAGCAGGAACGCGAAGGCTTGGTTCTTGATGATCCGCATCAGCGGCCCAGGGGTGCCGCTCATTCCGGCCGGAGGGGCGCTCACCGGCTGACCCCGAGTGCGCGACGCGTCGCCTCCAGTGTCGACGCGATGCCCGCGGGCAACGTGCGATGGGTCCGTCGGTCGATCTCCGGCCACACCGTCGACCGCAGTCGCAGGTCGCGCCCCTGGAACGCGGCCAGCGGTGATGCGGCGAGGACCACGTTGGGGCGTCGTCGAAACACTGTTCGGCACGCGCCGAGAATGGAACCGATGGTGACGGCGTGACCCGATGCGAAGATCTTGACCGTTGGGGGTTCACGGCGCGACTTCGTCAATGCGAGTGCGTCGGCAACCATTTCGGCCGCGTCGGACACGAACAGGTAATCGCGCAGCGTATCCATCGGGACGTAGATCGACACCGGAGATGCCATCAGATATCCGCGGCACAGATGCGAGATCAGCCCCTGCGGCTTCGCGAGGTTCTGCCCGGGTCCGTACAGGTTGGCGAAGCGGCCCATGACGACATTGACGTCGGTCGTGTCGCCGAATCGCCGTGTGATGTCCTCGGATTCGAGCTTCGCACGGCCGTAGTCGCCCAGCGGCGCGGGCGGGCTGTCCTCGTGGTGTGGCGCACCGGACGCGCCTGCGTACACCCCGCCCGCCGACGAGGCGAGGAACAGTGTGCCCTCGCGAGTCCTGTTGCCGATCGACTGGGTCAACGCGCGAATGAGGTCGTTCTCGGCGTCGAACTCGGCGAGGGTCGTTCCGTTGACTCCTGCGCCCGCGGCCCACACGATATTCCAGGGTCCACCGTCGTCGAAGGATTCGAAGAATGCCGAACATTGTTGTTGCAGAGCTTCTTTCGCCGATTCATGATTCGACCACGGTACGGCCGACGTCTGGACGGCGTGGCCGCGTCGACGAAGCTCCCGCGAGACCGCCGATCCCAGCAGTCCGCCGCTGCCGACGACCCACGTGTATGTCGTTGTCACGCGGGCGAATCGGGGTCGGAGGCGCGTTCGGTGCGGCCGAGCGGCCCGTCTGCGGGGTCCGCCACGATCAGGTACGGCGGCTTGCCCATCGCTGTCTTGACGTTGACGCCGACGTACTCGGCGACGATGCCCAGGGAGAACAGCGTCGCGCCGAAACCGAACAGCAGCACCACCATCGTCGACGCCCACCCGCGGACGACGGTGTTGGCGTCGAACAGTACGTAGGACGCGAGAACGTACGCCACCAGTACGAGACCGAGCAGTGCGAACGCTATTCCGATGAAGCTGACGAGTCGCAGTCCCTTGGTGCCGCTCGAGAGCACCATGCGCCAGAAGTGGGACAGCAGCGTGCGCAGGCGATATCCCGATCGTCGGTCGACTTCCTCGCGCAAGGTGACGGGACTCGTCGTGACCTCGCCGGCGATCCAGCTGAGCGCCACGTCGAGATACGCCTCCGATCCGGCGTAGGCGGCGACGGAGCGACCGACCTCGCCAAGGACCAGACGAAAGCTCTGATAGTCGACGGTGTTGTCCGCGGCGAGCGCTTTGGCGATGACCCACTTCGATCCGCGCGATGCGGCGTTGCGCCACAAACCATGGGGCGCAACGTTCGTCGGCTTGGCGTACACCAACGAGGACTGGCGATCCAGTGCCGTGTCGAGCAATCCACCGATCTCGGCGGGGTCGTGTTGGCCGTCCTCGTCCATCGTGACGATCCATTCACCACCACTCGACGCCATACCCGCCAACGTCGCGGGATGCTGCCCGAAGTTCCGGCTCAGCCAGACGCCGCGAACGACGTCGTGTTTGCGGACGAGTTCGCGGATCACATCGGCGGAACCGTCGGGTCCGTGGTCGAACACGAGCAGCACTTCCTCGACGACCATCGGCCGCCCACCGGGAGTCTGCGTCGGCTGGGTCAGCGGGAGGATCTCGTCGACGAGTGCACGCAGCGTCCGCTCGCCCTGATAGACGGGCACCACGATCGAGATGCGGTGCGGGTCGCGGGATGAATCGGACGGGGGCATCACGGGGTATGAGCCTATCTGCTCGGACTCGTCGTACTGGGTTTCGACGAGGTCGGTTCGTGGATTTCTTCGAGGACCGTCGCCCCACGACGATCCGTGCGTCGTCGCCTCACGTCCAGAACCACCAGTAGACCGAGAACGACGATGCCGCCCGCCATACCGGCGAAGCCGATCCGTTGACCGGGTGGACGGAAGTCGATCTTCAGGTCGGCGTCGGATGTTCCAGGTGGTAGGTCGACGTACAGGAAGATGTCGCCGATGCCTTTCGTCTGCAGTGGTTCACCGTTCAGCGTCGCCGTATAGCCGGGCCAGGCGAGTCGCGCGAACACGACGCTGCCACCGTTCGGGGAGGTGACGCGAACCTCTTCGGAATCCGCGGCCGACGAGACCGACGTCGCGGTGACGCCGACGGTCGCCGAGATGCGGCCCTGGTCGCTCGGAAGCGGTCCCGCGATGCGCTCCAACACGTACGTCTGGCGAGCCGAGTCGGCGGTGGGCGGCGTGACCCACTTCCACCCAGGCGGCGCGGGCTGGTCGTCGATCAGCGGGTACTGGTTCTTCTGCAGTACGACGCGGTCGAGCCGCATCAGATCGGCATAGGTCTTGCCGGTGTAGGCGTCGACCTGGAAAAGGCGCCGATAGGCGTCCGGGCAGGTGGATCCTTCGTGCTCGAAGCAGAGCAGGTTGGCGAAGTCGAGATAGCCGACGGGTGTGTAGGCGTTGACGTAGTCCAGGTCCAGCACCTTGGCCGAATTGCCGTACACCTGTGAATGCCACGGCAGCCGAGGGTCGTCGGGTTCCGAGGCGCTGGTCTCGGTCAACTCACGATTGCCGAGCTGCAGCGTCGACCCCTCCCACTTCGGAAACTCCGATCGCGCCTCCGACTGGGACGCGGGCAGCCACCACTTGTCGAACGGCGGGTCGTAGCTCGCGACCTGGTACATCGCGACGGGCGCGATCGTGACCAGCAACAACGCGGCCGTCGCCCTGGACCCATACCGCCGAGCCAGGAAAAGCGCGAGCCCGCCGACGACAGCGATGAGCATCCCGGACACGAGGTGACGGCCGAACAGCTCCGGCCCCGACGAGCCGGCGCGCAGCACCAGAATCAGGACCAGCAACGACGCCGCCAGAATTCTGGGTCGCAGCCGCGTCAGCGTGCCGTAGCGGCTGAGGATCGTCGTCACGAGTATCAATGCCAGGATGGCGACGAACGGGAGGATTCGCGCCGGCCAGCGGATCGGGCCGATGTCGCTGGGGCCGGCGGTGAAGACCAGCACGAACACGAGCAGGATCAGTGGGGCCGTGAATTCGCGCAGAGCGGCGGGAACGCGTTGCCACGCGACGAACGCCAGCGCCGGAACGAGGAACCACGCGATGTACGTGACGGGAGACGCTGTCGTCTCACCAGTCCAGGACTCGATGCTCGTCACCGACGACGGGATGCTCGCGGTCAGCGTCTCCGACCAGGGTGCCGTCAGAAAATTGTCGTTGAAGGCGCCTTCGACGCCGCTGCGCCAGGTGACGGCAGACGTCAGCACTCCGGGCAGGAAGGTGATCGCGCCGCACGCCGCGGCCGCGATTCCGACCGTCGCCACTCGTGCGGCCGGCTGCCAGCGACGCTGGAACACCCACTCGCCGATCGCCAGCGAGCCGATCATCACGCCTGCCATGACCGCGGCGTGCACGTAACCGACGCTGATCGCGAGGTAGAGGAAGACGAACGGCAGGATCGGGCCGGAGCGGCCGCGTGCGTAGGAAATGGAACTTGCCCAGGCCTGCATGATCCAGGCGGTGCCCATCAACGCGGTGATCCACGAGGTGTTCTCGAAGAACAGCGTGAATCCGACGAACGGCGCGCTCGCACCCGCGACGGCCGCCCACGCGGGACGCGCCCCGTACGCGAGTCCGACGCGGTACACGCCCCAGGCCAGAACGATCGAAAATCCGAGCTTCACCGACGTCGCCAGCACGACGAGGTTGTCGACGGACGGCGAGATGTAGTTGATCGCCATCTGTACCGGGTTCCACAACCCGCCCTGGCCTTCGACGGGATAGTTGCCTGCCATCCACTGATCGAGAACCAGCGACGGGAAGTGGCCGTCGCGCAGTATCCGACCCAGTTGCAGCCAGTTGGGGACGGCACCCGATTCGGTGTCGTCGATGTAGAAGAACCGCGGATCGACGGCGAGGATCAGCAGATAACCCAGTACGACGACGGCCGCGACCGCGGCACCCCAGGCCAGGCGTTCGGTTCTGCTTCCGAGCCCAGGATCGTGTCCGTGCTGCATCGTGCTGGTCGTCACTGTTCGCTCCGTATGTGATCAAGGGCTGTACGACTGTATCGTCCGTGCACCTCGTCAGCCGAAAGACCAGGCCGTACCGTGCGTCGGGACGGTCTTCCACAGGACTGTGCGACCATGGTCTCCGGCGAGGTTGCCTGGCAGGACGGCTTTGCAAGAAAATCGACGAAGATGGGGTTTCTCGAGGTATGGACGGCACTGCTCTGAATCGTCTCGGTGCACCATTCGGTGGGTCCGCGGCAAGCGCGGTAGGACTCACGGCGCAGCGAACGCTGTTCGACGGCCCGTCCCCGCTGGTCAGCGCCGATATGTATGCCACCGTGGCGAAGGGCAACGCCGAACGTTCGCGGTACGTCGCGAAGCTCGCCAAGCGCACCGTCGTCGAGACCAACAGCTACTTCGGACGCTTCCCGGCCAGTTACTGGCAGCGATGGACCGAGGTGACCGAGGCGCGGTTCGTCGCGACCGTCACCGGTTCGGGCCGCGTCGACGTCGTCGCCACCGACTACAAGGGCAAGAAGCGCACCGTGGCGAGCACGACGGTCGACACCGACGGCCAGCCCAGCCGCCTCGTTCTGACGGCCAAGGTCAAACAGTTCCTCGACGGCGGCGCGCTGTTCGTCCGCTTCACGACGACGTCCGGCGAGCTGTCGGTCGAGGATGCCGAGTGGACCGTCGACGCACCCGAGAAGATGCGTCCGACATCCGTCGTCATCTGCACGTTCAACCGCGCCGACGACTGCGCCAACACCGTCGCCGCCATGGCCGACGATCCCATCGCGCTGCACGGTGTCGACAATGTCTACGTCGTCGACCAGGGCACCGACCAGGTGCAGACGCGTCCGCTGTTCCAGCGCGTGCAGGCCGAGCTCGGCGACAAGCTCGTCTACATCACCCAGCCCAACCTCGGCGGTGCAGGCGGATTCACGCGCGGCTTGTACGAGGTGCAGGGCACGGGCGGCGATCCGGCCAACGTCGTGTTCATGGACGACGACGTGCTGTGCGAGCCCGAGGCCATCGTCCGGATGAACTCGTTCGCCAACAAGACCGTCGAACCGGCGATCGTGGGCGCGCAGATGCTCTACCTGCTGCACCCCGACCGCGTCCACGTCGGCGCCGAGGTCGCGAATCTGCAGCGGCTCGAGGCCGGCCTGCACGTCAAGAATGCGATCGCCGACAAGAGTGCGCTGAAGAAGAAGCAGGACATGCGCGTCGACGCCGGTTACAACGGCTGGTGGTCGTGCCTCATCCCGTCGGAGATCGTGTCGCAGATCGGCTACCCGCTGCCGCTGTTCTTCCAGTGGGACGACATCGAATACGGATACCGTGCTCGCGCAAACGGATTCGCGACGGTGACGCTTCCCGGCGCGGCTGTCTGGCACGCGGATTTCGCGTGGAAGGACTGGGACGAGTGGCACCGCTACTTCAACCTGCGCAACGGCATGATCACCGCGGCCCTGCACGGCGGACTCGACGGTAGGCAGCTCGCGCGTCAGCTCGGCACCGACCTGTTCCGCTACCTCGTGTCGATGCAGTACGGCATGGCGTTCACGCTGATCAAGGCGGTCGAGGACTTCCTCGTCGGTCCGAGCAAGCTTGCCGACGGCGGTATGGACGCGGCGGCCGCGATCCGACGCGAGCGCTCGGCGTACGACGAGACGAAGCGTTACGACGCCAACGCCGTCCCCGGAGTCCGCCCGGCCGACATGTTCATCACGCCTGCCGGTCCGCACCCGAAGAAGAGCCTCGAGTGGGCCGTGTTGGCCAAGCGCGTGCTGAACCAGTGGCGTGGCCGGGTCGTGCCCGGCCCGGTGGCGATCAGCGCCGATGACGCCCATTGGTGGCACGTGTCGCTGTTCGCGCATGCCGTCGTGACCGACCGTTCGCAGGAAGGCGTGCGAGTGCGCAAGCGCGACAAGGCTGCTGCGATCGACCTGGCCAAGCGTGGCGTGACGGCGTTGCGCCGGCTACGGACCGAGACGGACAACGTCTCGGAGACCTACCGAGTGTCGATGTCGGACCTGACGAGCCGGGACAACTGGACGCGCCTGTACAGCTGAGGCGGCTGCTCCGCACGTGCGCGCGAATGTACAGCCCGCTATACATTTCTGCTCACATGCGCCGAAGGCGCCTTCCTGATCCGAACCACCACCTGCTCGTTGTCCGCGGTGTAGCCCAGGTAGTCGAACTCGGTACCCGTACGGCCCACGAACTCCGTCCACGCGCGGTACTCGTGGTTCCGCCAGCCGGGGAAGTTGAAGTACTCGTCGAACACGATGACGGTGCCGACGGCCAAGCGATCCGCCACCAGATCGAGCACGGTGACCGTCGACGAGTACAGATCCGCGTCGAGGTGCAGGAACGCCAGATCCTCGGTGTGCGACTTCAGAAACCCGGGCAGAGACTCCTCGAACAGACCGGGCACGATCTCGGCACCCGGAACCGTCGGCTCGCCTTCCTGCTCGAACAGTCCCTTCGGGAAACCGGTACGCCACGTCTCGGGTAGGCCGGAGAACACGTCGAACCCGGCGACGATCGAAACATCCGTGTTCGACGCCAATTCCTCCGCGATGATCTCGAGCGTCGTCCCGCTGGCGACGCCGAACTCCAACGCCATGCCCTTCACGGTCACCTCGCCGAGTGCAAAGCGGAGCGTCGCGTGCGGCCGGAGGAACGTCGGCGCCTTCGGCATCATCTCCTCGGCGAACTCGGCGCTCTGCGCGGCCGCTTCGACGTCGGAGGCATACGGAATGTCCCGACGCATCCGCATCTCGAGGCCGCGGATGAAGGCGTGCAGATCGTCGATCTCGCGGCGTTGACGTTCGAGGATGTCGAGAAGCTTCGCCTGTTGATCGTTCGTCTGTTCGGCCAGCTGCGCGGTCTGCTTGTCGAGAACTTCACCCAGCGCGCGTTGGAGTTTCTCGCGCGCGGACTGTCGAATGCGATCGGTCAGCTTCCGCGGTTCCGTCATGCGCACACGGTAGCCGAGAACGGCGCCTTCGGCGCTCGTGAGTAGAAATGTAGCGAGGGGTATACATTCGCACGCACATGCGCGTCAGCGCCTGAAATACTCCCGACGCCCCAGACGCCGCAGACGCAACCACTCCACCAACCCCTTCGGATTGTGAGTCGTCACGAGGAAGAACCAGCCGAACCGAATCCATTCCTGCGGCAGCAGTTTCCGCATTCCGGGCTGCGACATGAGGTAACCGCGGTTGCGGTAGGTGAAGTACCGCTTGGTCTCGTCGTCGGGATACTGCGTGTGCATCCGCCCGCCGAGGATCGGCTTGAACTCGTCGGCGCCGTTCGGGTGCACGTAGGCCGTCGTCAGGCAGGTGCCGAACTTCAGGCCCGACCGTTGCAGCCGACGATGAATCTCCACCTCGTCGCCGCGCACGAACAATCGAAGGTCCGGCACGCCGACGGCGTCGATCGTCGACGCCTTGAACAGAGCGCCGTTGAACAACGACGCGATTCCTTCGAGCAGATCGTCGTCGGGATCGCGCGGGTCGATCAACTCGGACCGCAGCCGACGCCACTCGACACCTCGCCGCAGCGGGAACGCCAGACGGTCGGGATCGTCGATGTCGCAGACGACGGGAGAGACCTCGTCGAGGCCGTGCTTCGACGCACAGTCGTACAGCGTCTCCAGAACGTGCGGGCCCTCGGGACGGCCGTCGTCGTCGGCGAGGAAAACCCAATCCGCGCCGAGTGACAGCGCGTAGAGGATTCCAAGTGCGAATCCACCGGCTCCACCCAGATTGTGATGGGACCCAAGGTAGGTCGTCGGGATCGACGCCGACTCGACGAGCTCGCGCACCGCATCCTCGTGCGCGTTGTCCACGACGACGAGGTGGTCCAGTGGGCGTGTCTGCTTGGTGATGACGTCGAGCGACAGAGCCAGGAGCTCCCGACGCTTGTGCGTCACGATCACGCCGACGATCTTGTCCGGCGCCACGACGTCAGGCACTTTTGTCGTCCCGTTCGAGCTCTTTCAAGATCGTCGCGACGTGGTCACCGGCGTCGTCGCCCTCGTACGCCCGGACGACTTCTTCGATGCCGCCTTCCTGACGGACCTGGCCGTGGTCGATCCACATCGCGCGGTCGCACAGCTGGGCGAGGAATTCGTTCGAGTGGCTCGCGAAGACGAGGATGCCGGAACGCTTGACCAGCTCCTGCAGGCGGATGCGCGCCTTCTTCATGAATTCGGCGTCGACGGCTCCGATGCCCTCGTCGAGCAGCAGGATCTCCGGATCGATACTGGTGACGACGCCCATCGCGACGCGCACGCGCATACCCGTCGAATAGGTTCTGAGCGGCATGTCGAGGTAGTCGCCGAGCTCGGTGAAGTCGGCGATCTCGTCCATCTTCGCGAGCATCTGCTTGCGCGTCTGCCCGAGGAACAGCCCGCGAATGATGATGTTCTCGTAACCGGAGATCTCGGGATCCATGCCGACGCCGAGGTCGAAGACGGGGGCGACGCGGCCCTTGACCGACGCCGAGCCGCGCGTCGGCTCGTAGATGCCGGACAGCAGTCGCAGCAGCGTCGACTTGCCTGCTCCGTTGTGCCCGACGAGGCCGACGCGGTCGCCTTCCTTCAGATTCATCGTGATGTCCCGAAGGGCTTCGACGACGACGACGTCGGAGCTGTTGCGGTCGATTGCTCCACCGGCCTTGCCGAGGAACGCCTTCTTCAGCGACCTGGTCTTGGCGTCGAAGATCGGGAAGTCGACGCAGGCTTCGTGCGTCGTGATGCTCACTGACATGAAAGTCCCCTAAACCCAGTAGGGCACGCGGGCCCGGTACTTCTTGAGAGCGACGATCGTCAGCAACCAGCCGACGGCCGTGCAGCCGAGCACGATGTACCAGTGGTACGCCTCCTGCGGCTCCCCGATCATCGGGGCGCGAAGGATGTCCAGGTAGTGGAACAGCGGGTTGATCTCGACGAGGCGGGCACGCTCGGCCGCCTGCCCGCCCTGGTTCAGCAGACCCTGCGTCGTCCAGACGATCGGCGTCATGAAGAACAGCAGCGTGACCATCGACGCGAGGATCGGTGCGATGTCGCGGTAGCGCGTCGCGATGATGCCGAACAGCAGCGCGACCCACACCGCGTTGAGCGCGAGCAGCGCGAACGCCGGGAACGCCGACAGGTCGGTCCAGTGGAACGTGGGCCGGAAGATCGCGATGATGATGACGTAGACGATCAGGTTGTGCGCGAACAGCAGCACCTGACGCCACACCAGCCGGTACACATGGACCGACAGCGCCGACGGCAGCTGCTTGATCAGGCCTTCGTTGGCCACGAAGACGTCGCCACCTTCGAGGATGGCGGCGCTGATGAAGTTCCAGATGATGAGGCCGACGGCGACGTGCGGCAGGAACGTCTTCAGGTCCATGTCCAGCAGCACCGAGTACAGCAGTCCCATTGCCGTGGCCTGGACGGCGGTGGCGATGGTGATCCAGAACGGACCGATGACCGACCGACGGTAGCGCTGTTTGATGTCCTGCCATCCGAGGTGCAGCCACAGCTCGCGCTGACGGAACCCTGTCTTCAGGTCGCCGAACGCGCGTTTGAGGGTCTGCGAGTCCGAAACGGGAACGGGCACGCGCTCTCCTGCTTCGTTCTCGGGGTTCTTCGCTGGGGCTGACACGACGGTCGACCTTACCCGCCCAGCGAACCACGGGTCATTCCGCTGGTCGGCTACAGGTACTGGCCGGTACCGCCGCCACTAGGACCGCCTGCACCGGGGTTGATGCTCACCCCCGGCGGCAGTGCGCCCTGCCGCATCTGTTCGAGCTGAGCGCGCGCTGCCATCTGCTGCGCGAACAGTGCCGTCTGGATTCCGTGGAACAGTCCTTCGAGCCAGCCGACGAGCTGGGCCTGCGCGATCCTGAGTTCCGCATCCGACGGAATGGCGTCCTCGCCGAAGGGGAGTGCCAGACGCTCGAGCTCGTCGCGCAGATCGGGAGCCAGGCCCTGTTCGAGCTCGCGGATCGACGACTGGTGGATCTCCTTCAGCCGAGCCCGGCTGGCGTCGTCGAGAGGAGCTGCGCGGACCTCTTCGAGCAGCTGCTTGATCATCGTGCCGATGCGCATGACCTTCGCCGGCTGCTCGACCATCTCGGAGAGCGGTTGTTCGTCGTTCGACGGCGCTTCGGTTCCCGCCGCCCTGGCGGCGGCAGCGGTTGCCTCCTCGCGGCTCAATGCGAGAGGCTGTCCGTTCGGGCCGATCACGACGACGTGGTCGCCGTTGTCGGAATTCGGGAACGAGTCCGATTGCGTCATACAGCCATCCTTACGCGTCACGAGGGATTGCGCGACGAGCGGGGCCGATTATCCTGTTCAGGGGCTCAGGACATGGAGGGAAGACAAGCGTGCTCGAAGGAAATGCCGTCCTGTCGAACGAGGGGCGTGGCACACGCGCCCGCGTTGTCAACGCCTAGAGTGTCCGGCATGGGGTACGACGTCGCACGAGTCAGGGGATCGATTCCCTCGTTGGGCGACGGTTGGATCCACCTCGATCCGCAGAACGGTATGCAGATACCCGACCGTGTGTCGACGGCAGTGTCCACGGCGTTTCGCGGAAGCGCGCCGACTCACACCTCCGGCCACATGTCGTCGAGGCGCAGCGCGGGACTTCTCGACGCCGCCCGAGCTGCCATCGCGGACCTCGTCGGCGCCGACCCGGCCGGCGTCGTGTTGGGTCCGGACCGCGCGACGATGCTCGCCTGGCTCGCCGAATCGCTGTCGTCTCGGCTCGGGCTGGGGACCGGTCTGGTGTTGTCTCGGCTCGACGAGGAAGCGAACGTCGCGCCGTGGTTACGCATCGCCAATCGTTACGGCGCACAGGTCCGCTGGGCCGAGGTCGAGATCGACACGTGTGAACTCCCGAGCTGGCAGTTCGAGGAACTGATCACCTCCACCACCCGTCTCGTCGCGATGACGGCCGCGTCGCCGATCGTCGGATCCGCGCCCGACGTCCGCGTGGCCGCCGACCGTGTCCACGCCGTCGGCGGACTCATCGTCGTCGACGCGGCAGGCGCGGCACCGTACGCGCACGTCGACATCGACGAACTCGCCGCCGACGTCGTCGCGGTCAGTGCAGCTGCGTGGGGCGGGCCCAAGGTCGGCGCCCTCGTGTTCCGTGATCCCGGTCTGCTCGATCGCATTCCGTCGATGTCGCTCAACCCGTTCGCGAAAGGCGCAGAGCGACTGGAGGTTTCGGGTCACCAGTACGCGTTGCTGGCCGGCGTCGTGTCGTCGATCGACTATCTCGCCAACCTCGACGAAGCGGCGACGGGGACGCGTCGGGAACGCCTGCAGCTGTCCATCGGATCGCTGCAGGACTACCACGACCGCCTGTTCGACTACCTGCTTCGCGCGCTCGGCAAGCTCGACCACGTCATGGTTCTCGGCGACGCGCCCAGCCGGATCCCGACGCTCAGCTTCACCGTCGCCGACACCTCCGCCGAGAAGGTCGCCGAGCATCTCGCGCAGAACCGCATCGGAACGGTCAGCGGCATCCACAGTGGGAGTCGCCTGCTCGACGCCCTCGGCGTCAACGACGAAGGCGGTGCCGTCACCATCGGCCTCGCGCCGTACACGACGCGGCACGAGATCGATCAACTCGTAAAAAGCCTGGCTCAGCTTCGCTGAGCGCGAGCCCGTGCGCGAAAATACATAGAGGGCTATGCATTTTCGCGCACATGGGTCAGCTCACCCGCAGAATCACCTTGCCGATGGCATCCGCGTCGAGAAGCCGATGTGCTTCCGCTGCTTCGGTGATCGGCAGTTCGGCATGCACGATCGGTGCGACGCGTCCCTCCTCGATCATCGGCCACAGACGCTCGGTCATGTCGGCGACGATGTCGGCTTTGCTCGACGGCCCGGTCACCGGTCGGCCGCGGAGTCCGGCCGCGTGGATGGTCCCACGCTTGGCGATCAGGGCGCCGAAGTTCAGTTCACCCTTGACACCGCCCTGCATTCCGATCGTGATCAGCTTTCCGTCCTTGGCGAGCGCATTCACGTTGCGCTCCAGGTATTTTGCGCCCATGTTGTCGAGGATGAGGTCGGCGCCATCGGGTAGCTCCTCGACGAAATCCTGGTTCTTGTAGTCGATCAGGATGTCTGCGCCGAGGGACGCGCAGAAGTCGAGTTTCTCCTTCGACCCAGCCGTCACTGCCACCGTCGCGCCCAGGGCTTTGGCGACTTGGATTGCGTGCGTTCCGATTCCGCTTCCACCGCCGTGGATCAGCACCGTGTGGCCGGATCGCATACCGCCGAACTGCACGAGATTCGACCACACCGTCGACGCCACTTCCGGAAGCGCCGCTGCCGCATGCAGATCCAGGCCTGCCGGAATCGGAAAGAGCTGGACCGACGGGACCGCGACTTTCTCGGCGTAGCCGCCGCCTGCCAGCAGAGCGCACACGCGGTCGCCGACTTTCCAGTCGTGTACGCCCTCGCCCAATTCCGATATCACGCCGGAACATTCGAGACCGAGAATTTCGCTCGCGCCGGGGGGAGGCGGGTACTTGCCCTGACGCTGCATCAGGTCGGCGCGGTTGACTGCGGTGGCGGCGACGTCGACGACGACCTGTCCTGGTTCAGGCGTCGGATCGGGGACCTCGGTCCACTGCATGACGTCGGGGGAACCGAACTCTGTCAGTGTTATCGCATGCATGCGTCCACCCTATGCGGCTACGCCACCCGTGCGCGGATAGTTGGCCCAGAGTCCAACTATCCGCGCACGGGCGCCGCAGGCGCCTAAATGTCCCACAAATTGATCCCAAAATCCTTGGCGTGCTGATCGATTCGGCTCAGCTCGTCGTCCGAGAAGTCCAGGTTCTGCAACGCGCCGATGTTGTTCTCCAGCTGCTGCACGCTGGATGCGCCGACCAGCACCGACGTGACGCGTGGATCACGCAATGCCCAGCTCAGCGCCAGCTGCGCCAACGACTGGCCGCGCGACGACGCGATGTCGTTCAACGCGTTCAGTTCCCCGACGTGCTCGTCGGTGAACCAGTCCGGGTTCAACGATTTGCCCTGTGTCGCGCGGGAGCCGTCGGGAATGCCGTACAGGTACTTGTCGGTCAGCATTCCCTGCGCGAGCGGTGAGAACGCGATGGCGCCTGCTCCGACCTGTTCGAGTGTGTCGAGAAGGCCGTCCTCGATCCACCGGTTCACCATCGAGTAGCTGGGTTGGTGGATCAGCAGCGGAACACCGGCCTTCTCGAGCAACGACGCCATCGTCGCGGTGCCTTCCGGCGTGTACGAACTGATGCCGACGTGAAGCGCCTTGCCCTGCTCGACGGCGCTGACCAATGCGCCCGCGGTCTCTTCCAACGGCGTGTCGTGATCGGGCCGGTGGCTGTAGAAGATGTCGACGTAGTCGAGGCCCATGCGCTGCAGTGACTGATCGAGCGACGACAGCAGATACTTCCGCGACCCGCCGAATCCGTACGGACCCGGCCACATGTCCCAGCCCGCCTTGCTGGAGATGCTCAGCTCGTCGCGGTACCCGGCGAAGTCCTCGGAGTGGATGCGGCCGAAGTTCTTCTCCGCACTGCCGTATGGCGGACCGTAGTTGTTGGCGAGGTCGAAGTGCGTGACACCCAGATCGAATGCGCGACGCAGCACGGCTCGTTGCGTGGCGAGTGGAGTGTCGTCGCCGAAGTTGTGCCACAGGCCCAGCGAGATCGCCGGAAGCTTAAGCCCGCTCCTGCCGACGTGTCGATACTGCATCGACTCGTAACGGTCGTCAGCGGCCATGTACGGGGGATCGATGTGTGGTTGGGACATTCCACGACAGTAGGCGTAACCGTCGGATTCGGACATCCCCGTGGCGTGCTACTCATCGGTAGCTTCGTTGCTTAATATGGTCGCGTGACGGCCGAACGATCCTTTGGTCCCGGGGGGGACCCGCAGTGGTTGGATGCTGCGGAAATGAGAGCGTGGCGCGCCTATATCGACGGCGGCCAACGATTGCAGGGGGTACTGAACAAGGATTTGCAGGATGGGCATGACCTGACGATGGCGGAATACCGCATCTTGGTGATGTTGTCCGAATCGGCGGACGGGTCGTTGCGTATGAGCGACCTCGCCGACGGTGTTCTCTCCTCCCGCAGCAGGCTCACCCATCAGATTCGGAGGATGGAGGCCGACGGCATGGTCGGCCGCAGCACGTGCGTCGACGACGGCAGGGGCGTCCTGGCCGTCATCACCACCGAGGGTCGACGACGGCTCGCCGACGCGGCACCGACGCATGTGGCCAGCGTCCGGAGGCATCTGGTGGATCTGCTGACGCCTCATCAACTCGCGGTGTTGGGGGACATCTTCGAGAAGGTCGACGCGGCGATGTCGAGCTCCGGCGCCGAGGGGTGATTGGCTCCCTACTCGCGGAGCGTTTAGTATCTCCCACGTAGTAGCGAGGCCAGGAAGCGTGGCAGAGCGGCCCAATGCACTCGCCTTGAAAGCGAGAGACGTCTAACCGCGTCCGGGGGTTCAAATCCCTCCGCTTCCGCGGGCGAAATCCCCCTTCGATTCAGGAGGGGGATTCGTTCGTTTCGTCCCAAGCCTGCAGAGTGCGGCCGGTCTCGAATCGCCGCGTCGCACCCGAGACCGGATCCACGAACTCGAGTTCCGACGCGAGCAACTGAAGCGGATCGGTGAAGTCGTCGATCGCGCGTCCCGTGGGTTCCGGGTACAGGTCGTCGCCGACGATCGGGGTGCCGAGCGAGTTCATGTGCAGCCGTAGCTGGTGGGTGCGCCCGGTGTGCGGATGCAATTGGTAGCGGCCCAGCCCTTCTCGAACGTCCAGCAGTTCGACGACGGTCTTCGCATTCGGTTCACCGTCGGCCTCGCGAGCGTCGAAAGTGCCCTTCTCCGTGACGATTCGGCTCTCGATTGTCACAGGAAAGTCGTGATTCGACGACGCAGCAACAGCCTCGTACGTCTTACGGACCTTGCGGTCCTGGAACAGCGACTGATACGCCCCACGAGCCTTCGGGTCGGCGACGAACAGCACCAATCCCGCTGTGACGCGGTCCAATCGGTGTGCGGGCACCAAGAACGGCAGCGCGAGGTCTCGACGCAGCCGCACCAACGCGCTTTCCAGCACGTGGCCGCCGCGCGGAATGGTCGAGAGGAAATGCGGCTTGTCGACGACCACGATCGTCTCGTCGCGATGCACGACGGAAATGTCGAACGGCACCGGCGTCTCGTCCGGGAGGTCGCGGTGGAACCACACGGCCTCGCCGGGAATATAGGGAGCGTCGACCGAGAGGGGCCCGAACATGTCGACGATCTCGCCTGCCGCGAACATCTCGTCGAGGCGTGCCCCTGATATCCGACCTTGGCTGTCCGACAAGAATGTGCGGACCGTAGTCCAGTGCCCGTCCTCCGGCATCCGCACTCTAGCCGGGTCCAGCCCATGCCGCTTCGGCAGCGGCGGTTGCTGGCGTCGTCTCACGTAGGCGACGGTATCGAGTCCGCGCTTGTGCAGGCAAAGTGGCTTTTCGGCCTGCACAAGCGCGGGTCCGAGGGGCTACTCGCAGCCGATGCCGTCGTTGTCGCGGTCGAGGTGCGGGCCGTAGCCGTACTCGTCGCGGTAGACGGGAGCCGCGCCGGCGTCACGAGCCTCGGTGCAGTTCTTGTACTGGAATGCGCTCGGGGCGGGTGCCGGCCGAGGTGCGGGCGCAGCCTGAGGCGCGGGCGGCGGCACGAAGGCAGGGGGCGGCGGGCAGAACTGCGCCGATCCCGAGCTGCACAGGAAATCCGTGATCGGATCTGCGGCTGCGACGGCGGGCGTGGTGACCATGGCGGCCGCAAGGACGACGCCACCGAGTCCGGCGCGCACCAGCAGGTTCTTGCTCTTCATTGTCGTGCTCCTGACGAAAAGGGGGTAAGGGTCTGATTTTCGGGCCAGAAGATTGAACAGTCAATCGGATTCATCTCCGCGAATGAACGGGTTTAGGCGGGGCACCGATGGCGTATACGAACATATGAGCGAAAACACCCAGGTCAGTCAGAACCCCGAGAAGGATCCCGACAAGTGGGTCACCGGCGGTGAGCCGGCCACCGGCCCGCAGGAGAGCTACCTCAACACGCTGGCGCAGGAGGCCGACGAGGAAGTGCCCGAGGGCCTGACCAAGGCGGAGGCGTCGGAAATGATCGACAAGCTGCAGGACGAGACCGGCCGCGGCTGACTTCCAAAAATCCACCCGTAGCGGATGACGACGAGCGGCCGGACGGGCGTCACGATCGATCGATGACCCTGACGCTCGATCGCGATGCCCGGCGTAAACGGGGCAAGACTGCGCGACGCGCGACGCCCCTCGAATCTCTCGCCGAGCATCGCGCCGTCCGTCGTGACCCGGTGGCGCTGCTCGAACAGCAGGCGGCGACGCGTGTGCCGGACCTCGTTCCGATTCGATACGGCCGAATGGCTGCGGCGGAGTTCCCGTTCTTCCGCGGGGCCGCGCTGGTGATGGCCGACGATCTGTCTCGCGCCCCGAATTCCGGCATCGAGACTCAGCTGTGCGGCGACGCGCATCTGAGCAACTTCGGCGTCTATGCGACGCCGGAGCGTCGAATGGCGTTCGACATCAACGATTTCGACGAGACCCATCCCGGCCCGTTCGAATGGGATGTGAAGCGACTCGCAGCGAGTCTCGCGATCGCGGCCGAGTCGCGCGGGTTCTCGGGCAAGCAACGTCGGCGCATCGTTCGGTCGTCGGCATGTACGTACCGCGAAACCATCAGGCGGCAAGCCGAACTCGGCAATCTCGCTGTGTGGTACTCCAACGTCGAGGTGACCGACGAGCTCGAGTCCGTGCAGGGCGAGCTCGATCCCGTGCAGCGCAAACGAACCCAGCAGATGGTGCGAAAAGCGCGTTCACGAGACAACATTCAAGCCCTGGCAAAGCTGACCGAGGTGGTCGACGGCAGAAGGCGCATCATCGCCGACCCACCGCTCGTCGTTCCGATCGAGGACATGAACGACGACCCGGCAGCGATCTATCGTGAACTCGAAACTCGTTTACAGGCATACCGTTCCACGTTTCAGCAGGACAAGCAGGTGCTGTTCGACTCGTTTCGCCTCGTACAGTTCGCCCGCAAGGTCGTCGGCGTCGGCAGTGTCGGGACGCGGGCCTGGATCCTGCTCATGGTGGGCGCCGACGAGACCGACCCGCTGTTCCTTCAGGCGAAGGAAGCGCAGCAGTCCGTCATCGCGCGCTACTGGCCCGGGCCGGCGTACGACAACGAGGGCCGACGCGTCGTCGACGGGCAGCGGTTGATGCAGGCGTCGAGTGACATCTTTCTCGGATGGCAACGTGGCGCCGACCCCGACGGCGCGACGCGTGACTTCTATCTCCGTCAGTTGCGCGACGGCAAGGGATCGGCCGTCATCGAGGCCATGGAGCCGAGCGGCATGGAACTGTACGGACAGTTGTGTGGGAAGGTGCTGGCCTACGCGCACGCCAGGTCAGGGGACCGGGTCGAGATCGCGGGTTACCTGGGATCGAGCACCAGGTTCGAGGACGCGATCACCGATTTCGCAGAGGTCTACGCGGTGCAGAACGCAGCCGATCACGCGGCACTCGTGACGGCCATCGACAACGGCCGGGTCGTCGCACATGCAGGAATCTGAGCATGCTGCGACGCGAATCCTGGGGATTCGTCATCGGCTCTGTGCTGTTCGCACTTGCTGCGGTGCCCGGCTACGCGCAGTGGGTCGGCGTCGACAGCGACAACGTCACGTACTTCGTCGGTTCGCTCTTCTTCACCGCAGCCGGGTTCATCGCTCTGCGACTGAGCGGCAGGCCGGTGCCGGGGGAGGAATCGAGGAGGGTCGAACTGTTCGATTGGTGGGCAGCGGCGATCCAGTTCGTCGGCACGCTGCTCTTCAACGTCAGCACCGGCATCGCGATGGTGAGCGGTCTGACGGCGGAACAGGCGGACAAATGGGTGTGGCGTCCGGACGTCTTCGGGTCGGCGGCCTTCCTCATCGCGAGCGGACTCGCAGTCCTCGCGACGACCGAGACCGATGCCCTGTGGGACCCTGCCGCGCGGAACTGGCGGACGACGTGGCTGAACATGATCGGGTCGGTCGCCTTCGGTGTGTCGGCGATCGCGGCGTTCGTGGATCCGTCGACAGGGGAGCTCTCGAACGCAGCGATAGCCAACTTCGGAACATTCGTGGGAGCTGTGTGTTTCCTGGTCGCGGCCCTGCTCATGAGGCCTTCTGTAGATATCCCAAAGATCGCGTGAAACTTTTGTACGACGGTTGTCGCGACTATCCTGGCCGCAGTTACGGCTTGCGGCGCCCCCAACCTACCGGCGGGTAAGGTGCGAGACCGATGTTCGTGCCAGCGCCGCTCGCGGCGCGGCGGGGGAGGATGGATCAGTCGATGCACCGTCGTGTCCTGGCAGCGCTGGGAGTCAGTATCGCGTTGTCGTTGTCGGTAACCGGGGTCGTGTCGGCCCAGCCGCTGCCCGGCACCGGAAGCTCCGACGGCGCTCCTCCGTTCGTGGGTGCGTCACCGATCACGAGCGCGCGGATCGACCGCGTCGACATGATCACCGACCGTCGTGCGGCGGTCTTCGTCGAATCGCCCGCGATGAACAAGATCATCCAGGTGCAGGTGCTCCTGCCGGCTCGGCAGAACTCGTCGCGGCCGACGCTCTACATGCTCGACGGCGTCAGCGCGGGCAAGGAGTCCAACTACGCCGAAAGCACGTGGACTCAGAAGACGGACATCGTCGACTTCTTCGCCGACAAGGATGTCAACGTGGTTCTGCCGGTGGGCGGCTCCAGTAGCTACTACACCGACTGGAACATGCCCGACCCGATTCTCGGGGTCAACATGTGGGAGACGTTCCTGACGTCGGAGCTCCCGCCACTGATCGACGCCCGTTTCGACGGCAACGGCACCAATGCGATCGCAGGCGTGTCCATGGGCGCACAAGCGGCGATGGACCTCATCACCCGCCACCCGAATCTGTACACCGGCGTCGCGGGGCTCAGTGGCTGCTACGACAACTCGCAGCCCAACCTGAAGGACGCCGTCCGCGCGACGGTCGCGATGAACGGTGGCAACGCCACCAACATGTGGGGCGAGAACGTCGACCCGAAGTGGGTCGAGCACGATCCGTCACGCAACGCGGAAGCATTGCGCGGCAAGGACATCTACGTCTCCGCCGGCACCGGCCTTCCCGGTCCGTACGAAATGGGTCCGGGCGGAAAGGGTTTGCAGGACGCGGCGCAGGGTGGACCGCTCGAAGCCGCCTCGCTGTACTGCACCACGTTGTTCGACACGCGGTTGCGTTACCTCGACATCCCGGCGACGGTCACGTACCGCCCGTACGGAATCCACCAGTGGCCGTACTGGCAGGACGACCTGCGTGAGGCATGGCCGACGCTGAAGACGGCTCTCGGCCTCTAACGGGCCGCTGCGGCAGCGTATTTCAAGAATGCGTCGTTCTCGTGCGGATCACCGATGGTGATCCGCACCCCGTCGTTTCCGTAGGCACGCAGGATGACTCCCGCCTCGGCCGCTGCCGCCGCGAACGCTCCGGAGCGGTCGCCGAGCGGCATGAACACGAAGTTCGCGTCGGAATGCGCGACGTCGTACCCCATCTCGATCAGCGCAGTTCGCACACGCTCGCGCTCCACGACGAGTGTGTCGGTCCGTGCCAGCAGTTCGTCCTTGGCTGCAAGCGATGCCAGAGCTGCTTGTTGGGCAACGGAATTGACCGCGAAGGCGATGCGTACCTTGCCGAGCGCGGTGATGATCGACGGGTCGCCGACGGCATATCCGACGCGCAGGCCTGCGAGTCCGTACGCCTTGGAGAAGGTTCGAAGAACGAGAACATTGCGACGTCCGCGCGCGAGTTCGACGCCGTCGGTGTACTCGCCTTCGGGGTTCTCGCGGGCGTACTCGAAGTAGGCCTCGTCGAGGACGACGAGGACGTGGGCGGGCACGGCATCGAGGAACTTCTCGAGCGCGGATCGCGTGACGACGGTTCCGCTGGGGTTGTTGGGATTGCAGACGAACACGACGCGGGTGCGGTCGGTGATCGCGGCGAGCATGGCGTCGAGATCATGGACGTGGTTCTCGTCGAGTGGCACCTCGACGGGCGTCGCACCTGCGACGCGGGCGATGATCGGGTACGCCTCGAACGACCGCCACGCGAAGACGACCTCGTCGCCCGGGTTGCAGGTGATCTGCACGACCTCCTGGCACAGTGCGACGGAGCCGTTTCCAGCGGCGACGTTCTCCGGCTCGACGTTCAGCATCCTCGCGAGTTCCGCGACGAGGGCGGTCGACAGGATGTCCGGGTAGCGATTCACGTGCGCCACGGCGTCGGCGATCGCGTCTCGGACGCTCGGCAGTGGGCCCTGCGTGGTCTCGTTGCTGGCCAGCTTGATCGCACCGGGAAAGTTCCGTCCCGGGACGTAGGCGGGAATGGCGTCGAGGTCGGTGCGAATGCGGGCGGTCACGGCACACATTATGCGCTCACACCGGTGAGTACGTTTCAGTGTGTCCGTCGGTAATGGCCCGGGGCGAGCGCGTCGGCACTATTTTGGTCCTATGTCGGGAATATTCACGGATGTCGCTGTACTGCGGGTCGATGTGGATACCGGGGAGGACGGCGAAGAGCCCCCTCGAGCGCCGGACGATCCACAGACGGTGCCCTTGACCGCCATCTCGCCCGAGGGCAGTGTGCGGGGCGGCATCGTCGTTCTCCACGAATCGCGCGAGGTGCCCGACAGTCTCATCGATCTGCTGCGTGCCTTGGCCCTCGAAGGATGGCTGGCGGTTGCGCCCGACCTTTTCCATCGTGACGGAGCCGACGGCGAGGTGTTCGGCGAGAACCTGTTCGCGGACTTCGACGCCACATTCGACTGGCTCACGTCGCGAGGCGTCTACCCGGATTGCGTCGGCGTCATCGGATTCGACGACGCGGGCACCGCCGCGCTCATCGTCGCGACCAACCGTCGCATCGGCGCGGCGGTCAGCGTCGCTGCCGCGGGGATCGTCGAACCGCTCAATGCCGACGCGGTGGCTCTGGTCGAGGCCGCCCCGGCGTTGCAGGCGCCGTGGCTGGGCTTGTACGGCGAGAACGACCCCAAGACACCACCCGAGCACATCGAGACTCTTCGCGAGGCGGCGACGCGGGCCTCGGTGGCGACGAACATCGTCAGCTACAGCGGACTGCGTCATCGCGCCGACGCGGTCAAGGGGCAGCCGGGTAGCGCCGAGTATTCCGACCCCGCCTCCGACGCCCTCGTCGAAGCCCAGGCGCGGATCTTCGACTGGTTCGACTCTTTCCTGAGGTGAAGGTGAACGGCAGGTTGACCAGGCGTTTTGCGTTCGTGGCGTAAGCATGTGTAATCTTTCACCCCGGCGGTCCGAGAGGGCCGGCAGCCTAGGAGGCGTGCCAGAGCGGCCGAATGGGAGTCACTGCTAATGACTTGACCCTTCACCGGGTCCGGAGGTTCAAATCCTCTCGCCTCCGCCACGCTGATTCGCAAGAGTCAGCATGTAGTACGGTTGGTTCGCAAGAATCAGCACAACAGAAGATGCGCCCGTAGCTCAACGGATAGAGCACTTGACTACGGATCAAGAGGTTAGGGGTTCGAATCCCTTCGGGCGCACAAGAAACAGCCCCTGAACCGCGGTTATCCGCGTTCAGGGGCTGTTTGCTTTGCTAACAGCCCATCACTTACTCGTCACAATCGACCTTGCGGTGAAGGAAAGTGATGAGTGGTTTGGACCGCTGCGGTCGGTGGTGGACCGTTTTGAGGGATTGGAACTTGACTCCCGTGGACGGAGTTCGAGTGGCCGGTCGCGTCCGTTGGGGTGTCGGCTGGGTCTGTGTGGAGTTATGACTCTGGAACCAAAGTGATGAATCTGCGTTCGGCCTAGTCGCGCCCATGCGAACCTCGTCCGGACCACGGCGTTTCCCGGGGCGGTTCGAGCTTGAGGTGGCCAAGGCATCGATGCCGCATGAACATCGGCGACCGGTGCGATTTCACCGCAGGAGTACACCCTGTCGTGGTCACCGTGTGCTACGCCCGCGACGACACGCTGGTGTTGGTTCAGAACCATGCGTACGAACCGGCGCTGTTGGTTCCTCGTCCATGAAGACATGCTCGTACCGAGCTCGACGCACCGCCGGTCGAGACGGGAACGGTCTGACCGCCGCGTCGGCGATATTCGCCATTCATGTCGGTTGCCGCCGGTAGCGCGACCGCGGTGGCACCGACACGTCCGCCTGCGTAGTACGGCTACGACTGGGCGCTGTTGGTCGACTGGTGTAGCGCAGCCGAATTGGTCTTGCTCCCAGCCATTCCGGCGGCTCTGGCCGAGTTCCTAATCGACACTCCGCCCGGGCGAACCGTGCAGCGACGTCTTGTCTCGGCGATCAACCGCCAGCACGTCGACGCGGGACGCGTCGTCCTGGCCGAACGAGGTCGATTCGGCTCGCTCTCGACTCCGCCCGGACAGAACGGATCACTTTCCGCGCCGAACGCCTCCACGGCTCTGCTCGCAGGACAACTGCAGCACAACAGGATTCCTGACATGAGGAAGGAGCCGCAAACGACCTGGGCCGGTGGCGGTTCCGATTGATCAGTGGGGACACGTGCCGTTCCCGCCCGACCCGATGAGGCGCAAGCTGTCGCCGCGGTCGTCCACGCGTATCTCACCGACGAACCGCCTTCGGAAGGCACGGAGACCCGATCACGGTCGTATCGACGACGAGAGCCAACAAGGCCTTACGAAAGCGCCTGTCGTCGAGCCGGTTCTGGTCAACCACGATCCGCGATACTACGAACGCGGTGTGTAGGCGCGCAGTCTGGCGTATGTGGCCATGGCGGATGTCCCTGATCTCGTCGACGGCGTCGAGGACCGGATCGAGCAGCTTCTAATACGCGCCCTCCACCTCCTGGACGACAACGACTCCGAGGCGGCGTGAACCACGTGCTCTATCCCGGCGCCGCGGCGACGGTCGTCAGGACATCCTGACAGCATCGTCCGTAACCAAGTTGGTCGGGCTGGCAACCTGAAAACATTCGGAGTCTCCCCCATGCGCCACGGCCCATCCCGATATTGCACACAGGGGCGCGCGCCGCGAATCCGCCCCGTCGAGCAGGTGCGAGTAGGGCCCAAACCTCATGCTCTTCAGAAAAAGGTTCCACATGCCGATTCGTCCTTCCATTCGAGCATTGCCTGCAATGAAGCAGATGGAGACGTAGATCACTATTATATAAGCCCCAAGCCGTAAGGTGCGCTTTAGGACTCCGGCGAGGTGCCCGTAGTGCACCGGCATCAGTGGCCGGGGCCGTACAAACCGAACCGCAGGTCCGGGTCACCTGGGGTCCAGGTGCAGTCGAATTGAGATCGCGCTCCCATCGACTTCACCCTGCTGAGCAGTTGGCGTCCGAGTTCGAGCTGACCGGGCTCCCACTTGGCCAGTGCTTCGGCGATGTCTCCGGCGCTGGAGAGCGCGTCGAACAGGGCCCAGGCGTTGGCGGCGGCTTTGGCCGTTCCGGCCGCTGCGTGCGGACGGGCGTCGCCGGCGGCGGCGCCGATCATGGCTACCCGCCCGCACGCCATCTTGTCGGCCCCGGCGTCATACACCGCTTGGAGGTAGGGCTGCTCGGTCCGCAGGACCACTTCGGCGGCGGCGGGGGCTAGAAGATCGGATGCCGCCGAGCGCATCTCGTCGATATAGCGATCCTGGACCGCACCGGGATGTAGTGACACCTTCGCCGCGAAGCCGCGTTTGTCGGTCATGAGTTCGTCGAGCTCGTGTCCTTCCTCAACGTTGCGGTACCAGACGTAATTCAGCAGCCGCTCGCCCACTGCGAGTCCACCGTCTCCGGAGGGGATGGGGTAGACGTTGATATGGGTGTGAGGTGCAACGCTGTATGTGATTGCGTCGTGGAGCAATTCGAACGTCCCGGCGGACACTTCCGATTCGGGAACAGCACCGCGCTACCCGACGTAGCCTGAGTACTCGAGCTCGGAGTTCGGCGAGATACGTCGGCGGCTCGGTGAGGTGATGCCGTCCGCGAAGACCACGAGTTCCGCGCGTCGGCGGGCGCCCGACGCGAATCGAACCTCCACATCGTCTGCATTCTCGTCGAACCCTGATGCGTACTCGCCCAAGTGGTAGTGATCGGAACCGAAATCTGACAGCAGCGCGCAGATAGAAAGTCCCCCAGGAGGTGTAACTCCACCGAGCTTCGTCGCGGTGAACGATCGTGTCGTTCGAGTCGAGGTACTGCACGTATCTCGTTGTGGTGCTGACCTGTTCGGGTTGCATCGAGCTGCATTCGGCGAACCATCGGATCGTGTCCGGCTGGAGGACTATTCCGCCGCCGCGACCGTCGAGGCTCGTGGGTGTACGTTCGTACACCGATACCTCGAATCCCAGTCGGCGCAGCAGGAGTGCAGCGGTCAAACCTCCGATCGAACCACCGACCACGATGGCGCGATTTCCTGACCAATCCTTGCTCATACTGCCTCCACCTGCCCGCGCTCGAGCGCTTCGAAACGCGCGAGGACCTCTGCCTGCAGAACCGCGACTGCAGGGTCGGAAGCTTTGCGTGGGCGGGGTAGATCGACGTCGATGATCTCGTGAATTCGTCCGCCGGGAGCGAGAACGATGATGCGATCGGACAATTGAACGGCTTCGGTGACGTCATGGGTGACGAACATGACGGTACGACGAGATTCCAACCAGATCCGTTCCAGATGCTCGCGCAGCGTCCGCGATGTCATCGCATCGAGGTGGGAAAAGGGCTCGTCCATGAGCAGAACATCCGGTTCGACGGCGAACGCGCGGGCGATTCCGATGCGCTGTTGTTGCCCACCGGACAGCTGTGAGGGGTAGCGATCGGCGCAGTGGCTCAGCCCAACCAGATCGAGATAGTGGCGGGCGCGATCTTCCCAGCCTTCGCGCTCGTGTTGCACGAAGCCGAGATTGGCCATCACGGTGCGCCACGGCAGAAGCCGAGGATCCTGGAAGACGTAGCCGACGCGGGCGTCGCGGCCTCCGGAACGCAGGTCGACCGATCCGGAGGTGTGCGTCTCGATACCCGAGACGATGTTGAGCAACGTCGTCTTGCCGCTGCCCGACGGCCCGACGACCGAGACGAACGTCTCGCCGGAGATGGTCAGATCGATGCCGTCGATGACGCGGGTGCTGTTGCCCTGACGGTCGTGGAAGTCTTTGACTAGTTCTTTGATTTCGATGGAAGCCATTGCAGTTCACTTACTCTCGTGTAGTTGAGGTCGTTACGCCGTGCGCCAGCGGGAGACGTACCGTTCGATCGGTCCGAGCACCAGCAGGTCGGCGATCACCAGCAGCAGAATGAATACCAGGACCCACGCGAAGAAGCCGTCGAGCTGGTTGGCGTCGTACCAATACCGCGAGCGCCACCCGACACCCGATGTGGCGCCGAACCATTCGGCCAGCAACAATCCGTTCCAGGCGCTCATGATGGCGAATCGGACCGCGGCGACCGTCGAGCCGGCGACGGCAGGCGCCACGATGTGGCGCAGAACCCCGGCCCGCGGAACACCGAATGCGCGGGACATCAAAATCAGATCGGCGGGGACCGCACGGGTGGCCTTGGCAATGTTGACTACCACGAACGGTAGTCCGGACAGGAACACCGTCACCACCGATGTCAGCCAACCGAATCCGAACCACATCGTCGTCAACAAGGCCCAGATGACGGCCGGAATGGCCAGGGCGGCGGCGTTCAGGTCGGACAAAGCGAGGTCGGCGAGTTTCGACATCCCCATGAGGACGCCGATTGCCGTGCCCACCACCAACGCGAGTACCAGACCCAGCAGAAAGCGGTTCATGCTGATGGCCAGGTTGTGCCAGAGTTCGCCTATCGCAGCCTCGGAGACGAGGCGGTCGACGCTCTGAGCCGGGGACGGAACTCGATTCCCGACGACGACGGCGACCTGCCACACGGCCAGGATGCTGAGCACCGCTACGGTCGTGGCGACGACCGACGATCCTTGGCTTCGGGCGTGGCGTCGCCAGCCTGGAATCGTCGATGCGGTAGTCGTACTCATGCGAGTTCCTTTCGCCATGCGAAGAATCGAGTTTCCAGAATTGCGAGTCCGCGCTCGATCACGATCATGGTGAGGACGAACAGTGCGGTCCACGCGAGCATGTCCGCGATGTGAAACTCCTGATAGGCCTTGCGAATCATGAAACCGACGCCGTCGCTGGCACCGAACACTTCCGTGAGCGCTTCGACCTTCCACGCCATCGCGAATCCGTAGCGCACCCCAGCAAAGACGAAGGTGGCGAGAGCGGGCAGATAGAGGTGACGAAGCACGTCCCGCTTGTGGCGTTCGAAAGCCTGACACATCGCCAGCAGGTTGCCGTCGACCGAGCGAACGCCTTCCGCGACGTTCATCGCGATGAATGGCAATGCCACCAAGGCGGATACGACGATGGGGCCGCCGGCACCGACGCCGAAGATGAGCAGGCCGAACACGGCGTACGTCAGACCGGGCATGTTACCCAGTACGAACAGCGGTAGCGAGAAGTAGGACGCCATGAACTTGCTGCGGCCCATAACGAATCCGACGAGCAAGCCTCCCACCATGGCAATCAGGAAACCAGCGGCGATCTTCGAGATACTTGATGCGAAGTTGGTGAACGCTTCTCCCGACAACACGATGTCGACGATCTGTGCCGCAACGGCGCCGGGCCGCGGGAGGATCGGATCGTCGACCCGTGCCGCGATCAGCGCCCAGACCCCGACCGCGACGATCAGCGTGACGCCCGAGACGACCCAGCGGCGGGGTCCGTTCTGTCGGGTGCGTGTGCGCACTCCCCACCGGGAATGGCCTACCTGCGTACCTTGTTGCCGTTCCGGGGGCGCGATGATCTGCGTCATCGACTGACCTCTTCGCTCGGCAGAAACGTCGGTTCGCTGATGTCGTCGCCAATGATGTCCGTGGACCGCATCAGGTCGAAGACCGAGCTTTCGTCCTCTGCCCACTGTTGGTCGAATCGAACCGAGTCGACGATCCAGTCATGTTCGTTCACATACTGTTTCATGAAATCGATGTCCTCGTTTGTCGATACGGCGAAATGCTGTGGGTAGCGTTCGATGATCTCGTCCCGATGGCTTCGCCACTCGGCGAGTCCGCGATTCCACAGGTCGAGAAACGCCGACACCTCTTCGGAGTTGTCCTTCACCCAATCGGCCCGAGCGACAAAGACATTGCCCATCGGACCATCGTGCCCTGGGGCATCCAGCTCGGCGAAGAGGTTCGCGGAAGACTTACCGTCGTAGAGCGGCTTGACCGATCCGTCCCGCAATTCGCGTGCAGAGAGGTCCGGGTAGCAGACGCAGGCGTCGATCTCGCCACGTGCCAACAGGTTCGACAGGTTCTGGATATCGGCGACGACGATCTCGAAGTCGCTGTCGCCGTCGGCGGCGTCGACCAAGTTCAGCTCGTGCATCTGCTTGATCAAGGCGCTCCACACCAAGGTTCCGGACACGGTGGTGAACACGCCGATTCTTTTACCCCGCAGATCCTCCACCGACTGCGCGGTATCGTCCTCGCGGATCAAGATGCGGCTGCGCTCGGCGTTGTAGCGACCGATGATGACCGTCTCTCGCTGGGTCTGTTCCTCGAGGTAGGGAACCTCGAACGAGGCCGTCGAGATGATGTCGGCGTGTCCGCCGGCGAACAGGCCGAACTCGTCCCATGTGGCACTGGTGTCGATGGTGTATCCGGTGTCGTCCTGCCACTCGTCGACAATTCCCGTCTCGTTCATGTAGTCCCAGATCGGGTCCGGGGCGAAGGTGAATCGAATTTCACCGTCGACCGCGGCCCGCGACGAGGGCGGGCCGCCCAGTCCCGCCGAGCATCCCGTCGTGACGACGGACGCCGCAACAGTGGCCAGTGCAACAGCTACGACGATGCGCCATGCTCCGGTGCGTGGGGGTAACCGCACGGGTGCCTCCTTGCTTCGAGCGTGTGACCGGTGTCACCGCGTTCTTTCACAGTGCGCGGATCGGTGAAATCAGACAATGTGTCTGCGACACACTCTTAGGCTAAGTCCCATGTTCGCGGAAACACCTCGGTCCGACGCGCAACTGCAACGATGGTTGGACGCTCTGGCAGACATCGGAGAAGCCGTCGGCGGGGACGAGCCAGTGGCCGCCCTGCTCGAGCGCGTCGCGTTCACTGCATGTGACTTGCTCGGATACGACTTCTGCGCGGTATTCTTGCCCGAAGCCGGCGGGCGCGCGCTGACCATCGTCGGGTCGCACGGACTGTCTGCTGACTACATCGATCAGGTCAACGCCAACCGGCCTATCCTGCTCGACGTGCGGGGTGCGGACGAAGCGCCGACGAGCATTGCGTTCCGCACCGGCGAGGTCGTCGCGATCGAAGACATCGCGATCGAGGACATCGACGAGGCCCCGAGTATCGGGCCGTGGGGCGGCGTCGCCTACGAACAAGGGTACCGCGCGCTGATCTCTGTCCCGCTTCGACGAAGTGGGCGGGTAATCGGCGCCTTGAACGGGTACCACGCTAACCCGCACCGATTCGAGCAAGCCGAGGTCAGCCTGGTGAACGCGATGGCGACACAAGTGGCTGTCGCGCTGGGAACAGCGCAGCTGCGAGTGAGCGAACAGGACACGATCCACGAACTGCGGCGGGCAGAGGAAGTGCACGACCTCCTGACGGCAATAGCTCTACGCGGAGAAGGAACGTCGGGGGTCGCCTCCACACTGGCGGACCTGCTCGGCCGCGATGTCGCAATCGACGACGTCTACGGGATGCGCCTCAGCGGGAGCGAGACTGTCTCGACTGCCGATGTCTCAGATCTCGAACTTCGCGACGGCGGTGTAATGCGCGGGCCGGACGACACGACGGTTACCGGAGTTCTGCTCGACGGGCAGGTGGTCGCGTACATTCGTGTCGACACGAAGCGGACTGTGCTGTCCCACCTCGACATACGAGCCATAGAACACGCAGCGGTGGTGACCGCTCTCGAACTGTTGCGCGCTCGCACCGCAGCGGAAGTCGAACAGAGAATGCGTGGCTCTCTGCTGGCCGACCTGTTGAATTCCAACGGCCAAGTCATGGCCGAATTGCTCACCCGGGCACGCCGATTGGGGTGGGACCTGTCCGGCAACCATCACCTGATCGCCCTACGAGGTACCGAGCGGTCGCACCCGACGACCGACGAACTCCTCGCTGCGGCAGACCGCTTCGTGGCGCGCGAGTCGCCTCGGCCGCTGGCAGCGTCGTACCGCGGTGACTTCGTAATCGTCTGGCCGGAGTCAGCAGGCGACGTCGCGACGTTCGCGTCTCGGGTGCTCGCCTCCATCGCCGGAAGCGGTGGATCTCGCCGAGTACACGGGGGAGTAACCGCAGCCGAACCGTCGGAGCGGCTGCCCGCCCTGTTCCGCACCTTGCGCGGTGCGCTGGATCTGAGCGACGGCACCGGCGTCGTCGATCTTCGCGAGATCGACATAGACCACCTGTTACTGAAACTGGACGATTCGACGGCACTGTGCGCATTCGCGCGAGCCACCCTAGGGGCTGCGATCGACTACGACCATGAGCACGGCACCGACCTTCTGCGGACAGTACGTGTACTGCTGGATCAGGATCTGGACCGGCGAGCGGTGGCGACGGAACTGCACCTGCATCCCAACACAGTCGCGCAACGCGTCCGACGGTTCGAGAGTCTGACCGGAACGAAGCTCGGTCGCCCGCGAGATCTGTTGCGGATCACCTCGGCACTGACGGTGGCCCGTATTGCCGGACTGGCGTCACAGCTCTGATCATATTCTTAGTAGACCCACTGCTCGGACAGGAACTGCGGGGCGAGCGCGAGTACAGCTTGGGCTGCACGTGAAGGGGGAGTGCCTGCTCGCCAGGCGGCGGACAAAGTCCACAGGAGATCGGAGCCAGTGAGCGCGACCGAGGTCAGACGCAAATGGGAGGACCGTGTCAGATCGGGCACGATGGCGGTTCCCAACCCGGCAGCCACGAAATCCGGGATCGTCGTCAGGTCCGCGACCTGCACTGCGATATTGCGTACCTGTCCAAGTCGTCGAAACTCGTCATCGACCAGCGTGCGGATACCGAAGCCCCTCGGCATTTCCACAAAAGGGTCCGACGCGATATCCGACAGGCGCACGGACGCACGATCACTCAGCGGATGGCCGGGAGAAAGAAGCACTCTCAGCGGCAACGTCCGTAGCGGACGTGACTCGACTCCGACGAAGTCCGAGGGGCGGACGATGCTGACGAAACCCACGTCGAGCGTCGCGTCCCGAATCTTGTCGAGCAAACCGGACGATCCGCTCGGTGAGGTCTCGAGGTAGAAGTTCACGTGCGGATGCAGCTGTGAGAATTGCCGGGCGAGTCCCGGTGTGTCGAGCGCCGTCATGCCGCTGAGGGTGCCGACACGTAAGGCGCCGCGAAGTCCGGTGTCGGTTTCGCGGACGACGGCGCGCGCACGGTCGAGCACGACGAGCGCCGCCTTGGCTTCGGGAAGAAAGGCCCGCCCGGCTTCGGTCAACCGCACTTGCTTGCCGGTGCGGTCCAGGAGTTGCGTTGCCAGGTCCTTCTCCAACGCACGGACACTGGCAGACACGGTAGATTGAACGACGGACATCCTCCCGGCGGCGCGAGTGAAGTTGAGTTCTTCGGCCACGCCGACGAAGTATTCAAGTTGTCGTTCATCCACAATAGCTACGATCGCATTTTTCGATCGTGTTATCCATAAAACGGCAGGATCACGCCGTCACCGTCGAGTCGCCCACGTCGCCCACCGTCAACGCAGCCGCGATTTCCATCGCGTGGTCGGGTCGAGACAGATCCATCCCGGTGAGAGATTGGATCCGCCGGAGCCGTTGCCCGATCGTATTGGGATGAACGTGCAGCGTGCGCGCGGTGTCGGCGACGGCCAGCCCGCACGCAAAGAACGATCGCAGCGTGCGCAGCAGGTCGGTCTTTCTCGCGGCATCGTAGGACCGAACCGGGCCGAGAGTGCGGTCGGCGAAGGCCAGAAGCTGTTCGGCGTCGTCGAGCTGGAGCAGCAGCCCCATCAAACCGAGATCCGCGAGCGCTACGGTCACGTCCGACCTCCCCATCAGCGCCAGCATGCTCAACGCGCCGGTGGCGGAACGGTGCAGACGCGCGTACCCGTCCAGCGCGACGCTGTGTCCGGCGTTTACGGCCGTCGCGGCCGCCCCCGATCCGCGCGGTGCGACGAAGTTCCGAATCTTTTCGGCAGTCGCGGCGACCGCGACCGCGGACTGTCCGATGTTCGGTACCAGAACCACGATACGGTCGCGATGAAGCGCGGTTAGAGGTCGCGGGGAGACCGTCTCGGCCCATGCATGTACGCGCCTGACAGCCTGCTGCAATCTCTCGTCGGTGTGCGCTGAGTCCGACTTGTTCAGCGCCACCACCACCATGAAATGAGCAAGCGTCAAATCGTGCCCGAGCCGCGCGGCGCGTTCGACGACGGTCTGGGCGGCGTCCCCGACGCCGCCGAGCACATCATTGACCAGATCGCCGTGCAATCGCCACTGCACCTCGTCGGCTGTCCGGCTCCGCAGGACCTCCAGTGAGGTCACCAATGCGGCATGTTCGACGGCACGTTCGTCGACCGATGACAACGCGGTTCTGCCGGGGGAAATCCACATTCTTGCCACTTCGGACTCGGCGAGACGTACTGAATGGCAGCTGAACTCGTGCTGCAGGTCCTCCCCGCTCGCGTAGGCTGCACGCGCCCGATCGTCGGGAAAGGCAGCGGTCCTGCTCGACTGACCGATGACGCCCCCGTTCAAGTCCTCGATCAGGACGGCACGCGAGATCAGGATCGACAGCGCAGTCGCGATACCCGGGACACCACCGCCGCGCAGCGCGATCTCGGTGAGCCTGCGGTGGATGTCCTCCGACTTCTCGAGTAGATCGCGCTGCTGGTGGAGCTCCTTATTGAGGCCGACGAGTTCCTGCATGCGCGCTGCCTCTTCCGACCTCAAGCGTGAGGTGGTCAGCGCGATCGCAGCGTGGTCCGCCAGCATGGTCAGCAGCTCGATCTCGTGCGGGGCGAAATCGTGGACCGAGCGGCGGTAGCAATTGAGCGTCCCGATCGCCACGTCCTCCGACTCCATCAGGGGCACCGAGATCATCGAGCGGTAGCCCTGCTCCTTCGCGACGCCTCCCCATGGCGCGAACTGCGGTTCGGCCTCGATATCGGCGATGGCCACCGGCAGCCCGGTCCGAAATGCGGTGCTCGAGGGCGCCTCGACGGACGGAGGTTGGTCCAGTCGAACGGGGCGATGCGCGTTGACCTGCGCGATGTAGCCCGCTGACAGTCCGCTAGCCCCTTCGATCGTCAACGTCCGGTGGGCGGAATCCGGAATCAGAACACCACAGAATTCGTAGTCCATCAGCGCCGCTGCGGTCTGCGCGATCAGATCCAAGACTTTGGGCACCGGCTGTCCGGTGGCCACCGTTTTCGTGATCGTGCGAACGCTCGTGAGCCAACGACGAACCTCCGGCAACTCGTAAGCAGACGACGAGTCCGACCTGTGCGCAGATGTCCCCGAACCCTTGACCATCGCTTTGGCACCTCGTTTTGTCTGAATCGACATTGTCAAGCAATAACTATGTCTGTCACCACATAGTAACTGTGTGACCTGAATCGCAGAATGTTTTACAAGTCATTGACTTCAAACGACACCGCGCAGACGAAACGAGACCCCATGACCGAGTACTCGATGTACATCGACGGCAAGGACATCCAAGCCGACAGCGGACGGCACCTGACGATCGTGAATCCGGCGACAGGATCTCCGATCGCAAAGGTGCCCGACGGTGTCGGCGTCGATGTCGACCGGGCGGTAGCGGCGGCACGCTCGGCGTTCGAAACCGGGCCGTGGCCGAGGATGAGTCGCACCGACCGCGCGAAGGCTCTGTTACGTGCCGCGGATGCACTCGAGGCGGCAAGTGACACTCTCTACACTCTCGAAACTCGGAACAACGGCAGGCCGATCACCGAGACACGTGCGCAGTTGTCGCGTGTGCCGGAGTGGTTTCGCTACAACGCAGGCCTTCTCGCCGCCCAGCGCGACGCAGTGCTACCCAGCGACGGGCCGTACTTGACCTACCAGCGACGTAGCCCGTTGGGTGTGTGCGGCATCATCACTCCGTTCAATCACCCGGCCCTCATCCTCGCGCGAAGCCTCTCCGCGGCACTGGCAACCGGAAACACGGTCGTGGTCAAGCCCTCCGAACTGACGCCGTTGACGACGCTGGCGATCGCACGCATCGTCACGGACGCCGGCATCCCGCAGGGAGTCGTCAACGTGGTGACCGGAGGTAGAGACGCAGGAATCCGGCTGACAGAGCACGAAGACGTCGCGAAGATAACTCTTACCGGTGGTACTGAAGCCGGTCGCTCCGCTGCCGTCGCGACCGCGGGGCGCTTTGCCCGCATCACAGCCGAACTCGGTGGCAAAACTCCTGTCATCGTGTTCGACGACTACGACCCGACAGCCGCGGCCGAGGGCGCAGCGTTCGCAGCCTTCGTCGCCTCTGGCCAATCCTGCGTGGCCGGCGCGCGATTCCTTGTGCAGCGCAGTCGTCACGACGAATTCGTCGCAGCGCTGGTCTCGCGGGCCGAGCGGATCCGCCTCGGCGATCCGGCTGAACCGTCCACCCAGATGGGTCCGATGATCAGTGACCGTCAGCGCCGAAAAGTCCTCGAGTACATCGCCATCGGTACCGGTGAGGGTGCGCGTCTGGCGGCAGGCGGCGGCGTCCCGAGCATGTCCGACGATCTGAAGGAGGGGTTCTACGTGCGCCCGACAGTGCTGGCCGATGTCAACAACTCGATGCGCGTCGCGCAGGAGGAGATTTTCGGCCCGGTCGCCGTCGTCGTGCCCTTCGATAGCGAAGAAGAAGCAATCGAGATGGCCAACGACAACCGATTCGGCCTCGGGGCCGGCGTGTGGACCCGTGACATCGGCAGGGCACATCGCGTCGCCGATGCGATCGAGTCCGGCATGGTGTGGATCAACGACCACCACCGCCTCGAACCGTCGCTGCCCTGGGGTGGGGTCAAGGAATCGGGTGCCGGAAAAGACGCAGGAACGGAGTCTTTCGACGATTTCACGTCGATCAAGACTGTCGTGACGCGTATCGCTAGCGACAACGTCGACTGGTACGGATCCGATACACCCGGCCGCCTTAACTGAGAGAGGTCGACGACCCTCCCTTCACAGAAGGACACACAATGGCATCGAATATCGATAGGCCGGCCGGACCGGGCTGGCGCAAAGAAATAACGAAAGTCCAGTGGTTGGTTCTGTTCGGAACCACAATGGGTTGGGCGCTCGATGGTTTCGCGGGAAGCTTGTACGCCTTGGTGCTCGGTCCGGCAATGACCGAGCTGCTACCGAACTCCGGAATCAGCGTCAATTCTGCGCATATCGGTTTGTACGGCGGCACGACCGTGGCGTTGTTCCTCGCAGGCTGGGCCACCGGCGGAATCCTGTTCGGCGTGTTGGCCGACTATTTCGGACGAGTCCGTGTGCTTTCGATCGGGATTCTGACCTATGCACTGTTCACCGCACTCGCGGCCTTCGCGGACACCTGGTGGCAACTCGGGATTCTGCGTTTCATAGCCGGTCTCGGCTCGGGTGTCGAGGCACCCGTCGGTGCGGCACTGGTCGCCGAGGTCTGGAAGAACAGGTACCGCGCTCGTGCTGGCGGTGTGATGATGTCGGGCTATGCGGGCGGATTCTTCATCGCAGCTCTCGCCTACAGCATGCTGAGCAGCCAAGGCTGGCGGTTCATGCTCGTCCTCGCCGTCGTCCCCGCATTCCTGGTGTGGTTCCTGAGGCGTTACGTCCCAGAGCCGGAGGAGATCAAGACTGTGATCGCCACCCGAAAGGCTCGGAAGAACAACTCGATTCAGCGTCCAGAAGACCAGTTCGTACTGCGGCGGTTACTCTCGCCACCGAACCTGCGCGCAACGTTGATATGCACCGCGCTAGCCACCGGGTCGCTCCTCGCCTTCTGGAGCGTGTCGACCTGGTACCCCCAGATAATCCGGGACATGTCCTCGGCGGACTCATTGTCTGCAGATATCGCCAATCATCGCGTCGCGATCTCGTCGATGCTGTTCAATGCCGGCGGCATCATCGGGTACGCCAGTTGGGGTTTCCTCGCCGACGCTATCGGTCGCCGCAAAGCCTTCCTCGTCAGTTTCGTGGTGTCGGGTCTCAGTATCGTTTACCTATTCCCGTTCGAGCACTCCTACACGACATACCTATTCGTCATACCCATTGTCGGTTTCGGACTTTTCGGCGCTTTGTCCGGCAACTTCGTCTACGGTCCGGAGATGTTCTCGCCGAGCATGCGGGCCAGCGGAATTGCGCTCGCCAACAGCATCGGCCGCTACATCACGGCAGCCGGCCCGCTCGTCGCGGGAGTCATTGCCACCTCGTGGTTCGGAGGCAACCTCGGGATCGCGACGGCAGTGCTCGCCTCGACGGGAATCATCGCGATCATCGGGCTGTACTTCGCTCCTGAAACTCGTGACGCAGCACTGCCTTCCGAAACGTTTCATACAGAACACCCCGCAACGACAACCGTGGAAGGAAAACCGGCATGAGCATTTACGCTGGATCGAAAGCAGTGGTCGTCGGAGGGTCGATCGGCGGCCTGACCGCGGCGCTACTCCTGAAAGATCTCGGTTTCGAGGTCGACGTGTTCGAGCGGACCCCATCCGATCTCGACGGACGCGGAGGCGGAATCGTTCTCCAACCGGACACCCTCCGCTGGTTCCGTGAACGTAGCGCGCAAAGGCCGGAGGATGTCAGCACCACCACGGATTGGGTGCAGTACATCGGCAAGGACAACGACGTGCTCGATCGTGACGAACGGTCGTGGTCACATACATCGTGGGGCACCTTCTACCGCGCGTTGCTCGCCGACTTCGGGCGCGAGCACTACCACCTCGGCGAGTTCGCCTGCGGGTTCGACCAGGACGACGATTCGGTGACAGTGAGGTTTGTCAGCGGCCGCCGCGAGAAGGCCGACCTACTCGTCATCGCAGACGGCGTGACCTCCGCGAACCGGACGCGGATCGACCCAGACGTGGAATTGATCTACTCCGGTTACATCGGCTGGCGCGGCACCGTCGACGAAGCCCTGCTGACCGCCGAGACCGCCGAGTTGCTGCGTAATTCGATCACGTACAACATCGTGCCGAACTCGCAGATCACGATGTATCCCATTCCGAGCGAGCGCGGTACTGCCGTCGGAGACAGATTGATGAATTACGTCTGGTACCGAAACGTCGCGGAAGGACCGGACCTCGACGAGATGCTGACCGACAAACGCGGATTTCAGGGCAAGGTGTCCGTTCACCCCCATCAGGTCCAGGACCGCTACGTCGACGAGATGCGCGACGCTGCATCGCGAATGCTCGCACCCGCTGCAGCGGAAGTCGTCACCTCAACCGAGGCACCGTTCATCCAGGTCGTCTGGGATTCGAGAGCGTCGAAGATGGCGGATGGCCGGGTCGCTCTCATCGGAGACGCAGCCTGCGGCGCAAGGCCACATGCGGCGGCGGGAACGGCCAAAGCGGCGGCCGACGCGTGGGCGCTGAGCGAGGCGCTGACCGCAGCGGCGGGCAACGTCGCGGAGGCTCTCGAGAAATGGGAGCCCGGCCAGCTCGAGTTGAGCAGCAACCTGTTGGCGAGGGTGAAGGCCATGGGTGAGCGATCGCAGTTCACCAACACCTGGACCCCAGGAGATCCAGATCTTCGATTCGGGCTGTACGGGCCCGGCCGGTAAGAACACACGAAAGGAATTGGCATGACCAAGAACGGCTTTCTGAGTGATCTTCCCTTGGCGGGAACCCTCGTCGGTGAGAACTTCGAGGGATGGTCCGACGAGTTGCGTGCTGAATTCGACACTCACGCTTTCGACGGCGAGGTGGGCTCGCGGTTACTGAGCGCGAACGACCGGGTTCGGGTCTGGGAGATCCGCCTGGCGCCAGGTGAGCGCTGGCATGCGCACCGGCACGTGCTGGACTACTTCTGGACGGCAGTCAACGCCGGCACCAGCAGACAGCACACCTTCGACGGAACGACACGCGACGTCTCCTACTCGGCCGGCGAGACACGCCACTTCCATTTCGCAGCAGGCGAATACCTATTGCACGACATCGAAAACATCGGCGACGGTGAACTGGTGTTCACCACCGTCGAGCATCTCGACTCCGACAACTCGCCACTGGAGGTTTCGTCGTGAGTTCGGATTTGGTCGACGTCCACGCCCATTGGTTGCCGACGGATCTTTTCGGGCTTCCACCGAACTCGCCGTTCGGCGCCATGCACGATCGCGACGGTGAACTGTTCCTCGGCGACGTGCCTCTGTCGATCCGGACGGAAGCCATGTCCGACGTGGATGCGATCGTCGCCGACATGGATGCATCGGGCATCGCTGTGCGGGCGCTGTCCCCGCCTCCGTTCGCTTTCGCGGTCGACGCCGAGGAGCCCGCCGGTGAGTACACCGATTCGTTCAATGATGCTCTCGCCCATATCGTCTCGGACTCGAATGGGCGAATCGTAGGCCTCGGCTCCATCCGGTTGGACGACGCCGAAGCAGCCGAGCAACAGATACGCGCTCTGGCAGCGCAGAACGTACTCGCCGGGATTGCCATACCCCCGGTACTGCGCGGTGCCTCCCTCGACACGGGCGTACTACGCGCAGTGTTGCAGTCGGCGTCGACACATCGGATGGCGGTGCTGGTACATCCGATGCAGCTACCCAGGCCGGAATGGGCGCGGTACTACCTGGCGAACCTTGTCGGCAATCCGGTTGAAACTGCGACAGCAGTCGCGTCGAGCATTCTCGGCGGCGTACTCGAGGAACTACCCGAACTGCGCCTGTGCTTCGTACACGGAGGCGGCTGCGCCCCAGACCTTCTGGGTCGTTGGCAGCATGCGTGGGAGGCGCGCGCCGACGTCCGGTCGGTTAGCGCTACTTCTCCCCGGGAACTGTTTCGCGCACCGTATTTCGATACCGTCACCCACGACCACGCGGCACTGGATCTCCTTCGGACACACGCGGGCGACAATCGAGTCGTGTGCGGCACCGATTACCCGTTCGACATGGCGGAGTTCGACGTCGCAGGCTTCATCGGGCGCTCGGGCCTCGATCGCTCGACGATCGCCGAGAACGGACGGGCTTTCCTCGCCGCGAAGGTGCCCGCGGATATCGCGTCGTGAGCGCGTGATTCGAGTCGAACACGGTTCCTCAGGATACCGGCTACCGGTACTACGCGGCGGCGGGAAACCTGCCCCGCAGCTGGGTGCCAGCAGCGGCGAAATTCGACCTTCCGCGGACGAGAGTCATCTATACACAGCCCGCAGGGAACGATTTTTCGGACACCCGCTTTGCGGCCCGAGGGACAAGGACATTGACATGACCGATCTGTTCATCGATCCGACCGAGGCGGTGGCGTCGTGAGCGCACTGTTCGAACCGATCACGCTCCGCGAGTTGACTGTTTCGAATCGAATCTGGATGTCGCCGATGATGCAATACGCGGCGGAACCCTCGGGACCCGCGACGGGAGCGGCCACGGACTGGCACTTCCAGCATTTTGCTGCTCGCGCCATCGGGGGAGTCGGACTGGCAATGGTCGAAGCGACTGCGGTCGCACCGGACGGCCGGGCAAGCGAGTTCGATCTCGGGTTGTGGAACGGTGTACAGGCTCGCTCTCATCGCCGTACTATCGACTTCCTGCACGCGCAGGGAGCTGCTGCGGGGATTCAGCTGGTCCATGCAGGTCGCAAAGGGTCGACGGGTCGCCCGTGGGGCGACGGTTCGCATGTGGAACAGCAGTGGGGCACCGTGGCTCCCAGTCCGGTTGCATTCGGCGACATGCCAATTCCGTCCGAGCTCTCGGTCGATGAGATCGCGGAAATCGTGGCGGCGTTCGCGTCGAGCGCTGGCCATGCGCGGGACGCCGGATTCGACGTTCTGGAATTGCATGGAGCCCACGGGTACCTGATCCACCAGTTCCTGTCACCGGCCACCAACCATCGCACGGACAGTTACGGAGGGTCGTTGCCGAACCGAATGCGGTTCGCCCTCGAAGTCGTCGACGCGGTCCGATCGAAATGGCCAGCGGAGCGTCCGTTGTTCTTTCGCGTCTCGGCCACCGATTGGTTGAGCGGAGACACCGACGATTCACGCCCAGGCTGGACGGTGGACGACACCGTTGCCCTTGTCGAGGCGCTGTCGACTCGCGGCGTCGACCTCGTCGACGTCTCCACCGGTGGAATCGTCCCGGACGCACGGATCCCCGTTGGGCCGGGCTATCAGACCCGATTCTCCGCCGAGGTGCGACGCAGAACAGCGTTGCCGACGGCCACCGTCGGTCTGATCACCGAACCGACCCAAGCTGAATCGATCATCGAGTCCGGTGACGCCGACGCGGTGTTCCTCGCGCGCGAGCTGCTTCGTGATCCGTACTGGGCACACCGCGCCGCACTCGAGTTGGGCGCGCCACTGCGCTATCCACCCAATTACGCGCGTGCGTTCTCGCGCAGACGTGTGGCTGCGACCGCTCGCAGCTGAAGACGAGGACCGTTCGTGCCTTGGGTGCGGGCTCGTAGGAATAGGAAAGCTGACATGCAGATGTCCGACCATGCGGTGAGGGTTTACGGCCGCAGTCATTCTCGACACGCTTTCGAAGTGCGAGACTTTCTCAGCCGCAGCGTCGTGCACTTCACGTGGATCCCGATCGACAGCGACGCTGCCTGCGTCTCCGCATTCGGCCGTCCCATGGAGGACGTCGAGTTTCCCGTCGTCGCGCTACCCGGCGCCGAGAACATGTACGGACCGTCGCTCACCGAGATCGCCAACCGTCTGGGTTGGGTCAAACAGCCGAGTCGGAAAGAATATGACGTCTCTATATTCGGAGCGGGACCGGCGGGCCTGTCGGCCGCGGTGTACGCGGCATCGGAGGGACTGAGCGTGGTCCTGCTCGAACGCGAGGCCGTGGGCGGGCAAGCCGGTTACAGCAGTCTTATCGAGAACTACCTCGGATTTCCCGGTGGCGTCTCGGGTGGCGAGTTGGCGGAACGGGCACGGCAACAAGCAGTCTCGTTCGGTGCGGAGCTGCTGCTCATGCGTGGCGGTGGCATCGGAGCCGAGTTCCGTGACGGGCGCATTCATGCTCAGCTCACCGACGGAACGACGATGGTCGCACGATCCAACATCTGCGCGACGGGCGTGAACTGGCGCAGGCTCGGCCTCGCCAGAGAGGGCGAGTTCATGGGCCGCGGCCTCTTCTACGGCGCAGGAACCAGTGAGGCTCCGAACTGCGCCGACCAAGAGGTGTTCGTCGTCGGAGGCGGCAACTCCGCGGGCCAAGCGGTGATGAACCTATCCGCCCATGCCCGGCACGTCACCATGCTCGTGCGGGGCCGACGGTTGGCCGATACGTTGTCGGACTATCTGGAGCAACGCATCCGAGTGCAACCGAACGTCGACATCCGCTTGTGTTCGCAGGTGTCCGCGCTCGACGGTTCCGACGGGTTACAGTCCATTCGAATCGTCGATTCGACCACCGGGCGCGTCGAATCGGCCGATACGGGACACCTGTTCGTGTGCATCGGGGGACAGCCGGATACGCACTGGGCCGAGGGCACAGGCATCGTGCGAGACTCGGCGGGTTTCCTCGTCACCGGACCCGACCTCGACGGCAACAACTCGAACTGGCCCCTCGATCGGCCGCCGTTCTACCTCGAGACGTCGGTGCCCGGCGCTTTCGCGGCAGGCGACGTGCGTCGAAATTCGGTCAAGCGTGTCGCATCGGCGGTAGGAGAAGGGGCGATGGCGGTGACCTTCGCGCACCGCTTCCTCGCCGAGCAGAGCGACTCGGTACCTGCTAGCAGGTAGTAGTGAGTTCACGGAAGCGTCAATGCCAATCACATCGCAATCTGTGAGGCTGAATCTTGTGACCCAGCAACCAGTTTTGTCCCCGCTGACCACCGCCGCGATCTTTCTCGTCGTCACCATCGACGACGGCGGTGAAGACACAGTACGAGACCTTCTCGCCGACATTCAAGGTGTGCAACGTTCGGTCGGGTTCCGGGTACCAGAGGGGAAGCTGGCGTGCGTGGTGGGGATCGGTTCGACAGCGTGGGACAGGCTGTTCGACGGCCCACGTCCTGCCGGACTGCACCCGTTCGTTCCGGTCCGCGGTGAAAAGCACAGTGCGCCCGCAACACCGGGTGATCTGCTGTTCCATTTTCGCGCACAGCAAGCCGATTTGGTCTTCGAGATGGCGACTCGAATAATGAGGGCGCTCGATGGTTCCGTCACCGTCGTCGACGAAGTGCACGGGTTCAAGTACTTCGAGATGCGCGATCTGATGGGGTTCGTCGATGGCACCGAAAATCCGACGGGCGACGACGCAGCCGAGGCCGTGACGGTCGGCGACGAAGACGCGGAGTTTCTCGGAGGCAGCTATGTCGTCGTACAGAAGTACTTGCACGACATGGATTCATGGAATTCACTGTCTACTGAAGCGCAGGAGAAGGTCATCGGGCGGAGCAAGCTCGACGACATCGAGATGGCCGACCACGTCAAACCGTCGAACTCGCACATAGCGCTCAACGTCATCGAGGACGACGACGGCAATCAGTTGCAGATCCTGCGCGACAACATGCCTTTCGGGACCATCGGGACGAAGGAATTCGGTACCTATTTCATCGGCTATTCCGCGACGCCGACCGTGATCGAGAGAATGCTGCGCAACATGTTCGTCGGGAATCCCATCGGCAACCACGATCGCATTCTCGACTTCTCCACCGCCGTGACAGGCTCGCTGTTCTTCGTCCCCACCGTGGATTTCCTCGAGAATGCGCCCACCAACCCACAAGCACCGAAATCGTCGGAGCGGGAAACTGTATCGGACGGTTCACTCGGAATCGGTAGTCTCGCAAAAATTGTCGGAAAGAAAGTAACTGTCCTATGAGTAATCTGCATCGCGAACTGGCACCCATCTCGGTATCGGCGTGGGCCGAGATCGACGAGGAAGCCAGGCGCACGTTCGAGCGCAACGTCGCGGGTCGGCGCGTGGTCGACGTCGAAGGCCCTGCGGGGCCCACGCTCGCAGCGGTGGGTACCGGACATCTACGGCGCATCGAACCGATCTTCGACGGCGTGTTCGTCCACGCGCGCGAGACGAAACCGATAGTGGAGTTGAGGGTGCCGTTCACGGTCAGCAGACAGGCCGTCGACGACGTCGAGCGCGGCGCGAGCGACTCGGACTGGCAGCCGGTGAAAGATGCTGCGACGCTGGCCGCATTCGCGGAGGATCGTGCGATCTTCGAGGGTTACGCCGCCGCGGACATCATCGGCTTGCGGGTCGCGACGGCCAACCTCGAACTCGAGCTTCCCGCCGACATTCGGGGGTATCCCGAAACCGTCAGCCGCGCAATCACGATGCTGCGTCTGACCGGAGTCAACGGCCCGTATTCACTGGTCCTCGGAGCCGATGCGTTCACTGCGATCAACGAGACCTCCGATCACGGCTACCCGATCAGCGAGCACCTTCGACGTGTGCTCGACGGCGACATCGTCTGGGCGCCTGCAGTTCCCGGTGCGTTCTTGCTGTCCACACGCGGCGGAGACTTTGCGTTGCACCTCGGGCAGGACCTGTCCATCGGTTACTCCTCCCACGACGCCGAGAAGATCGAGCTGTACTTCCAGGAGTCACTGACCTTCACCGCGTACACGAGCGAAGCCGTCGTGTCCCTCGGCGCGCCCTCTGGGAGGTGACGGAGGCCGGCCGGCTATGCGGACGGTCAAGGTGGTTCCGGAGTCCGGCGTGCTCCGCAACGTGAGTGTTCCTCCGACGGCGGCTACTCGGTCGCGTAGGCCGATCAAGCCGGAACCCGAAGTGAAGTCGGCTCCACCGCAACCGTCGTCGGAGACAATCAGGTCGAACACCGCGGTGGTTGATTCGGCCGAGATCGTCACCTCCGTCGCACCCGAGTACTTTGCGGCATTGGTCAAGGCCTCGGCGACGACGTAGTAGGCAGCAACTTCGATAGCGTCTGGCAAGCGTGCGGGAATGTCGGTGTTCAACGAGACTGGAATCGAACTCCGCCGAGCGAGAGTTTTCAACGCGGGTGCCAGGCCGCCACGGGTCAGGATCGCCGGGTGGATGCCGCGGGACAGTTCGCGTAGGTCTTCGTGTATTCGGGTGAGCGTTTCGATGCTTCCGTCAACGCGTTGTCGAAGCTCGGGCAGTTGTTCCGGTACAGCGGCCTGGACAGATCGCAGTTGCAGGCCGAGGGAGACGATATGTTGCTGTGCCCCGTCGTGCAGATCACGCTCGATTGTTCGGCGTGCGTGGTCACTTGCGGCTACCACTCGTGCCCGCGATCTAGTCAGTTCATGCCGAGTCTCCTGAGCCTGAAGTGCAGCAGTGAGAAGGGATTCGAGTGCCGGCACGATCCGGCGTACTCGCCTCGTGTCAGCAGCTTGTAGCCCTCGCGGTACGAGGAGCGCGCCGATCACAGTCGGACCGTCGGTAAGGGCGATTGCCTCCCGGTCGGCGTCGAGTGATGGCGCCGGTCCGAGCACGATGCACGTGTGCGGTCGTGGTAGATCGAGTTCGGAGGTGAGGCGCTCGCCGGCATCGTCGAGCATTTTCCTGATGTCGGAGGTCATGAGCATCGACCGCGCAAGCCGTGCGAGGAGGTCGGCTTCCTGTCTGCGTTGCTCGGATTCGACTGCACGTAGTCGTGATTGGCCGACGAGGACATTGGTGACCAGAGCGAGCACGGTGAAGACGAGCACCGCGGGGACGAGGCTGATGCTGTCCTCGGAAGCATGAATGTAGGCGTAGGCGGCAGCGCTGGCGACGGAGGTTGCAATCGAGATGCGAAAGCCCCACCCAGCCGAGACGATCAATACACCGAACATGAACACCGCACCGAACGAGTTCTCTGGCGCAATCTGCTTCAGTTGCAGGACCACTGTCACTTCGACGGCGATCAAACACAGCGAGAGAACAACACCCCAAGTTCCGGCGGGAGTGCTGGGTCGCAGCACCCTTCGAATGAGGCGTTCGTGGAATGGGACGGTCGTCACGACGATGCTCGTCTGATTTTCCGGGTAGCGGGAATGCCACCGATCTTGTCTTCTGACAGTCTCGATACCATGCTCTTCTCGGATTCTCGCTGCTTGATCGTCGACGACAGTGCTGCCTTCTGCGCTGCTGCGAAGACGGTGCTGTTCGAGGCCGGTGCCGCAGTCGTCGGGACGGCCGCGACGTCCGCGGACGCAGTGGTGGTTGCCAACACGATTTCGCCGCAACTGATTATCGTCGACATCGACTTGGGCGCAGAGAGTGGTTTCGACGTCGTAGAGATGCTGAGTACCGGTGACCGGGACCCGCAGCCGGCGATCGTGTTGGTATCCACGCATGATGAGACAGACTTCATGGATTTGATCGATGTGAGTTCGGCAGTCGGGTTTCTTCCGAAGTTCGAGTTGTCCGCGACGTCGCTTCTGCAGCTCATGAACTCACCGAGTCGAGATACATGATCACGGCGCGGACACGTCGGTGGTCGTCGGGTGCGTCGGGCAGATTCAGTTTCGTGAGAATGCTCCGAACATGCTTCTCGACGGTTCCCTCGGTGATCCACAATCGGCGCCCGATTCCGGAGTTCGACAGTCCTTCGGCCATGAGAGCGAGTACGTCGCGTTCGCGTGCGCTCAAGGCATCGAGTGGATTGTTCTTCTTGTTCGCCGACAGTAGTTCGTAGACCAGCGCCGGGTCGATGACCGAGGCTCCGCCGGCGACTCGATCGATGGCATGGAGGAAATCCTCGAGGTCGGTGACCCTGCTCTTGAGCAGGTATCCGGTCGACTTGCCGCCTTCGAGTATTTCGAGCGCGTGGTCGATTTCGACGTGCGCGGACAGTAGTAGTACTGCCACGTCGGGATGTTCCGACCGAATTCGTGCCGCGGCGTCGAGTCCTTCGGCGGTGTACGTCGGTGGCATTCGGATGTCGATGACGGCGAGCCGTGGCTGAGTTGTCTCGACTTCGCTGAGTAACTCGATCGGATCGCCAGCTTGAGCGACAACGTCGTGCCCTGCGTGTCTGAGCACGCTGACGACACCTTCGCGCAGCAGCACATCGTCGTCGGCGACGACCACGCGTACACCGGTCATGAGTTTCCTTCCACGAGTTCAGCTGGTGAAAGCGTCTCGGACGAACGCACCGCCGGCATCAGTCGTCTGACTCGAACCAGACGGATGAACCGGCAAAAGGGCCCGAAGGCGTGCTGTCGGAACTCACAGCGTGGCGTGGGACGCGGTGTCGGTTCCGAGATTCGACCGTCAGCAGGACGAAGGCGAACGTTGCCAGTAGAGCGACGACTGCAGCGAAGACGATGCCCGCCGTGATCAGACCCGACTGCGTCGCCAATGCTCCTGCGCCGATGACCGGTAGCGAGAGGGCGATGTAGACCACGACGAAGAACGCCGAGGTCACATCGGCCCGGCCGTGCTGGGGCAGCTCGCTGGTGATGCTTGCGATGCCGCTCTTGAAAATGAATCCTTGACCGGTGCCGCAGACGATCGCTGCGGCCAGTAGGAGGGTAAGCGAGCTCACCCAGAGCGACAGCGCCAGAACGGCAACGCCGACAACCAGGACGACGCAACCGCGGCGCTGCGCGGTGAGGTGGTTTCGGCCGCGCAACACGCCCTGGGCGAGCGCCGAGGATGCGAAAACGACGAAGACCACCGCTCCGGTGACTGCGTGGTTGGAGATGCCGAGCACACCTGCGACGAAGCCAGGGGAGATCGCGCTGAAGAGCCCCATGACCGCAAAGCCGGCGAATCCGGCGACCGACGCGCGGATGAAATCGCTGCGCACCGCCGACGGCACGGACAGCCACTGCAGGCGTGGCCGGACACCCGGTGCAACCACCACCGTCTCGGGCGCACGATAGACGACAAGTGCCGCTATCACGAGCAGCAGTGCGTGCACGACGTATGTCACCTGGGTCGGGTCTGGAAGATATTGCACGAGAACACCTGCCATCAACGGGCCGAGTCCGAGGCCACCGATGTTCGCTGCGGTGGCCACTGCCGGAGCAGCACTTCGCCACTTCTCCGGCGCCATTTCGAGCAAGGTTACGGTAGCGGTCCCGACAAAGGCCCCAGCCGATATCCCGGAGAGCACCCGGCCGATCAACAGTGTCGTCAGGGAATCGGCGAACACGAAAACAACCGCGCTGAGGATACCCATGATGATCGCGGCGATCAGCATCGGACGCCGGCCGACAGCGTCCGACCATCGTCCGAACGCCAGGAGCGCTCCGAGAACGCCGAGGGCATACATGGCGAATATCACCGTGATGATTAATTCCGAGAAGCCGAATTGCGCTTCGTAGAGCGAGTACTCCGGCGCAGGCATGGTTGTCCCCATCATGACTACGATGAAGGCGTAAGCGACCCCGACGAACGCCGTCGCCGACGATAACGGCTGACGTCCACGCCGGGGTCGATCGTGTTCTGCGCCTGCGAGTTCGGTCATCGTATGTCCCCTGTCATCGGCCGTCGGAGGACGGTCGAACGTAGTATCGGCGGGTGGGTTCAGCGTGGCCGACTGCGGCGGTGGCGGTATCAGGTCGAGTCATACCGTTGCCGGCGCGGTTCGTTGTATGTGTGTACCCATGTGGGCGTTCAAAGTGATCAGGTAGGCAGTCAACCCTGCCAGCGCGGGAACGAGCGGTGCGGCTATCGGAGCGACGAGCACGACGACCGCCACCACGAGCGCACCGAATACCAGGGTTGCGATCGACGCTGCCCTGATCCAGACGTACTCCCGTCGTCCGGAGGCCACGTCGTCGAGCAGCGACACCATCGTTCCGGTGACGAACGTCGTGGTCAGCGCGCCCGGAGCTTTCATACGGCGGGCGACGACGGTCTGTACCGCCATGGCCACAGCGGACAGACAGATCAACATGAGTACGACTTGCGGTCCAGCGTTGTCGTGGGCCACCGACCACGTCACCATGATCGCGATCTGAGCTGCAGCACCCACAGCCAGCAGTGAAATCGATTTACGTTCAACATGTTCTGGCGTTCCTCGGGTGCAGCGCAGTGCCCTCCACGCGGTCAGCGCGAACACCACGATCGCGAAGCTCGCTCCGATCACGACGTGCCCGTAAGCATTTCGGCCGACCATCCCGACCAGGATCAAATTTCCGGTCATGTTCGCTGTGAAAATCCCTCCGAGCAGGATGAATGCGAACGCGTCGGCACCTCCCGCGCCGAACGAGAGCAGGAGAGTGGTGGCGTGTTGCGATGCCGAAGACCGATGTATCGATTTCGCTGCGGGAGTGGACACCTCAGAAGTGTCGCCGCCGAGACCGGATTTGCGATTGAGTCGAATGACCTGAGGTCTGTGCCTCGTTCGGTCTCGCACGCGGATGGTCGAGTCATTCGACTGATGGCATAGACCGACGAAAACTCGATACTGGGCACGCGCGGGCACCGTTGTGCCGTGCCGGACCGCGATTACAGGAGCGCCATGGACACCCACGATCTCACACCTCCGGACATCGCGATCCGCAGTCAAGGCGCACCGGGTGTGCCCGCATCGGGGTGCGGACCTGGTCGAGACAAGAGGCCGAAACAGAAAGACGATCACCACCCGTCCGCTGGGTGGGGAGCGGCACGCAGCGTCGGGAAGGTGCTGTTCTCGAGCAAGGAAGTGCTGTCCGGCACACGCGCGATGGTGACGATGAACCACGAGCAGAGCGGCTTCGATTGCCCGGGATGCGCCTGGCCCGACGACCGGAACGGCCTGCACCTGGATTTGTGCGAAAACGGTATCAAGCACGTCACATGGGAGATGACCAGGAAGCGCGTCGACCGCGACTTCTTCGACCGCCACACCGTCAGCGAATTGGCCGGGTGGAGCGACTTCGCGCTCGAGGACCAGGGACGATTGACCGAACCGATGGTCTACGACCCGATCACCGACAAATATGTCCCCATCGAGTGGGACGCGGCGTTCGAGCTGGTCGGTTCCGCGCTCCGCGAGCTACGCAACCCGAACAGTGCCGCGTTCTACACTTCGGGCCGGCTCAGCAACGAAGCGACGTTCCTCTATCAGCTGTGGGCACGCGAGTTCGGTACCAACAACCTCCCCGACTGTTCGAACATGTGCCACGAGGCCAGCGGCCGCGCTTTGCAAGCTGCTCTCGGGACAGGTAAGGGCACCGCCGACATCGACGACTGGGACGAAGCGGAGGCTCTGTTCGTGATGGGCGTGAACGCCGCGTCGAACGCGCCGCGCATGTTGACCGCTCTGGCCGAAGCCCATCGACGCGGCGCGCAGATCGTGCACGTCAATCCGCTCGTCGAGGCTGCGTCACGGCGCACCATCGTCCCGCACGAGTTCGGCGCGATGGCAACCTTTCACGCCACGAAGACGGGCACCTTCGACGTGCAGCCTCGGATCGGTGGCGATCTCGCACTTCTTCGCGGCATCGCCAAGGTCCTCTTCGAGCTGCACCCCACTGACCCCTCCGTCATCGACATGGATTTCGTCGCAGCCAACACCGCAGGATTCGAGGAATACCGCGCCTGTTGCGAACGTGAGAGCTGGGCGGACATCGTTCTTCAATCCGGGGTCGACGAGCGCACGATCCGCAAGGTCGCCGATATCTACCGTCGGTCGAACAAGACGATCATCAGCTGGTGCCTCGGTCTGACCCAGCAAGAGCACGGCGTCGACACGGTCCGGGAAATCGTCAATCTTTTGCTGCTCAGGGGCAACATCGGCCGCCCGGGCACCGGGCCGTCCCCGGTGCGCGGACACAGCAACGTTCAAGGCAACCGCACCTGCGGCATCGATCACCGCCCGACACAACAGTTCCTCGACACCCTGGCCGAGGTGTGTCGTATCGCTCCGCCCCGGGCACACGGTCTCGACACGGTCGGCACCATTGCAGGGATGCACGATCGAACGGTGTCGGTGTTCGTCGGCATGGGCGGGAACTTCGCGCTCGCAACACCGGACCCGGCCTACACCTTTGAAGCGCTGCGCCGCTGCGCACTGACCGTGCAGGTCAGCACGAAACTCAATCGAAGTCACCTCGTACACGGGCGGGCAGCGCTGATTTTGCCCTGCATCGGACGCACCGAACGTGATGAACAACGAAGCGGCCTGCAGAGTGTCAGCGTCGAAGACGCGATGAGCCGAGTCCACCTGTCCAAGGGGTCACGCAAGCCGCCCTCGCCGCTACTGAAGTCCGAACCCGCAATCATCGCCGGACTAGCCCGCGCGACACTGCCGAACAGCGACACCGCCTGGGAAGAGTACGTCGACAACTACGACAGGATTCGCGACGTCATGGCGCGCGTTCTTCCTGGCTTCGAGGACTTCAACCTCCGCGTCCGTGAGCGGAACGGCTTCCGTATAACCCAACCGGCGCGCGAGCTGAACTTCCACACCCCATCCGAACGTGCCGAATTCTCCACTGCAGCAATGGGAGATGTTCTCCCGCCCACCGGATACATGATGCTGGGCACCATGCGATCACACGACCAGTGGAACACCACCGTGTACTCGGACAACGACCGCTACCGGGGAGTGAAGAATCTACGAACCCTGGTGTTCATGAACCGTCGCGACATGGAGCGCCTCGAGCTCCCGGAGTTCGCGGCCGTCGACATCACCAGCTTCGCCAAGGACGGGACTACCCGACATGTCTACGGCTACACCGCGGTCGCGTACGACATCCCCGAAGGCAATGCAGCCGGCTACATGCCCGAGCTGAACGTGTTGTGCCCGATCGGCGACTTCAGCGAGCAGAGCGACCAGCCGCTCATGAAGCATCTGACGGTGAAAATCATGGCCAGTCAGCCATAACCGGGCCGGACCGCCGAGCAGCCTGAGGTGCGGCGGCAGGTGGTCAGACGCTCGGAGAGGGCGCCACCGTAGTCGTGTGCGGCGGTGTGGACTCGACGAAGCAGCAGAAGATCACCCCGGCAAGTCCACCGATGATCGTGATCACCAGGACGGTCAACCACAGCAGCGTTGTCAGTTCGAGAACGGTCAGAACGAACAGCATCAGCACGAGCGGAGTTCCGCAGTGGATCGAGCGACGCCCAGAGGTGCCGGCGAGCCAATGAAGCGACCCGATGGTTTGCGCCGTGTCCTCGTACACGGCACCATGCGCGACGACGTCGAGTCGGGGTATCGGCTGGGTGACGGCCGGCCGGGCTGACGGCGCAGCGTCGTGCGGGGCAAGAACCGTTGTGGCGTGGCTGATCACGGATGTGTTCCGCACCCCGCCGCCTCCCGTAGGCGATGCAGTGGGCACAGTGGCTCCTCCAAGCGGGTTCGCCCTATCTCGAGGGATGTGACTTCTCCAGCAGCCCGGCGCGCCGGAGCCACTCGGCCGGACAGGTCCAGGCGTATAGAGCACGACCTCTCTGCCGCGCGAGACGACGAGCGGCGGCGCCATCGGCCGATCAGCTAGTGCAGGGGCGTGCGGGCAGAGGGTCATGAGATCGGGCGCGTTCTGGGTGCGACCACATGGTCGGTCGGTACGGGCGCAGCAAGTGAGGCCGCCGAGGACAACGCCACACTCATTACGGCGATAAGCACGCCCGCGGTCCCCAGCAGGATCCATACCGTAATGCTGGCGTGTTTCCATCCCGCAGAGAGAGAGGCGCTGGTCGAGTTCGCGGCCAGGATCGTTCCGATGACCGCGACGCCGAGTGATGCGCCGACCTGTTTCGCTGTGGAGACCATGCTGGCGGCGACTCCCGCCTGGTCGTCGGGCAGTTCCGAGACGGCCGTGTCGTTGATCGGCGCGTTGAGCAACCCATACCCCGCTCCGAACACCAGGTAGGGGGCGGCGAGCCAGTAAAGCGGTGTGCTCGCGCCGGTCAGCAGCAACAATGCCGCCCCGAGTGCCAGTGCGCTGCCCGCGACAAGCAGAGGTGTGCGTGGGCCCCGGCTACTGAGCAAACGGCCGGATATCGGTGCGGTGATGATGGTGGCGACCGCCAGCGGCAATGTCAGCAGTCCGGCCTCGGACGGACTGAGATCGCGGACAGTCTGCAGGTACAAAGTGTTGGCGAACATCAGACCGGAGAAGGCGAAAAATCCTAGGACCGACATGGCGAAGGCACTGGAGAAGGCGTAATTGGTGAACAGTTCGAGCCGTACGAGGGGCTCGGGGTGCCGCCGCTCCCACGCAATCAACACCACCAGCGACAGCGCTGCGAGTACCAGGGCGACGAGGATGGACGGGGAGGTCCAACTTCGTCGCCCGCCCTCGATGATCCCGAAGACCAACGTGATGAGGAAGAACATCACCAGAATCTGCCCGAACGGGTCGAAGCGTCTCGGCTGCAACGCTTTCGATTCTGGAACGACGTACAGCGTGGCGAGGACTGCGATGATGCCGATTGGGACGTTGAGCCAGAAGATCGACTTCCAGCCGACAGAATCGACGAGGAACCCTCCGACGAGTGGGCCGGCGGCGATGCCGACGCCGCTGGTCGCTGCCCACCATCCGATTGCTCGTGCGCGCGCTGCTGATTCGGTGAAGACGTTGGTCACGATTGCAAGTGCGACGGGGACCAGCATGGATCCGCCGACTGCTTGAACGACTCGGAACGAGACCAGCCATTGTTCGCTGGTCGATATCCCGCACATAGCCGACCCGAAAGTGAAGATAGCCAAACCAATTGCGAAGGTGCGCTTTCGACCGAAACGGTCTGCGATCGATCCCGACAGCATCAGCAAGCTGGCCAGCACCAACAGGTATGCGTCGACGGTCCATTGCAGTGTCGACAACGACGCATCCAAGTCACGGGCGATCGACGGCAGGGCAACGTTGACGATGGTGTTGTCCAAGGATGCAACGAGCACGCTGCTGCAGCAGATAGCGAGAATGGCGTAACGGGTGGCCGACGACGTGGTCGGGGACGTCGGCGGGAGGTCGGTTGAGGTCATGCGGGTCCTTCGTTTCAGCAGCGCGATCCGTAGCCGCAATCGATCCCATGAGTGGTGGTCGGTGACAACGAGTATGTCGCGCCGTCGGCGGGCCCGTCATGCGTCAATTGACGCGTCATCGGATGCGGTGTTCGATGCGAACAGTGTTGTGCGACAGTCACTTGGGTCGTTTGACGCATGACAAGGACTATCGAATCGGGCGAGCATACGACGACACGAGCTGCCGCGGGATGCGACATCCGATTCGGTCACCGGCAAACGGCTGCTTCCTGAATTCGTTTGGAAAGGGGTACACGCGATGGCAGCACAGTGGTGCTCTCACGACAATCGCGCAGTCTCCGCTCGCCGACGCCGCGACAGTCTCGGCGGTTCACCAGCCAGCTCGACTGCTTGTTCGTCCCGGTCCGATATGCCTGTCGGCTCGCGGGCCACAGGCACGGAGCTAATGGTCGTCGACGACCAGGGCGTCGACGGCGGCGCGCTTCCGGTCGGTATTCTGCACGCTTACGCCCATATTCGCCGCGCTGCCGCGTACTCGAACGGTGCCCGAGGCGTGGCGTCATTGAATATCGCCGGTGCCATCACAGCAGCTGCCAATCACGTCGTCGACGGCGATCTCGATGACCAGTTCCGCGCCGATGTGTGCCACTGCAGGAGCGTGTCCGAAGTAGGCGCGGCCGTCGATCAGATGCTCGCCGACCGTGCATCTGTCTTGCTGGGACAGACCGGTGGATCGAAGATGACTGTTCGACCTTCCGATGTATCAGCCCTACAGGATCCGTCGCACAGCTTCATGGCCGCTGCGACGATCGCGACAGCTGTCGAAGTCTCTCGAGTGCTGCTGCCCGGCGCGGTGCTGTTCCGGAACGCGATTGTGGAGTTCAGCCGGCGCCTGGACAGCGATGCGGCGCTCGATGTCGGCGATCCAGCAGCGGCAAGCGCAGCCGCCGCATGCATGAAGAGATGGGCGCGGCGCATACTGCTGACTGTCGATGCGGCACAGAAATCGACCGACCGGCCGTTGACCGTTTATCTCGGCCCCGCAGACTCCGACCCCAGTGCACCTGCACTCGACATCAACTCTGTCGCACGGTATCTCGCCGACTCGACAGGGCTCCCTCTCCAGGGGACAGGACGTAGACGGCTCGGCGACTCGAACACGATATCCGCGCTGTTCAACAGCGTCGAAGCAGTCGCCTCTGTGATCGAACAAACAACGCAGCAGATAGCTTTCGCAGGGAAGCCATATTTCGCATCGGAAAGCGCACGACGTGTGGGTGCAGCGAACGCGGTGCACACGATCTATTCGACTGCGTGCCAGAGAACAGCCGGCGTCTGCGCAAGCGTTCTCGCACCGCGCCAACGCCGCATCGAATCGGGTGACGTCGTTCCGCCGGTCCCTCTGCACGGCTGGGCCGCCGACCTGCTGACCGTGACCACGTCGTTGAGCGATGCCATCACCGAACTGAGATCCTCGGTCGTCGAGCCACTCGCTCGGCGCGCCGTCGCTCCGGCATGTCGAATCGCCTAGCAGGCACAGGAAACACGGAGAACAGCCGAACCAGCAAATGCGGGGGAAGTAGGTCGACGATGAGTGTGTGGATGTTCACCGGCCCCCAGTCCGGCGTGGTCGGCGCGTTGGTCACTCGGCTGCTGAGCGACGGGGACGACGTAGTCGAACTCGTTCCCCGAGATAGTGCCGGTAGTCCTCCATCGAGGGCTGGTGCCCGCCGCACCGCAGCAATCTCTATCGGTGACATCGGCGATCCCCGTGATGCCGATCGGGCAGTCGAGGAAGTGGTCGAGATGTTCGGCGGACTGGACTTCCTGGTCAACGGCCCTGCACCGCGCGCCGACCCGCCCGCTGGCGGCGCTACGACGTTGCACGTCAACCCATTCGGCATCGTCAACATGACACGCGCAGCGGCGCATGTGTTCCGCGCCCAAAACAGTGGGCGCGTGTTCAACATGCACACCGCACCGACCCTCCTCGGCGATCACCGGGCCCATGACGACCGGAAACCTGCACTGTTCAGTTGCACGATGTTGGGCGAAGGCCTCAGAGCTTTGCTCGAGCCGTCGGCAGATCTGACGGTGGTGCAGACGTACATGCTCGACAAGCCTGAGCGAGGCTCGTGGCACGCGGCCGCCGAGGCCCTGCATCGGGCTGCACGGTGTGGCAGGCCGCCGGCCAACCTCGAGATCCGGCCGGATCTGACGTTGTGCGGCGCGCCGACGACCATTTCGGAGCAGCTGCCACCCAGCGGGTCATTTGACTCAGGCGTTCGGTGCTGCGGTCAGAAATCATTGCGCTACAACCTGTCCGCTCCTGCCAAGGTCCATCGACACTGTCCCAAGGAACCTCCATGAAAATCTCTCGTCTCGCCACTATCGCCGGATCGGCCGTTCTGACAGTGGCCGCCAGCCTCGCTCTCGCCGGCCCTGCACTTGCCGACGACAACGCTTCCACCCACGACGTGTACGTGCACCTCCCGCGCGGGGCTCACCTCCCAGTGCCGCCTGGTTCGATTCCCGTGGGGGCTTCCACAATCCACTACCAGCCTTCCGACATCGGACGCGACATCGTCCGGGTCGAGGCGTTTCCCGGCCTCGACTACAGCAGGTTCGTCGTGATCGGTGCAAGTCAATTCACCGCTTACGGCGAGCCTTTCGCCACGGAAACCGAATGCTTCGACCTCGGGAACTTCCTGGTGAATCAGAAGGAAGAGACGAATTTCCTCTGTCAGTGGCAGCCGGGCGGCTTCCAGTTGTTCGTCGAATAGGCACTGTGAACGTCACTGCCTGCGCCGCCGATCTCACCGCAGCGCAGGGGCTGTGCGCGGACCGCCGCGAGAAAGGACATCCATGACCAGCCTTGCCGACTTCATCGATCCATCTATGCCGCCCAGCGGAACAGGTTGTGCCGAGTGCGACCAGTCGGGCAGTTGGTGGGTGCACCTGCGACGGTGCGCCAAATGCGGCCATATCGGTTGCTGTGACGATTCCCTGAACCGTCATGCCAGCGCGCACGCGGCTGCCACGGGCCACCGCATCATCCAGAGTTTCGAACCCGACGAAATGTGGTTCTGGGATTACGGATCTGCCCAGTTCGCCGACAGCGGCCCTGCCCTCGCACCTCCGCGAAGCCATCCCGACACGCAATCGGTGCCCGGACCCGCCGAACGACTACCCCGTAATTGGCCCGAAATGCTCGGCTAATTCCCCAGCCCCCAACCAACAAGGAGACAGACACCATGGCTTACTTCACCACAACCGACGGAACCGAGATCTACTACACCGAGCAGGGCACCGGAAAACCGGTACTACTCAGCCACGGCTGGCCGTTGTCCTCGGACGCGTGGCAGGTCGAGCTGAAACTGCTCGCCGACGCCGGCTACCGCGCCATCGCACACGATCGCCGCGGCCACGGCCGGTCGTCGAAAACCTACGACGGCAACGACATGGACACCTACGCGCGCGATCTCGCCGAACTCGTCGAGCACCTCGACCTGCAGGATCTGACGCTCATCGGACACTCGACCGGGGGAGGTGAAGTCGTCCGCTACGCGGCACAACACGGCGGCACGCGGGTATCGAAGGTGATCACCGCCGGTGCAGTCCCCCCGATCATGGTCAAGTCCGACGCCAACCCCGACGGCACACCCATCGAGGTGTTCGACGGTATCCGTGCTGGCGTCCTCGGTGACCGGTCGCAGTTCTACCTCGAACTCGCCGAGTCCTTCTTCGGCGCCAACCGCGACGGCTCGCACGTCTCACAGGGAGCAAAGTACGACTTCTGGCGTCAAGGCATGCTGGTCAACCTCGCGGCCGCCTACGACTGCGTCAAGGCGTTCTCCGAGACCGACTTCACCGAGGATCTCAAAGCCCTGGCCGTGCCGATCCTGATCGCCCAGGGCGACGACGATCAGATCGTTCCGGTCGCCGACGCCGCACACAAGTCCATCGAACTGGTCAAGGACGGCACCTTGAAGATCTATCCCGGTGCACCGCACGGCATCTACGGCAACTACCAGAAGGCCTTGGACGCAGACATCCTCGCGTTCATCGCCGACTAATTCTTCATGATGCCGTGGCACCGGAATTCGCGAGTTTCCGGTGCCGCGGCATCGCCGTAGTGCGCACGAACTTCGCCGACGAGAGGCAGCTCGACCATGGGACACCCCACCGAAGTCGTGCAGGTGTATGGACGAAGCCAGTGCCGCCGCGCCTTCGAAATCCGAGATTTCCTCAGCCGCAGCGTCGTTCATTTCTCCTGGACTGCAGTTGATACCGATTTCGACTGCACCCGGCTCATCGGATTGCCCCTCACGGACGCGGGCCTACCGATCGTCGATCTTCCCGGCGGGACACGCCTGCGCTCGCCGAGCGTCACCGAGATCGCGAACCGGCTCGGCTGGGTCAAACAGCCGAAACTGCGTGAATACGACGTATCGATCTACGGTGCGGGCCCGGCGGGACTATCTGCTGCGGTCTACGCGGCATCGGAAGGTCTCAGTGTGGTCGTCCTGGAGCGGGACGCGATCGGTGGCCAAGCCGGCTACAGCAGCCTGATCGAACACTACCTGGGTTTCCCTGGTGGTATATCCGGCCGAGAACTGGCAGAGCGGGCCCGTCAGCAAGCGGTATCCTTCGGAGCGGAGCTTCTGCTCATGCGAGACGGATGGCGAGCCCAGTTCGAGGACAACCGCGTTCGCACCATCCTCAACGATGGAACCACTCTGGTGGCGAGGTCCAACATCTGCGCAACCGGAGTCGAGTGGCGGCGCTTGGGTCTGGCCCGCGAGGACGAATTCATCGGCCGCGGCCTGTTCTACGGCGCCGGAACCAGCGAAGCACCGAACTGTGAAGACCTCGAGGTTTTCGTGGTCGGTGGCGGAAACTCGGCAAGTCAAGCGGCGATGAACCTGTCCGCCTACGCCAAACACGTCACCATGCTGGTTCGCGGAACGAACCTGTCGGCCACGTTGTCCGCTTACCTCGAACAACGGGTGACACAACAGCCGAACGTCACGATCCGCACGTGCAGCAGGGTCACCGAACTCGACGGCACCGGCAGCCTCACCTCCATTCGAATCGAAGACTCTCGAACCGGCGTCGCCGAATCTGTCGACACCGCTCGACTGTTCGTGTGCATCGGGGGCGAACCCGACACCGAATGGGCGGCGCAGACACCGGTTGTCCGCGATCACCACGGATTCCTCGTCACCGGCTCAGACCTCGAAGAAAGCCCCCGCAGATCCACCTGGCCGTTGGAGCGGACACCGTTTCATCTGGAAACCGCGGTGCCGGGTTCGTTCGCCGCTGGCGATGTCCGGCGCAACTCCGTCAGACAGGTCGCGTCGGCTGTCGGTGAAGGTGCCATGGCGGTGACCTTCGTCCACCACTATCTCTCGACCGTCCTCGCGTAGCCGGGCCCGCATTCACCCGGCCATCGACGATTCCTCGGGGCTCATCTGCTCGTCGTAGCGGATCAACGCATCACGCAGCGCGGAGCGTTTTGTGATTTGGAGCTTGGGAAATGCGCGATACAGATGGCCGCTGACGGTGCGGGCCGACAAGTACAACTGCAGCCCGATTTCTTTGTTGGTCAGCCCTGATGCAGCCATCGACGCGATTCGATGTTCCTGCCCAGTCAGCTCGGCGAATGTGAACCCGGTCGAATCGCGCTGCGCAGTGCCTGCCGCGCGTAGTTCCTCTTCGGCCCGTCGCGTCCATGGTTCGGCGCCGAGCCGGTCGAACAGATCCGCTGCGTGCGTCAACTGGCGGCGACTGTCGAGGATGCGATGATTGCGTCGCAGCCACTCCCCGTAGGCCAGTGCTACCCGAGGTAGATCGAACGACCAACCCACCTTTCGGATCTCTCCGAGCGCAAGCTCGAACAACGCATCGTTGTCGTTCTCGGCCAGGATTGCCTCCGCAGCCAACATCAGTGCCGCATGACGCATCGACCAGAAATTGGGCTTTCCGGCGCGCACCCCGTCGAGATACACGAGACCGTCGTGCGGTCGGCCCAGTCGTACAGAGCATTCGACGAAATCGATCATCTCCAGCGGACCGTAGGGACTACGCAGCCACCGAACTACCGACACCTCGTTGTACCGCACCTGTTCGAAGGCTGCTTCGTGTCGATTGCGCGAGACCAGGTCGATGACTGCCGCGGCACCGTAGACGTCCGCTGCGACATTGGCTACCGCGTCCATCGAACACTGATACTTCGTTGAGAGATCGCCGCGCAGAGTGGCCGTGAGCAGATCGAGTGTCTGCCTGTGCACGCCGAAAAGACCTGGTGACTGCTTCCGCTCACCAGGCGCGCCCAGGGCGTCGGTGTCGGCGGACTTGTATTGTCCCCGATCGACCGAAGCCGCTTCGTTTTTCATCGACGCAATTTCGGCAGTGATGGGACACAGACGTGTTCGCAAGTCGAAGCGCTCGTTGAGCCACCGATATTGACGAGGGTGCCACGACAGGAAAGGCAGAGCGAGATGCAGTAGCGCGGGCTTCCACGGCTCCCCGCCGCGCAACGAGGCCAACACCGCACCCTGCAGGGCACGATCGTCGAGCGCGCACGCCGCCGCAGAACCGGTCTGTGTCAAAGTTCGGCTCAGAAGGACGTTGATCGGGTCCAACGCGTGCTGGAAGGCATCGGCCATCTCAGCGGCCCGCCCGAGAGCGTCGACATCGCCGTCGGTCACCGCGTAGGCGAAGCAGGATGCGATCAACTGGTTGAGTGAATCCGGATGCGCGGGCTGCGTCAGCGCATCGACCGAGATCATGACCTCATCGAGCACCGATCGGATGTCTCCTCCGGAGACGAACTCCAGAAATGCTGTGGTGGCGGCCATGCCTGCGGCATCGGACCGGTACGAGTGACTTCTCTCCCGGGCCACGACTGCGCGCGCAAGAGACAGATACCCGGCAAATGCTGCGATCGATCCGGCTCGTGCGAGGAGCATCGATGTACGGGAGGTCTCGGCGGCGACGGCAGCCGCGCGGCACAACACCAGGACAGCAGATCGGTACCTCAGTGCTGCAACGAGATCCTCGGCGAGAAATTCGAGACGGTCTGCCAAATCGTCGTTCGAGGTGTCGGTCGCAAGGGATTGATGAAGCAAGCGAACGTGATTGGGGAGCGTACGGTCGGCGGCGAGCTCGTGGTGTGCAGTGAGTAGTTCCTCGGTGGTTGCCTCGGCATGGATGAGCAGTCGTGCGGTCGCATCGGCCGACGCGGCACCGCGTGCGCGGCGCCCGATGTCCGGCGCGACGTCACCTTCCTGAATCGCACGAACAACGTTCTGCAGAAGAACATCTCGCAGAACAGCGGTCCGCTCGGCCGGGTGGAAAGTGTCGACGACCTGCCTTCCCGCGTTCCTGAGGAGGCCGGTTACGACCGGAACGGGGGTCAGGTCGAGGTTGACACGACCGGTCTCGCTGCGCGCGAGTTCGATCGCTGCCAGTGGATTACCGCCGGCACGGGCGTGCAACTCTCGCACGTCCATCGTCCCCGCTCTAAAACCTCTGTGCTGCAGTAGTGCACCGATTTCGTCAGTGGTCATCGGTTGCAGGGTGTGCATCGAGAACTCGCGCCAGACGCACGGCGGGGTCATCTCTGTGAAGGTGGCGATGCACCGGACATCATGGTCGTACACAGCGGCTTTGATGCGAACCGCGACAATGTCGCGGTCCACCGGAGACAGATGATGGAAGTCGTCGATCAGCAGCAGTACGGGCGTGTTGCCGGGCGCAGCAGCGGAAAGACTGCCGGCGGGTGCCGGTGTACATGCCAGGTCGATCGCGCCAAGGATCTGCTCTGCGCTGTCTGTTCCGGCGCCGCAGTGCACCGCGTGTACGAGGTGACCGCGCCCGCGAGCGGCGTGACCGATTGCGTTGGCAAGCGCAGACTTTCCCATCCCTCGGCCACCGGTGATCATGATGATTCGCCGGTGGCCGGGCTCGGGTGCCAGGCACCGGCGGGATTCGTCGAGTAGACCGTCGCGTCCGATCAGCGGCTGCGCGGCGGGCTCGCGTTCCTGCATGGTTGCCCTCCTCACTCGTGCCCACTGTGTCGGCAAAACACTAAATCGAGTCAGAAGCGCGTACATCGCATGTTTGGGTCACCTACATCGCATGGTCGGGCGAAGCGGTGAACAAACTGCTGTATTACCCACCTCGGCGGGTGTTCAATCCTGCTTCAGCGGCATTCTTGGTGAGTATCGTCACGCGATAGTCGGTGGCGAGACATGCTTGCCGTTTTGTTCGGCCAAGTCTCGGAAGCGTTGGGCGACCTCTCTGCGGGTGTTGATTCCCCATTTTTCGTAAATGTGACGGATGTGGGTGACCACGGTGTGAGGAGACAGGGCCAGGTCCAGTGCGATCTGCTTGGTGGTCAAGCCGGCCGCAATTCGTTCGGCGACCTGATGCTCGCGCAGAGTCAGTCCGCTGGTGTCCTCGACTTTCGATTTCAAGCGGGTACGCACGCCCCTGTGCCGCAACGTTTGCAGAACTCGGCTGGCTGCCCGCGTTGCACCCGATCCTTCGTAGATGTCCAGCGCCCGCACCAACGCGGTGGTCATGGCTTCTTTGTCGAGCCCGTACAGGACTGCGCATTCCAGCAGCTGCGCCTCGACCAATGGCCGACCGGCAGATTGCAGCGGCACGACGGCGTTTAGCAGCTTTTTCGCGGAACGTTCGCGGATACCATCCGTAGCGGCTGCAACCGCTTGTACGAGGTCGTTCCCGGGATTTCGAGTAGCTCGGTCCTTGGTGACGTCGACGATCACGTCAAGGGGTGCTGTTTCGCCCAGTTCTGAGCAGACGTATGCCAGCGTGATGTCGTCGGCGAAGTCTGCGGGTGTGTTCATCGAGGGGATGGGGTCCGTCAACGATTCGCGCGCAAGCGCGGACAGGTCGTATGCGGTGTAGAGGTCGCCTGCAACGATTGCTTCGATGGCGAGACTCCATCGTCCGGTCCTGGTCAAACCTGTGCTGCGCGCAAGTTGTTCCACGAGCGGGCGCGTGGATTCGAGTAGTTCGTTGTCGCCTGTGTAGATCGCGACTCGGTGAAGCACGATGCCCGCGGTGGCGTTCGTGAAGTCGCCAAGACCCAGGTCCGACGCGAGGTCCAGAACCGTCTCGGCTTGTGTTCGTGCTTCTTCGAGACGTCCGAGGTCGAAAAGTGTACGTGCGCGCACCATCATCCAGTAGGCCTCGGCGATCACGTTGCTCGCTACGCTTGCCTCGATCAGCCCTGTTTCGATGATTCTCAGCGCTTCCACACCGTGGCCGAGGCTGTTTCGCATGAACGCCATCCACAGACCTTCAGGGAGCCAGAGACCGACGGCATTCCCGTCCCGGACCATGCGGTCGAGGGCTTGCCGTTGCAGCCTGTCGGCCGCGTGAAATTGGTTTTGGTTGAACAGCAGCACCGATTCGGTGGCATCGATCGTCGCGAGTGCCAGGCCGTCACGTTCGTCGTCGGCAACCTCGCGTGCTTCTTGGAGGCTTCGACGTAGCCCGACTGCATCGGCTTTGTTGGCGTAGTTCAGTGCACGAACTGCTAGGAGCTGGACTTTCGTCTCGTCGGAGACTCCTGGAATTGCCAGTGCTGCGGTCGTCTCGTCGATAGCCCTCTGGAAGTCGGACTCGGTGAGCTGGCGGGCGACGGCCAAACCCACGCGAGCGCGTGAGTCCGGGCTGAGCAGTGGCAGCAGCATGTTGCTGATCTGGCCGGCGTCGTCCGGTCGGCCCGCGGCGAGGACGAGCGGAAGCAACTCCGCGATCCGCTCGGCGTGTAATGTCCGGCCCACGGCCAGGCGTGCACCGTGGATAATCAGGTCTGCCGCGCCCTGCGTATCGGTAGTCGACAGTTTGCTCGCCGCGTCGAACAGCAACTCGATGGAATCGTCGTCCCCGGCCTCGGCGACCGAGGCAATCATCGCCGCCAGAGCGCTGACACTCTCGCCCGAGTGCAGGCGTTTGTGCAGCACTTCTCTGCCCATCGCTCGGCGCAGACTCGGTGGCAGGCTGTCGGCGGCAGCCGCCTGCACGGTGTCGTGACGAAACGCGAACTTTGTTCCCGTGTCGACGATGAATTCGTGATTGAGCAACTCCTGGATCGCCGGTGCCGCCGAGACCGCTGTCTGGTCGAGAACTTCGAGAACACCCTTGATCGTGAACTCGCGGCCGTAAAGACTGGCGACTTGGGCGATACGTAGGGCGTCCGGGCTCACATGGGTCAGACGTTCGCGTGCCGACGTCCCGAATCGGGCGGGAACGGTGTCGTCCACGATCTCGATCTGCCCGTCGACAGGAACGAGCAGTCCCTCTTCTTCGAGCCCGCGGAGCATCTCGAGAACCAGAAGCGGAAGGCCCTCCGCCTTCTTGACCGCGTCCTGCAACCCTGGTCCTGCGGCACCGCCGACTGCATCTTGTGTCATCGTTCCGACAGCCAGTTTGCTGAGCGGAGGCAATTCGAGAGGTGTTGTGAAGCTGGCGATTTGCGACATGAATCGTTGATGGGCAGCACTGTAGACGCCAGTGCGGGTAGCCAGAATCCAGTAGACGGGAACACCCTGTGTATCGCGGATCAAGGCGGTGATGGCGCCCAGGGAACCTACGTCGAGCCACTGAAGATCGTCGATGGCGACCACCACGCCGGCGTCCCTGGATGCGATTTCGAGCGCATCGGAGAACAGTCTGGTCAGCCCGTACTGCGGAGACGCGCCAGCCAACACTGATTCCAACTGATCGGGGCTGAACAGTTCACTTCGGAGCCCAGCGTCGATCAGTGCGCCCAGGGGGATGAGAGACGATTCGATCTCCGGGGCGACGACCATCGTTGAAAGTCCACGTGATGTCGCTGCCTCGAGTGCATATTGAAGCAGACGGGTTTTACCGATTCCCGGATCGCCGACCAGTACCGTCACCGACCGTCTGCCGGACAGCGTCTCGTCGATTCCTAAACCGATCGCCCCAGTTTCGCGTACGCGCCCACGAATCGGGAAGTTGAAACGTCCGGACGACTTTCCCGATGACAAGCGGACTCTGGAGGCCGGTACCTCAACGTTGACCTCGGCTGCCTGGTCCCCGGCATCCACCGTCTTCTTGGTCACCACGCACCGCCCCCACTCTCCAGAGATCCGCTGGATACACACCCGATGACTGACCACCGACCCGACCGCGAACTGTCGAGGTGATGCTCATCCGTGTCCCGATACCGTCGTCCGATTTTAGATAACAACCACGGTGGTTGCCGCATCAACCATCACGCTGGGTGCGTTCATCAGTCGAGGGACGCGTCACAGATGCGGTGACGGGGGTGAATGAGTCCTTCTTCGTGCAGATCGGGCAACTGTGCGGTGGGCATCCTCCCTGCCAGGTGGTGTGGGGACACCCAACGTCCGCGGTGCGGGTTCGCCAATATCGCCTGCCGGATCTCGACCAACCACCGGGTATTTCAGCGAGTCATTTGCATCAGGACGCACCCGCCCGCTGACCGGTCTAGTAGGGCGACAGGACGTACCCGAACGGACCTGTTCGAAGGCATTCGAAGGAGAGAGCAGCCATGGCATCGACGGACGCACCACATCATGAAGAACCCTCACTGGGTAACCCGGACCTGCCGCCGGAAGGGGTCATCAACACAGTCGGCCACCCCATGAGCACGCAGATGACCGGCCCGCGAAACCCGGTCATGGACAGCCAGTTCCCGAATCAGATTTACCCTCCAGCAACAGATGTCAGTACGCAACCGTTCTTCTGGTCTTCGTTCAACATCTCCTCGCGGCGTATTCAAGCGGGGGGATGGGCGCGCGAACTCACCAAGCAGGATTTTGCGATCTCCGACGAGATCGCCGGTGTGAACATGTACCTCGAACCGGGAGGTATACGAGAGCTCCACTGGCATCAGACCGCCGAATGGGCAGTAATGACCCGCGGAAAGTGCCGTGTGACCACGATCGGCCGTAATGGCCTCCCCAGCGTCGAGGACGTCGAAGAAGGCGATCTGTGGTTTTTCCCGGCCGGGACACCCCATTCACTGCAAGGACTCGGACCGGACGGGGCAGAATTCGTTCTCGCTTTCGACAACGGTGACCAGTCCGAAAGCAACACCCTGCTGCTGACCGAATGGTTCGCCCACACACCGCCAGAGGTGCTCGCGAAGAACTTCGGCGTCGCTCAGGAAGTATTCAAAGACATTCCCCTGCATAACCTTTGGATCTTCCCCGGTGACGAACCAGGGCCCCTAACCGACGATCAGGCCGCTGCCGGCGTCGAATGGGGAACCGAGCCAGTGATCTTCCGGCTCTCCCGGTCCAAGCCTCTGATCGAGAACAGCGGCGGGAGCATCCAGGTCGCCGACAGCACGAACTTCCCGATGTCGAGTACGGTCGCCGCGGCGCTGGTGACCGTGCAACCAGGATCGATGCGCGAGCTGCACTGGCACCCTAACGGCGACGAGTGGCAGTACTATCTCCGCGGATCGGCCCGGATGACAGTGTTCAACACCGGGCCACATGCCAACACCACCGACTTCCGTCCGGGCGACGTCGGCGTAGTTCGTAAGAACTACGGTCACTACGTCGAGAACACCGGTGACGACGTGCTGCAGTTCATCGAAGTGTTCAGGACGGACAAGTACGAAGAGGTCTCGCTCGCCAACTGGCTGAGCCATATTCCGCCTTCCTTGGTGGCTGCACACTTGAACATCGACGAAGCAACATTGGCGACATTCCCGCGCGGCGCGCAAGGAATCACACCGCTACGGTGACAGGCCATTAGGCGGGACTCCGGGTTCGTTGTCGGGGCCCACCCGGCGTCCCGCCACTCAGTCATGCCGACGAGGTGTCGCCGCAACGTACCAACGTGCATCGCTCACGAAGGCGGAGCGGTCTGACCTGTTCGAGTTGCGCCGTCGTTCGTTCCGAATTCGAGTCATTCGACCGAAGCGATATCACCGAGGTTCTGGAGAGAATCGATGGTATGGAAGATAATGGGAAAGTCGTCGCGCATGTCGTTCGGGGCGCTATCGCCGGCGCCTTGGGCACAATCGCCATGGACCTGCTGTGGTTCGAGCGCTACACACGCTCTGATGGCAAAGCGTCGTTTCTGGCGTGGGAGACGTCCGCTGGGCTGGACAGCTGGACGGATGCTCCGGCGCCGGCAGCGGTTGGCCAAATCATCGCGAAGCGAATCTTCCATCGAGACCTGGCACCGACGCATGCACGGACAGCCAGCAACGCGATGCACTGGGCAACCGGCATCGGCTGGGGCATGCTTTACAGTGTCCGAGGTCCTAACCGTCTGAACAGTCCTATTGTCGCCGGGGCGCTCTTCGGCACGATGGTGTGGCTGCAGTCCTACGCGGTGCTCGGCACACTTCGGTTGTACAAGCCAATCTGGCAGTACGACGCGAGAACACTGTGCAAAGACTTGAGTGCACACCTGGTGTACGGCGCCACCACCGGTTCGACGATCTCGATCCTCGCCGGTTATCGGTGAGTTGAATGGACTGCGTGACGCGGATCGCCGCGGCGCAGAATATCCGCGGCGTACAGCTGCCCGTGAACACTCGACTCTCGAACGGATCCGACCAAGTTTCCTCGGTCTGTCAAGACGCGATGTAGTCAAATCGGAACGGACTGCTCGCCGCCCGAACTTGCATGGACTACGTCAGACCACGGAAGTCGCTCGACCCCGGAATCGGCTCAACACTTACTCAACACTTTGGAGCCAACGCGGGTGGACCTACCCAGCCGCCGGTGGACACTCGATCCCAGGAATCGCCAGCTCAAACGGTCTATGTGGATCCAGGTTGATCCGCGAAATCCTTCGAGCTACTACCAAGAGGTTAGGGGTTCGAATCCCTTCGGGCGCACAACAGAAGCCCCCGAGCTGCCATCAGCGGCTCGGGGGCCTCTTCGTTCTATTCGTCCCGATCGTTGTTCTGGAACTCGTCGGCGACGTTCGAGACAGCCTCCGCGGGACCGGACTCGTCGTCGTCCCGTGTGTCCGGGTCGCTCTTGGACACGCTCGACTCGGGCAGCCCCTCGTCGGTGTAGCGCTTGGCTTCGTCGATGGCCTCTTGTGCTCGTTCGATCTTGTCCGTCACGGTGTTCCTCCTTCGAGTCCACGTACGTCCGAAGCGGATACCCGAAGGCGCGGTACTTATGTCTCACAGCGGCCACGCGCGTTTGCCGGAATCCCGAACCGGGCACAGTCCAGTCATGAGCGACAACACCAAAGTCACTGTCGAACGCGTCATCGAAGCGCCCGTCGACGCGGTTTTCGACGTCCTGTCCAATCCGGAGCGTCACCCGGCGCTCGACGGCTCCGGCTTCGTCCGCAGCGTCGATCACGCCGATCGGATCAAGGCCGTCGGCGAGAAGTTCACGATGAACATGCAGGGTGACCACATGGGCGGCGAATACCAGACCGACAACCACGTCACCGGTTACGCGAAGGACAAGCTGCTGGCGTGGAAGACCGCTCCTGCCGGAACCGAGCCTCCCGGTTGGGAATGGTTGTGGGAGTTGGAGTCTCAGGGACCGAACGAGACATTGGTGCGCCACACCTACGACTGGTCGAACGTGACCGACAAGAAGCTGCTCGAGCAGGTGAAGTTCCCCCTCGTCACGAAGGAGCAGCTGACGGACACCCTCGGGCGACTCGCAGCCGAAGCCACGTCCTGATACGCGCCTACCCGTGCCGCCCTCTGTACTCCGCTTCAGCGCCGGGGTGCAGGGGGACAGCGCCCGTCATGATCAACGACTGGGCGTCGAGAAACTGGCTCCCGATCGCCTGCCGAGGAACCAGAGCCGACGATCGATCGAGCAACAGATCCACCAGGCGCGCGGCCGTCCGGTCGGGAACGCTGGAACGTGCTAGCAGCAGGTTCGGTATCCCGACCGTCGTCACGGCCGCGTGCCGTCCGTAGACGTCGACGGGCACGGGAACAGCCTCGTACGCGGTACCGAACCTGCGCCTCAGATCGGCGACAACAGTGCTCAGGTCGAGCAGTCGAATGTCGATGGGCGGATCCGCGAACGCAGGGGTGGGTAGTCCACCCGCCCACATGACCGCGTCGATCTCGTTGGCGGACAAGGCTCGTGCGGCATCCTGCATCGACAGCTGAATCACCTCGACGGTGCCCGGCGCGGACAGGCCGGCCGCGTCGAGCACTCTCTCCGTCACCAGCGCGGCGCCGGATCCGACGGCCCCGCCACTGACTGTTCTGCCGCGGAGATCGCTCGCCGCGTAGACGGGTGAGTCGTGACGCACGGCGATCTGGAAGTAGTTCTCGTAGACGCAGCCGATGGCTGTGAGGTCGTCGCCGATGCTCTCGTAGGCGGTATCGGCGAGAGTCATTGCCAGATCGGCACTTCCGGACCGAAGTGCGTCGAGATTGTCGACGGAACCCGCCGTGGTGATCGGAACGATTCGTGCCGCGTTCGCTTCGGCGGCAGCGTCGGCGAGAAGGCCGGAGAATTCCCAGAAGAACCCGCCGACTTCTCCGGCGGCAAGACGTAACTCGGGAGATGACCCCGATGAGCATGCTGCGGCGGCTGCAGTCGCCGCAAGAAGCCCCGCCGCCCGCAGAGCCGTTCGGCGATCGAACAGATCTGCGGGTCGGGACATGGTCTCTACTCTAGGACTGGCTCGCGTACGCCCGACCTTGCTCTCGGTCCAGCACGGTCTCGGACTTGTTGCGCAGCACGAAGATGTACACGAGAAGCGACACGGCGATGACGACCGTCACGTAGACGATGAACCACGGAACGTGCCCGCTGTTCTTGGCGGCCTGGTAGATCAACGGAGCCGTGCCACCGAACGCGGAGTTCGCGAGGGCGTATCCGAGTCCGACGCCCAGGGCGCGAATGTGCGACGGGAACAGCTCGGCTTTCACGATCGCGTTGATCGACGTGTAACCGGTCAGGATGACGTAGCCGACGCAGACGAGTGCGAGCGATTCGACGACCGACGTGGCGGTCGGCAGGTAGGTGATCAGCACGTAGGTGTAGACGACGCCACCGATTCCGAAGAACACGAGCAGCGGCTTGCGTCCCACCTTGTCGCTGATGAGTCCGCCGATGGGTTGCAGCAGCATCAGGAAGACGAGACCGAACAGATTGATCCACGTGCCGGTCATGCCCCGGTCCTCGTACGCGGTCTTGACCATGGCAGGCGCGTTGACGCTGTAGGTGTAGAACGCGATGGTGCCACCGATCGTCACGCCGAAGCAGACCAGCAGCGGACGCCAGTACCGGACGAGCAGTTCCTTCATCGAGCCGGACGACGTGTCCTGCCCGGCCTTGACGGCGTCGAGCTGATCCTTCGTGAGCGACTCGTCCATGCTGCGACGCAGCCAGAACACCACGACCGCTGCGACACCACCGATGAGGAACGCGATTCGCCAACCGAACTCCTCGATCTGGTCGCGATCGAGGAAGACCTGCATCAGCAGCAGCGTCACCTGGGCGAGGACGTGCCCACCGATCAGGGTGACGTACTGGAACGACGAGAAGAATCCGCGGCGTTCACGCGTCGCCGCCTCGGACATGTACGTCGCCGACGCACCGTATTCGCCGCCGGTGGCGAAGCCCTGGACGAGTCTGCACAGGACGAGGATCACCGCGGCCCACACGCCGATGCTCTCACGTCCCGGCGTCAGGGCGATGACCAGCGAGCATGCCGCCATCAGAGAGACGCTGAACGTAAGGGCGGCGCGTCGACCGTTGCGGTCGGCGTAGCGTCCGAAGAACCACGATCCGACGGGTCGCATCAGGAACGTGACCGCGAAGATCGCGTACACGTACACGGTCGAGTTCTTGTCCTCCGAGTCGAAGAACTGGCTTTCGAAGTAGCTCGCGAAGACGGTGTAGACGTAGACGTCGTACCACTCGACGAGGTTGCCCGACGACCCGCGCAGTGTGTTGAACACTGCCCGCCGGGTGGCGGCTGGGGACGAGACCGGCGGGTTCGACGGTGAACCTGCGGTCGGGGTGGCCTGGTTGGCCATGAGGCGTTCCTTCCACGTGATGCGGGTGAGAGGGTGAGTTTCCGGACGAGGCCGCTAACTCAGGTGTCACCACTGTGAACGAAGCCACAGCCTCGAAGGAAATCATTCCGGCTTTCCTAACAGTCCCTTAGGAAAGTACGTCGCCGACCGGAATCTCGAGATCGATTCGCAGTCCCGACGGCTCGTTCGCGCTGACCGTCGACGTTCCGCCTGCCCGCTCGACGAGTGCATGCACGATGGCAAGCCCGAGACCTGTTCCTGAGCCATGCGCGTCGGACGACCGGTAGAAGCGGCGAAACAGCATGGGCAGTTCTGTCTCCGGCACTCCCGGTCCGGTATCGGCCACCCAGATCGAGGTGCGAGAGGTGGTGGAACGGCACCCGATCTCGACGCGCGCGCCGGCGCCGGCGTACTTCGCCGCGTTGTTCAGCAGCGCGTCGAGGATACGGACCAGGTCGTCCTCGCGGAGCGCGGCCTGGCGTGCCTCGTCGACGACGACGTGTATGTCCATGCCCGCAGAAGTCATTGTGCTCGACCAGAATTCGACGCGATCGTCGATCACTGCTGCGACATCGCACTCCACGGGCGGATCGTCGCGACGAACGGGCGCCTCGGCGGCGGCGAGTGCGAGAAGGTCCGCGACGATGGAATCGAGACGGTCGACTTCGAGCGTCGTCTTGCGATGGACGTCGGCCGCGGATTCCGGGATCTTCATGCCCAACAGGTCGAGCCGCATTCGCACCGCTGCCAACGGGTTTCGAAGTGCGTGCGCTGTGTCGGCGACGAGTCGACGCTGGGCCGCGGTTGCTGCCTCGACGTCGTCGGCCATGGCGTCGAAGGCCTCGGTCAGTTCGCGGACCTCCGGCGGTCCGAGGTAGTTCCCGGCACGAGATTCGGTGCGGTCACGAGGTAGGTCGAGCTGCGGTGGAAACTGTTCGACGAACTTGTCGCCGAACGAATGGACCCGAGTGGACAACTGGGTCAACGGCCGAATCACCCAGCGCGACAACGCCGCAGCGATGGCGGTGACGGCGACGAGTACCAGCACTGCTCCCAGCGCGATGACCAGCCAGGCGCGGGCGACGTCCTTGCGTGCGGCGTCGGTGGACGCATCGATGACGACGGCGCCGTCGACCTGTGCACCCACCCCGACCGGGGCCGCGATCAACACCGAGGATCGAGACCACGGGGTCAGACTCGACGGGACGTCTCCTCGTTGATTGCGCAGTGCCCCGGTGATGGCCTCCTGTATCTCGGGGCTGCTCACGTCGAGTCCGGACGACGCACGAACTGCCCCGGTGCGGTCGACGACGGCCGCTCCTTCGTCGTACAGATCGTGGTAACGCTCCACTGCTTCTCGCAGTCGTGGAAGCCCTGAATCACCCTCGCGTGAACTGAGATTGGCGAAGAAGGTCGCCGCCGCGTCGCGGCTCTCGCCGAACCTCTGTGCGCGTTCCTGCCCGACCAGCACTGCGAGAGGCGCGGCAAGTCCGAGGACGACGACCGTCGAGAAGATCACGAGTACCGCAAGAACACGCAGGCGCACGTCAGGTGTCCCAGCGGTAGCCGAACCCGCGGATCGTCACGATAGCGCCAGGGCGTCCGAGCTTGGAACGCAACGCCGTCATGTGAACGTCGAGCGTGCGTGAGATGGCCACGTACGCGTCGCCCCAGATGGAGTCCATCAGTTGTTCCCGGCTGACGGCTTCACCGCGCCGCGTGACGAGGTGCGCCAGGAGTTCGAATTCCTTGTTCGTCAGCGACACCGGCCGGCCGCCGACTTCGACGCCACGTCCCGCGAGATCGACGACGATGTCACCGAGAACCAGCGCGTCGGCATCGGGTTCCGTCGACGCGGCATGCTTGCGCGCTGCGACTTCGAGTCGAGCATGGAGCTCGCCCAGTCGAGCAGGCTTGACGACGTAGTCGTCGGCCCCGCCTCGCAGCGCGCGGACCACCGAGCGCTCGTCGTCGCGCGCGGTCAACACGACGACGGGCACAGCGCTCAGCGTGCGGAGCTTGCGCAAGGTCTCCAGCCCGTCCATGTCCGGGAGTCCGAGGTCGAGCAGTACGAGATCGACGGTGCGGTATCCGAGGAGCAGGTCCGCGCCGCGCCGCATCCGGGTCGGTGTGTGGCCGACTTCTCGCAGGGCATCGACCAGCGCGTCACCTACGCCGTCGTCGTCTTCCACCACCGCGATTCGCATCGGTTTCAAACTAGCTCACGCCGGACCCGCACCGATGCAGACGTAAACGCGCAACTCGACTGCGACGTGAATGGACGGCGACCGGTTGCCGTGAAACGTCACCGAGAGGACAGTGACGACATGCTCCCTGTTCTCGATCTGTCGACCGCCGATACCGACCCCGATGCGTTTCGTGTCTCGCTCCGCGAGGCAGCGCATGAGTCGGGATTCTTCTATCTCATCGGCCATGGCGTAGGCACCGACCGCATTCAGGAGGTGCTCGGACTGGCACGTGAGTTCTTCGCACTGCCGCAGGAAGCGAAAGACGAGATAAGTCAGCTGAAAAGCCCTCAGTTCAGGGGGTACTCGAGGTTGGGCGGTGAGTTGACCAACGGCCGCGTCGACTGGCGTGAACAGATCGACATCGGACCCGAACGAGACGTCGTCGTCGACGCGAAGGGCTACTGGAATCTGCAGGGCCCGAACCTGTGGCCGTCGGCGCTTCCGCGATTCCAGGCGGCGTTCGACGCGTGGAACGACACGCTGTCCGACGTCGGGCTCAGGCTCCTGCGTCACTGGGCGGTGTCACTCGGTGCCGAGGAAGGGCATTTCGACGACGCTTTCGCCGATCTACCGGCGACATTGCTGAAAGTCGTTCGCTACGAAGGCGCTTCGGACACGTCCCAGGGCGTCGGCGCACACAAGGATTCGGGCGTGCTGACGCTGTTGCTGGTCGAGCCCCGATCCGAGGGTCTGCAGGTCGAGCTCGCACCGGGCGAATGGGTCGACGTGCCGCCGGTCGACGGCGCGTTCATCGTCAACATCGGCGAACTGCTCGAGGTGGCGACCAACGGCTACCTCCGCGCTACGCAGCACCGCGTTCGCGCGCCCCGTCCGGGTACGGACCGTCTGTCGATCCCGTACTTCCTGAACCCGACGCTCGACGCGAAGATCGAGATCATCGAGCTCCCGTCGGACCTGGCAGCGCACTCGCGCGGCGTCGAGGCCGACCCGGACAATCCGATCTACGACACGTACGGCGAGAACGCGTGGAAATCGCGAACCAGGGCGCACCCCGATGTCGCGAGGCTGCACCACGGGATCGAACCCGCAGGTGCACCGTCGTCGTACTGAACGCGCGCCACCGTGGCCGACGGGAAGCGACTCACCTCACGGTTCGTGACGACGCCGTGACTCGAACAAGCGGGTCATCCCCATCGCCGTCGTGATCGCACCGAGCACGAGGACGAGGGCACCGGCGACGACGTTGGACCAGATCATTCCGGGTGTCGTCGACACGTCCGAGATGACCCAGGGGGAGACGATGAGCCAGATCCCGAGTATCGGCACGACGAACGACAAAACCCGGACAGCATCAACAGGCCGTCGGTCACCTGTCCTGTCGGCCGTCCGAATGCTTCGTCGTAGTGATCGCGCAGCGCCGCGATATCGGGATGGTTGTGCATGGATAGATTCGCCGATGTCGACATGGATCTCATCTCCTCGAGGGGGTGGAGGGTCGATCGACGTGGGTCGGCCCACACGTGTATCACGTACCGTTCAAGCCAACTCCCACAACGAGATTCGGGCTAGGGTCGAAGGTCCCGCCGGTCAGGGGAGGGGCGCCCACCATCGCAACGTCGTTCCGCCCGACTCGCTCGCCGGACCGATCGTCATGTCACCGCCGCATTCCTCGGCGCGGCGTCGTAAATTCCTCAGTCCGCTCGCGGACACGCTGTCGGGAATGCCGCGCCCGTCGTCGGTCACGTCGATAGTCAAATCGTCGCCGACCGTGATGGTGACGACGATCGTCTTGGCGTTCGCGTGTCGGACGCAGTTGCTGATCGCCTCACGGAGGACAGCCAGTGCATTGGCGGCGAGAGACGCGCCCACGACCGACAACGGGCCGCTGACCCGTACCGTGGTTCGTAAGCCGGAGTCGTCGACCATCTCGTCGATTACCTCGTTGATCTGGCGTCGAAGTACGTCGGCGCCGTGATCGACCGATTGAAGATCGAAAATCGCAGACCTGATGTCCTGCACCGTGTCCTGCAGATCGTCGATCGTGGTGGCGAGGCGGCTCTTGATTTCCGGCGAGGATGCACGCTGCGCCGTGCTCTGCAACGAAAGGCCGGCGGCGAAAATGCGTTGGATGACGTGATCGTGCAGTTCTCTCGCAATTCGTTCGCGGTCCGAGAGGACGTCGAATTCTCGCAGGCGCCGTGCCGAGTCCGCGGCCTGGACTGTCAACGCGGCTTGATCACCGAATGCGGTGATCAACTCCAGTTGCATATCGGTGAAGGGCTCCGCGTCCTGCCTGCGTAACACCACCAGAACGCCTGTCACGCGATCACGTGCCCGAAGGGGAGATATGAGGGCGGGACCGTACTTCTCCGGAACGCCCGCGGTCACATCATACTCGAGCTGCTCGGTGCGAACGGGCCGTCCCGAACTGAAGGACGCCCCGGACGACGAGCCGTGAACGGGAATAACGGTACCCAACACGTCTTCGTCGAACGTCGGTGATCGCCCCGACGCGACACGCACGATCAGCTCTGTCGTGTCTTCCGGGGCGGCATCCGAATTCGCCGGCACGGCAATGAATGCCACATCTCCCGATGTCAGATCACACGCCTTGTTCGCCACGGACTGCAGTACGATGTCCGGGTCGGTGCCCTCGAGCAATTCGGTGGCTATGTCACGCGTCGCCTCGATCCAGGATTGCCGCGTGCGTGCTTCCTCGTACAGCCGCGCATTCTCGATTGCGGTTCCGGCTGCGGACGCCAGTGCCAGTAGCACGGACTCGTCGTCATCGGTGAATTCCTGTCCGTCGTGCTTCTCCGTCAGATACAAATTGCCGAAGATTTCGTCCCGAGTTCGAATGGGAACGCCGAGGAAGGTTCTCATGGGCGGATGGTGAGCTGGGAACCCGATGGAAGACGAATGTGCCGACAGATCGCGCAGACGAAGCGGCTTCGGATCGTCGATCAGCAGCCCGAGTACGCCACCGCCGGTGGGTAGAGGTCCGATCTCGGCCGCCGTTTTTTCGTCGATGCCGTCGAAGATGAAGGAACGAAGATCGTGATTCTCACCGCGAACTCCGAGTGCGCCATATTTCGCGTCGACCAATTCGATTGCCGACTTCACGATCGCACGCAACGTTGCATCGAGATCGAGGCTCGAGGAAATGGCCAGCATGGACCGAAGCATACCGTCGAACTGCTCGCGCGCCTGCGTGATCTTGCCGATGTGGTCACCGAGTTCGCCCAGAAGTTCATGTAGACGCATCTGCGAGAGCGTGTCTTGCAGATCTTGTGCAACCGCCCGCCTGTCGGCACCCCCTGTACCCGCCATTTCTTCAGTATGCGCGTGAAGAATGACGGGCGGAACGGGGTCGGAAACAATTCTGAAAGGTCAGTCGTACATTTTCGACGCGTAGACTGCTGCCTGCGTCCTTCTCTCCATTCCGAGTTTGGCAAGGAGTCGTGAAACATAATTCTTGACAGTTTTCTCCGCCAGGAACATACGCTCGGCAATTTGACGATTGGTCAAGCCTTCACCGAGCAGTCCCAGCAGAGTCCGTTCGCGGTCGGTCAGGTCTGCCAGCGGCCCCTGCTGCTCGTCGTTCGAACGCAGCTTTTCCATCAAGACTGCGGCGGCTCTGTTGTCGAGTAGCGACTTGCCCATTCCGACGTCCTTGATCGCCGACGTCAGGTCCATCCCTTTGATGTCCTTGACGATGTATCCCTTGGCGCCGGCGAGTATCGCGTCGAGCATCGCCTGGTCCTCGGTGAACGACGTCAACATCAGACAGTTCAGATCCGGCATCGTCGACATCAGCTCGCGGCACAGCTCGACGCCGTTGCCGTCGGGCAATTGAACGTCGAGTACGGCGACATCGGGGCGTAACGCAGGGATGCGGGCGAGGGCGTTACTCATCGAACCGGCCTCACCGGTGACGGTCAGCTCCGGGTCCGAATCGATGAGGTCGATGAGGCCACGACGAACGATCTCATGATCGTCGACGAGGAATACAGTGATCACGGCTGCTCCTGAAGATTCACCTGTGGAGGAAAGCATACTGACGTACTCGGCGGTGCACGCTGGAACAAGTCCCCGAAATCGATGACGATGGCCCCTGTCGAGGTGTGCGGGCCGCGTCGACAGTGGAGAAGTCGGCGGCGCCTCGTCGCGCCGACTCGGCTGTTCGTGTCGATTCAGGGAGGCCGCCAGTGAACGTCGGACCCGATGCGGCCGTGGTCGCGATGCTCGTCGAACTCGCGTGCCGCGCACCCTCGGTACACAACAGTCAGCCATGGACGTGGAAGTACTCGAACGGGTGCCTCGATCTCTACTCCGACCGAACCAGATTGTTGGACGTGATCGATCCCATGGGTCGGCAGATGCTGATCAGTTGCGGTGCGGCGCTGGATCATCTGCAGAAGGCCGCCGAAGCATCGAGGTGGACGACGGAGATCGAGACGTTCCCGACGCCCGGTGGTTCGCGTCATCTCGCGCGGATTCGCTTCGTGCCGGGCGCTCGACCTCGTTCGCACGAGTTCGACCTCTTGACGGCGATCAACCGGCGCTACACGGACCGTCGACCGTTCGGCGCGGTGCGTCGGGATCTGGTCGTCGGCGCGGAGATGCGTCGCGCAGCCGACGTCAACCAGACGATTCTGACCGCGTTGACCGACGGTGCGAGGCAGGTTCTCGAAGGGGCGTCCAAGACCAGCGCGAACACGAGGAAGTACGACGCGACGTATCAGGCCGAACTGAAGTGGTGGTCCGGTCACTCGTTCGATGTGGACGGTGTTCCGCCCCATGCGCTTTCGGACCGTGCGACGGCGACCGCCGTGCGGATGGGCCGCGACTTCCCGGTTCGCGACGGCGGTGACCAGGTCCCGCCCGAGGACGCGTCGACCGTCTTGTTGATGGCGACCAGGGGCGACGAACCCCTCGATTGGCTGCGGTGCGGACGAGCTCTGTCCGCGGTGCTTCTCGAGGCGACCGTGCGTGGATTCGCGACGTGCTCCCTCACGCATCTGACGGAACAATCCAGCAGTAGAGCGATCGTTGCGTCGCTCGCGCCGCACGGCGGAATTCCGCAGGTCCTCGTTCGCATCGGCACTCCTACGGCGGGAACACCTGCAATTCGTACGCCGCGACAGAAGGTGTCGTCGGTTCTGTCGATCGAGGGGCCCCGTCAGCGGGTGTCCCGTACGACTCACCGTTAGTGGGCGTGGTGCAGGGAGGCGACAGGGACGACGATCGTGGGCGCCGAAGAATGATGCAACACAGCGCGACTCGTGGATCCGGTGAAGACGGAGGCCATGGCGCCCCGGCTCGGTGAGCCGACGACGATCGATTGCGCGTGCCCCGATTCCTCGATGATGGCATGCGGCGCCTTGTCCGTGACGACGGCGGGCGATACCGGGACCGACGGGTAGCGTTCCGACCACGGCGCCGTGACCTCGGTGAGCCACGACTCCACCGGCGGACCGGGATCCAGGCGATATTCGGTGTCGGCACGCGCATGGACGACCCTCAGGCCGACGCCGCCGCGCGACGCCTGATCGAACGCGACCGCCAGGATCGCGTCGTTGTTCACCGAGATGTCCAGGCCCACCACCACGGGGAGGTTCGCCGAGTCGGGTTTCGTCTGCCGATACCCCTCCGGAACGCGAACGACAGGGCAGTGTGCATGTGCGGCAACGTGATCGCACACGGAACCGAGTACGCCGCGGGCGAGGCTGCCGGCACCCCTCGAGCTGGCCGCCTTCGACCCGACGACGACCATCCACGCGTCGCGCGCGTAGTCGGTCAGAACGTCCGCAGGACGTCCTGCGGCGAGGACTTTCTCGATCGAAAGCGACTCGCCTGCAACGCTCTCCGCGGCGATACGACTTCGTTCCAGAGTGGAACGTGCGCGGGATCGTGCGCTCGCCACACGGCCGCCGCGCAAGTTGATCGCATCGGAGAACGAAACTTCGATTCCCGGGTCGGCGTGTACCAACACCAGCGTGCCTGCACGCGACGCCGAGTCCGCTGCAGCCCACCGCACTGCACCGAGACTCGCCGGAGAATCGTCGACACCGACAACAGTCGCGTTCTCTTCCGCGGCGCTCCCGTGTGTCATGGATTCATCCTGAGGCCACGCTCGCCCGGCGCGATAGGGACTTCCGACCCACCGTTCGGGACGTTCCGCCCATCGAGCTTTTCCGAACCGACCATTTCCGCCCGAAATTTCATTATGATCGAGCCGCTCGGTACCGGCGTGAGATTCGGTAAGGGGAAGCCATGCGGGGTCGTTCGAAATGGATCGTGTCGGCAGTGTCGCTCGTCCTTGTCGCCGCGACGGGGTGCAGCTCGTCGTCGGAATCCGGTGACAGCGGCGGCAATTCGACGTCCGAATCCTCGACCACCGAGTCCTCGACGGCGGAAGCCGAGCCGTCCTACGTCGCACAAGTCCAGGCGACTATCGACAAGGCAATGACCGACAACGTCATCCCCGGCGCCGTCGTGACCATCGAGTCGCCGACGCAAGGAAATTGGACGGGCACCTTCGGAACACAGGTCATCGGTGAAGATCGCCCGATGACGGCCGACGAGTACTTCCGGTTCGGAAGCAACACCAAGACCATGACGTCGACGGTCATTCTTCAACTCGCGCAGGAGGGAAAACTCGCACTCGACGACCCCATTGCCAAGTACGTGGAGAACGTCCCGAACGGTGACCGCATCACCATCGCGCAGTTGTCCGAGATGCGTAGCGGACTGTACAGCTACAGTTTCGATCCCGCGTTCAACGCGACGCTCGACAACGATCCGCAGAAAGCGTGGACGCCGGAAGAGCTGCTCGCGATCGCGTACTCGCATCCGGTGAACTTCGAACCGGGTGCCGAGTTCGAATACAGCAACACCAATATCGTCCTTCTCGGTCTCGTCATCGAGAAGCTGACCGACATGACGGCTGCAGAAGCGTTGCAGCAGAGGGTCTTCGAACCACTCGGCATGAGTCACACGTCTCTTCCCGTCGCCACGGATTCGTCGATACCCGATCCGCACCCGCAGGGCTATTCGTTCGGCACCAACGTGTCCACGATCGACACGTTCGAGCTGCCCGAACCACAGCGAACGGAAGCTCTGGAGGGAACACTGAAACCGAACGACGAGACGGACATGAACCCGTCGTGGACCTGGACGGCGGGCGGCGCGATCTCCACGGTCGGCGACATGGTCACGTACACCAAGGCTCTCGTCGACGGCGGTCTGCTGAACGACGACATGCAGAAGACGAGGCTGGACAGCATTCAGCCCATCGAGCCGCAAGCCCCGGAAACCGCCGGATACGGATTGGGCATCGCGAGATTCGGCCCTGCGCTGCTCGGCCACGACGGACAGATTCCAGGTTTCATGACGGTCGCCGTCAACGACCCGAACTCGGATCTGACCATCGTCATCGCAACCAACCTCGCCACCGTCCCGACGGGGGAGGGGTCGGCTCTCGTGTTGCTGAAAGCGATCATCCCGACGTTCTACGGTGCGGGAGCAGGCACCGGCGGCAACCCGGCGAGCGTTCCCGAGCGCACGGACGAGCAGACGCCCTCGTCCAGCACCGAAGCGCCGAGCACGTCACCGTCGACCCCGGCAGCGCCGACGCCTACTCCGTGACCTCGTCGCCGATCGGCATGCGGCCCACGCCCCAGCTGCGTTCGATGTAGCCGACGACGGACTCGATGTCGGCTGCGGGAACACTGTCGGGCTCGCCGTTCTCGAGCGGATCGGTGTGGAAGATGTAGAGCCGAGAGGCGAACTGTTCGAACGGAAGTGAGCCTTCGCCGGGTCGCTCGCCGTTCCCGGCCGTTCCGACCACGACGCCGTCGCCCCAATCCTGGCCGCTGTCGTTGTTGGGATTGAAGAAGTAGACACGCATGACGGCGTCGGGATCGAGTGCGACGCGCAGGATCGTGATGGCATGCCAGCCGACGTAGCGCCCCGCGGTGTCGGTGACTGCGACACCGGCCGGCTGTGGGTGGATCAGGCGCTGCCCGCCGTTGTAGTCCAGGTGGTACGACGCGTAGAACCGGCGCAGGAAATCCTCGACGTCGATCAGATTGCCGGTCGCCACGTCCACGTCGATGTGGAAACCGCGCGCCGACCACCACCCGTGGAACTCGGGATTGATCCAACGATGAGGGTCGCCCGGTCGGTCCGCGCACCGTCGGCCCATCTCCGCATAGATCCGGTCCAGGTGAGGCACCAACAGTTGGGACACGGGGTCGAGGTCGACCGGTGACGTCGTCGCGACTCCGCTTTCACTGTCCTTGGACGAGAGCGGTCGGCCCTCGAAATGCATGACGATCTCGTCGTCGCGTGCAGCCCAGACGACCATCTGCAGCAGGTAGTCGGGGTCGTTGTACGCCCACATCGACAGGGCGCGTGCCGACTGGCACGTCGGATTGTCACCCTGACCGATGCCGAGCGGCTGGCCCAGCATCGACAGCAACCCGCCCAGCAGCCGTGACTCCGGCTCCGGCGTCGGGCCGAAGACGTCGACGAGACGCTGTCGAACGTCGGGCGCGAGTTTCAATGCCAGCTGACGCCACAGCGACGGGACGACCGGCGGCGCGTGGAGGATGCCGCGGTCGAGCATCAGTGCGATTCCGTAGAGGCATTGCGCAGTCTCGGGGTGGACGGCCTCGCCGACGAGTGCGTGGATCAGGTCCTGATATCGCTGCAGGCAGGTTCGACCGGTCTCCGAGACGCCGAGGGCCTCGGCGAGAAGATACGGATTGTGTTCGATCAGAAAGCGCGTCAGCGTCGCGTGGTATGGCGACACGAGACCCGTGTCGTGCATTGCTCGTGCGAATCCGCGCGCCTCGAATTCGAGGCCTTCGGTGTCCATCGCGCCCAGACGGGAGCGGTAGACGTCGACGCCCGGATCCTCGCGGCACGCCTCGGTCGGGCCGAACAGAGCCGAGATCAATCGGTCTAGTCCCTGGCCCGCTGCGTTCAGTTCGACGTCGGGATCCTCGCGGTACACCGCGATCCGAGTGACCATCGCCTTGACGTGATCGACCTGAATAGGCCTCTGACGCAACATGCGCCAGATCTCCTCGGTGAGCTCACCCAGCACACTCTCGTAGCCGATCTGGTCTGCCACGTACCCGAACAGGTCGCGAATCAGATGTGCGACGCGTCCGAGCCGGACTCGCTCTGCCTCGGACGGCGGCGAGAACAGCACATCGAGATTCATCGCAAGTATCTGCGACAGAAAGCGTTTCGCGTCCTCGGCCGTGATCGCAGGATGCTCGTAGTCGCCGGCGGCGATGGCGACCAAGCGAAGTTCGCTGGCCGCTTCCAGGACCACCGTGTCGACGACGCCACTGCGCAGACTCGGTCCGACGTATGCGGGAACCAGGATGTCGGGCTGCGCCCAGTCCGTTCCGAGGAACAGCCCGGCGTCCTCGAGTCCGGCGGCACGCTCGCGCACCGCGGCGCACCCACCCGGCTGCGTCAGGACCCGGTGCAGTGCGTCGAGGACCCGGCGCACCTTCGTGGCCTTGGAGAAATCGGGCGCGGCTGCCATCGCCTCGGTCGCGTGATCGAGTTGAGCGACGCGCGACAGCAATGCCTGGTCGACGGGGGGATCCATCGTCTGCGATGGACCTTGCTCGGCGTTCCCGAAATCCTGCCTCACACGTAGAAGTCCAGTTCTTCCTGATGTTTCAGTAGGTCACGCATCCGGTACGGGTCGTCGCCGAAGAAGTACAGCAGACCCCAGTGCGTGCCGAAGGCCGTCCGCTTGGTGACGGTCTCCTCGACCGGCGCCGACAGATCGTTCGTCTCGTAGTAGTCGTGTTCGGCTGTCTCCGTGGGGATTTCCAGCTGACTGACGACGCGTCTACGCGGATAGACACCGAAACATCCGGCATGACCCGTCGCGTCGACGACCTCTTTCGGGAAGAAGGCGTCGATCTCCTCCTCGGTGGTCTTCGGGTCGAACGCCAGCGCGAGGCCCTGGTAGGCGTTGAATCCGTACGCCCGCTCGAGGAGTTCGAAAACCTTGAAACCCGGTGGTCGATAGGCAACTTCACCGAAGTACATCTCGCCGTCGCTCGTGACGAAGTACTCGGGATGGATGAATCCGAACTCGATGTCGAATGTCTTGATGAGCTTTTCGATCTGAGCGGTGATCTGCGGCCGGTACTGCTCGAGCTCCGGTGTCGCAGGTACGAACACCGAGTAACCGAGCGTCACGTACTCGGAGATGTTGAGGAACTTGATCTTTCCGTCGTGGATCCACGCTTCCACCGCGAACTCCCACCCGTCGAGGTGGGATTCCATCAGCACCGGAAACTCCTCGTCCGGGATCGCGTCGACGTCGTCGGGCGTCCTGACGACGCGGTGCCCGAGGCACCCTGCCTTGTCGAATGCCTTCAAGTGAATGGGGTCGTTGGGGTCGCCGTCGAGTTTGAGCAGTGTCTGGTTGACCCGTCGGAGGAATCGAATGACGTCCTCGCGGTCGTGCGCTTCCTCGAAGATGCCGACGCGAATGCCGCCCAGCTGAGCGCGGCGCTTCATCAGCGACTTGTCGCGCAACAACATGGCCTGGCCGAACAATCGGGGATTGCCGAGGAGCACGGAGTTGATCGCACCGGCCCATTCGACGGTCTCCTCGTACAGCGGGATCGCGACGTCGACTCCCTTGTCCTGCAGCGTCTCGGCGATCTCCAGAGAACGGTCGTTGAGCCGCTCGAAGTTCCACGGAATGTACGGGATGTCGTGTTCGGTGCAGTATTCCTCGGCCCATTCTGGGGCGACGACGACGTATCGCCGGTCGAAGGCATCGAGCGCCTCGACCGCAGCAAGACTCCAGCCCAGTAGTGCGACGTAGCCCTTCTCCGGATTCTTCTCCAGGCGGGTGGGCTGCGGCATACGAGGTCCTTTCCATCGGCGAAATCGAGTCAGGTCAGTCCGACCCACCGTACATAGCGGTGCGCGTCGTGCCGAGAGCCCTATGCTGTGTCGATGCCGAGAACGAGCGCGGGACTGTTGCCGTTCCGGCGGCGTGGCGACGTCGTCGAGGTCCTGATAGCGCATCCCGGTGGGCCGTTCTGGGCACGCAAGGACGCCGGGGCGTGGTCGGTCGTCAAAGGTGAGTACACGGACGAGGAACCGCTGGTCGCAGCGAAGCGGGAGTTCGTCGAGGAAACCGGTCTCGCGGTGCCCGTCGGCGAGTTCGTGTTGTTGCCCGAGGTGCGGCAGCGGGGCGGAAAGGTGGTGACGGTCTTCGCGATCGAAGCGGACATCGACGTCACCGATGCGGCGAGCAACACCTTCGAGATGGAGTGGCCACCGAAGTCGGGGAAGATGCAGTCGTTTCCCGAGATCGACCGCATCGAGTGGTTCGCGCTCGCGGACGCACGAGTCAAGCTGCTCGCCGCGCAGACTGTCCTGCTCGACGTGCGCTTCCCACCCGTGCGCGGATAGTTGCAACCGGCTCAAACTATCCGCGCACGGGTGCGGAGCGCCTTGACGAGGCGCGCTCGACCGTGCGAACCTGAGCGCACAGTCCGACCGAGCGATCGCTCGGTGCGTAACGAGCCCGAGGAGCACATTCGTGTCCATCGATCTGACGTACTCGCCCGAAGTCCAGACATTGATCGACAAGACACGAACCTTCGTGCGCGGCGAAGTGCTGCCCATCGAGGACAAGTTCTTCGGAAACATCGCCGACGCAGGCGGCGACGAGCTGCGCGTCCAGATGCAGCAGGCAGCGAAGGACGCCGGCGTGTTCGCCCCGCACGCGCCCGTCGAGTACGGCGGCGCCGGGCTGAACATGAGCGATCGAGCACCGCTCTTCGAGGAGGGCGGGTACTCGCTGTTCGGTCCCGTCGCGCTGAACATCGGCGCCCCGGACGAGGGCAACGTCCACATGCTCGCGCACATCGCCTCGGCCGCACAGAAGGAGCAGTTCCTCGCACCGCTCGCGGCGGGTGACATGCGCTCGGCCTTCGCCATGACAGAGCCAGCCCCGGGTGCGGGATCGGACCCGTCCGCGCTCACGACCGCTGCAGTCAAGGTCGACGGCGGCTGGAAGATCGACGGCCACAAGTGGTTCATCACCGGTGCCGACGGCGCCGGCTTCTTCATCATCATGGCCCGGACCGCGGGCAAGCCCGGTGATCGCGGCGGTGCGACGATGTTCCTCGCGCCCGCGGACACCGAGGGCATCAAGGTCGGCCGCCATATCGGCACCCTCGACAAGGCCATGATCGGTGGCCATTGCGAGGTGTACTTCGACAACGTCTTCGTGCCGGACGAGAACGTTCTCGGCGCCGTCGACGAGGGGTTCGCCTACGCGCAGGTGCGTCTCGGCCCGGCGCGCATGACGCACGTGATGCGGTGGCTCGGTGCGTCGCGTCGAGCGCACGACATCGCCGTCGCGCACGTCGCGCAGCGCGAGGGGTTCGGATCCAAGCTCGGTGACCTCGGCATGATCCAGAAGATGGTGGCCGACAACGAGATCGACATCGCCGCCACGCGCGCACTGTTGGTCCAGGCGTGCTTCGCGCTCGACCAGGGCTCGCATGCGGGCAACGAGACGTCCATCGCGAAAACGTTCGCAGCAGAGGCGATCTTCCGCATCGTCGACCGCAGCATTCAGATGTGCGGTGGACTCGGCGTGTCCGACGACCTTCCGCTCGCGCGTCTGTCGCGCGAAGTGCGTCCGTTCCGCGTGTACGACGGCCCGTCCGAGGTTCATCGTTGGGCCATCGCCAAGCGCGTCGTCGGTGCCGCCAAGAAGGCTGCGCGATGACCGAGCTTCCCGGAATGGACGTTCCGGCCCTGACGAAGTTCCTGATCGACAACGGAATTCAGCTCGTCGGTGACCTGCAGGTCGAGTTGATCAGCGGTGGCCGATCGAACCTGACGTTCAAGGCGTTCGACGAGAAATCCGCGTGGGTCGTTCGTCGACCGCCGACGAGTGGTCTGACACCGTCGGCGCACGACATGGCCCGTGAGTGGTCCGTCATGAGTGGCCTGCAGACGACCGATGTGCCGGTTCCTGTCACCGTCGCGTTCGACCCCGAAGGCACGGCACTCGGTGCGCCGACGACCGTCGTCGAATTCGACCCGGGCCGCGTGATCCGAACGCGGGAGGACCTCGAAAGCCTGTCCGACGACGAGATCGCATCCAACACATCCGAACTCGTCCGTGTCCTCGCCTCGTTGCATCGCGTCGACTACGCGTCGGTCGGTCTCGGGAGCTTCGGCAAGCCCGACGGTTTCGTGGCCCGACAGGTCAAGACCTGGGCGCGCCAGTGGGAGCAGGTCAAGACCAGGGACCTTCCCGACGTCGAGAAGCTGCGGGACAAACTGCAGGCTGCAGTCCCGGAAAGTCGAGCCGCGTCGATCGTGCACGGTGATTACCGGGTCGACAACGTCATCCTCGAGGCCGGCGATCCGGGTTCGGTTGCGGCCGTTGTCGACTGGGAGCTGTCGACGCTGGGTGATCCGCTCACCGACGTCGCGCTGATGTGTGTGTATCGACAGCCGTTCTTCGACGCGTTGCTCGGCTCGGGCGCGGCGTGGACGAGCGACAGGTACCCGTCGGCAGATGCACTCGCCGAGATGTACAGCCGCGAAGCCGACGCCGCGTTGTCCGACTGGAACTTCTACATCGCGCTCGCCAACTTCAAGCTCGGTGTCATCGGTGAGGGCATCTCGCACCGCGCGCGGGCGGGGTCGGATGCAGGATCGGGTGCCGAGCGTGCAGCCGAGGCGACGCACGAGTTCATGGCCGCGGGCCTACGAGCGATGGAGGGTAAGCAATGAAAACCGCACTGGTGACGGGTGGTTCGCGCGGAATCGGTCTCGGAATCGCGACGCGTCTCGCCGAACTCGGGTACGGACTGACCATCTCTGCGCGCAACGAGGGCACTCTGGAAGCATCGGCGAAAAGCCTCGTTGCTGCGGGCGCACCCGATGTCGCCACCGTCGCAGTCGATCTCGCCGATCGCGATGCGGCCGACACGATCGTGGACGCGCACAAGTCGCGCTTCGGGTCGATGAACGCCCTCGTGTTGAACGCGGGCGTCGGAACGGCAGGTTCGATCGCCGACTACCCGATGCGCCGATTCGACAAGACACTCGACGTCAACTTCCGCGCCCCCTTCCAGATCCTGCAGACGTCGATGCCGCTTCTACGGCAAGTCGCGCAGGAGGACCGGGAGCGAGGCGCGAAAGTCGTTGCGCTGGCGTCGCTTGCGGGCGTCTACTCCGAAGCCGGGCTCGCGGTCTACGGTGCGACGAAGGCGGCCATGCTGTCGCTCGTCGACACCCTCAACGCCGAGGAGAGTGGCAACGGCATCACTGGAACTGCCATCGCACCCGGATACGTCGACACCGACATGAGCGACTGGACCAAGGACAAGATCCCGGCCGAGTCCATGATTCGCGTCGGCGACATCGTGGAACTGGCCACCAGTGTGCTGAACCTGTCCTCGCGCGCAGTGGTACCGCGCATCGTCGTCACGAGGGCAGGGGCTGGGTTGGGGGCCTAGGACTTCCGGCATCGATGGCCCGTGGCAGCTGTCCATCGGCTGCCGAGGACCACCGATGCTGCCGGAGAATCCTCTACCACTCCGCAATCGCAGGCACGACGCGCTTGCCGAGGATCTCGAGCGGCGTGATGGTCGAAACCTGCGGCACCCACCCGTGCACATGGGTGATGCCGAGCTTCGCGAGTCCCTCCAGCTGGCCGAGCAGCTCGTCGACCTTCTCGCCGTCGGCACCCGGGTCGAGGGGGAACATGACGGTCTTCTCGATGGCGTCGTAGTCGGTGCCGACGGCGTCGCAGTGCCCCTTCAGGACCTCGAGCTTGTGCGCGACCTCGGGACCGCCGAACAGGTTGCACGCCTGGGCGTACTGCGCGACGAGCCGAAGTGTCTTCTTCTCGCCGCCGCCACCGATCAGGATCGGTGGGTGCGGACGACGCAGCGGCCGCGGCACGTTCATCGTGCGGCCGAGTGTGTAGTGCTTGCCTTCGAACGGGCCGTCGTCGTCGCTCCACATCTGCAGGCAGATCCGCAGCGTCTCCTCGAGTCGCTCGAACCGTTCGGCCGTCGGCGGGAAGTGGAGGCCGAGGCCGACGCTCTCGTCCTCGTTCCACGCCGCGCCTATGCCCAGGTAGGCCCGACCCTTCGACAGGACGTCGAGAGTCGTGACGGCTTTGGCGAGCAGGCCGGGCTCGCGGTAGACGGTTGCGGTGACCCAGGCCAGCAGATCGACCTTCGTGGTGACGGCCGCGAGGTATCCGAGGGTGGTGTACGCCTCCAGCATGTCGGTATCGATCGGTCCCACGGGCTCGATCTGCCAGAGATGGTCCATGACGCTGATCTTTGCGAACCCCACGTCCTCGGCGGTGGTGGCGATGCGGGACAGGTCGTCGGCAAGTGCGGGCGGGCCACCCGGAAAGGTGAAATCGGCGATGTGCAGTCCAAGTTCCATACCTTCACGGTAAGGGCGCTGCGCCCGCGTATTCAGGGATCGGCAGTACTACCTTGAATCGTCGACGACGTGCATCCTCGGGGCGCGAGAAACCGTCGAAGAAGCCCGTTCCCGACGCCGTATCCCACGAACGAGTCGGTTTCTCGGCGCGAGTCGCAGCGTGACTGCGCCCGCGTGCACATCCTGTGTAACACTCCCGTCAGCGCGGTCGACGGAACCGCCCTTCCTGGTGGGGGATTCATGCTCTGGTGGCGACGCGTCGTGGCCGTGTGCGGTGCCGTACTCGTGGTGACCGCCATGTCGGTGGGTGTCTCCGGGGCCCAGCAGGAGAGCAGGGTGTCGACGCTGTCGGTGTATTCGCCCAGCATGGGCCGGGACATCGCCGTCCAAGTATTGACGCCTGCCGTCGACCGAGGCCCTCGGCCCACGTTGTACATGCTGAGCGGTGTGGGTGAGGAGGATCCGTCGAACAGTATGTGGCTTCGAAAAGGCGGTGCCGCGGAGTTCTTCCGCGACAAGAATGTCACCGTCGTCCTACCGCTCGCGGGCCCAGGCAGTTTCTACGCCGACTGGCAGCGTGACGACCCGACACTCGGACGAAACAGGTGGGAGACGTTCCTGACGCAGGAGTTGCCTCCCGTGATAGACGCCCGGTTCGACGGCAACGGACGCAACGCAATCGCCGGTCTGTCGATGGGCGCGCAGTCGGCGATGATGCTGGCGTCGCAAAACCCCCAGCTCTACTCCGCTGTCGCTGCCTACAGCGGGTGTTTCGAGTCCGCCGACATCGTCGGTCAGGGGCACATGCGGGCGATCGTGTCCGCGTTCGGAGGCAATGCCGACAACATGTTCGGTGGGCCACTCGACCCGGCTTGGGCTCAGCACGACGTGCTCGCTCGGGCCGAGAATCTGCGCGGCACAGCGATCTACGTGTCCGTCGGGTCGGGAGCGCCCGGTGTCCACGAGCGTTTCGAGACGGCCGCCGACTGGGACATCGTGCTCGTCGGGGGCGCTATCGAGGTGGGCGCGAATCACTGCACGCGCAACCTGCAGAGCCGGCTCGGGCAGCTTTCGATCCCGGCGACCTTCGACTTCGAGGACACCGGCACACACTCGTGGGCGTACTGGGTCGATCAGCTGCCGAAGAGTTGGCCGACGCTGTCCGCCGGACTGGGGTTGTGACGAGCCCGTAGTCGTAACGACTGCGTGCAGCGATGCGCGACCTCCATTGCGTCCACGTCGCGATGGAGAGGCCCTCCGGAAATGAATCATCGAGCGCAGAATCGACACTGATCGACGCCCTGGACCGTGCACGCTGCTCAGTCGACGATGCATCTATTGCGCGCCGTGTTCGAAACTGATTGTGTTCCAGGTAACAGTGCAACCTGTACGGAGGCCGACATGGATACTGCATTCTCTCGAAACGACAACGACGAACTCATCCAGGTCATCACCCCCGACGGTCAGCGCGCCGAGCCGACGGAGTACAGCGAACTGGTCGCCGACATCACGGTCGACAAGCTGCAGGATCTCTACGAAGACCTGGTCGTCGTGCGGCGCATCGACGCCGAGGCAACCGCGCTCCAGCGCCAGGGCGAGCTGGGCCTGTGGGCACCGCTCCTCGGACAGGAGGCGGCGCAGGTGGGCTCCGCTCGTGCGCTGCACCGTGACGACTTCGTGTTCGCCAGTTACCGCGAGCATGGCGTCGCCTACTGCCGGGGCGTCGACCCGACGGAGATGCTGCGATTCTGGCGTGGATCGACGCAATCCGGCTGGAACCCGTACGAGTACAACATGACAACGCCTGCGATCATCGTCGGAGCGCAAGCGCTGCACGCGACGGGGTACGGCCTCGGAATGAAGTTCGACGGGGCCGAAGGCGCTGCCATCACCTACTTCGGCGACGGCGCGACGAGCCAGGGTGACATTTCCGAAGGCCTTGGATTCGCAGCGAGTTTCGCGGCTCCTGTCGTGTTCTTCTGCCAGAACAACCAGTGGGCGATCTCCGAGCCGGTGACGGTGCAGACGCACGGGTCGATCGCCGAAAGAGGCCGCGGCTTCGGCATTCCCGCGCTCCGCGTCGACGGCAACGACGTGCTCGCGGTACTCGCGGCGACGAGAACGGCGTTGTCACGGGCGCGGGAGGGGAGCGGTCCGACGTTGATCGAGGCCGTGACGTACCGGATGGGCCCGCACACGACGTCCGACGACCCTTCGCGCTATCGTCCCGCAGCCTTGGACGAGGAGTGGAAGCAGAAGGACCCGATCGATCGAATCGAGAGGCTGCTGGGGCGTGAGGGTGCCATGAACGACGCCTTCCGTGCTCGGGTGAAGGAGCGCGCCGACGCCACCGCCGCCGAACTACGACGCGGATGCCTCGGGACCGTCGAGCCGGGCCCGATGGCGTTGTTCGACAACGTCTATGCCGGCCCCCACCCGCTGATCGACGAGGAGCGCGAACGATACGCCGCGTACCTCGCCGGATTCGAAGGAGTTCAGTCATGACCGCAACGCTCGCTCCTCCCACGGCGCTGCCGCTCGGTAAAGCGCTCAACGCGGCCTTGCGCCGTGCCCTCGAGGACGACCCCAAGGTCGTCCTACTCGGAGAGGACATCGGTAAGCTCGGCGGTGTCTTCAGGATCACCGACGGGCTGCAGAAGGACTTCGGCCCCAACCGCGTCATCGACACACCACTCGCCGAGTCCGGAATCATGGGCACTGCAGTCGGTCTCGCGTTCCGTGGCTACCGACCGGTCGTCGAGATCCAGTTCGACGGTTTCATCTATCCGGCGTTCGACCAGATCGTGTCCCAGGTGGCCAAGCTGCATTACCGGACGGGTGGCAACGTGAAGATGCCTCTGACCATCCGGGTGCCCTACGGCGGCGGAATCGGTGCCGTCGAGCATCATTCGGAGTCACCCGAGGGATACTTCGCGCAGACCGCGGGCTTGCGCGTCGTCAGCTGCAGCAATGCCGCCGACGCCAATGTCATGCTGCGGCAGGCCATCGCGTCGGACGACCCGGTGCTGTTCTTCGAGCCGAAGCGCCGCTACTGGCAGAAGGGCGAGGTCGACGTCACCGCATCCCTCGACGGGGCATACCCGCTGCACAAGGCTCGTGTTGTCCGTGAGGGTCGCGATGCCACGATCGTCGCCTACGGGCCTCTGGTCGCGACGGCCGTGCAAGCCGCGGAAGTTGCAGCAGGGGAGGGGCGTTCGCTCGAAGTGATCGACCTTCGGTCACTGTCACCCCTGGACATGGACACGGTTGCGGCATCGGTACGCAAGACCGGGCGACTCGTCGTCACGCACGAAGCGGCGACCTTCATGGGCATCGGCGCCGAAATCGCTGCGCGAGTACAGGAACAGTGCTTCTACAGCCTCGAAGCACCGGTTCAGCGAGTCGGCGGTTTCGCGGTCCCGTACCCGGCGGCGAAGCTGGAGGAGTTCTTCCTCCCCGATGTGGACCGAATTCTCGACGCAGTGGACAGGAGCTTCCCGGTATGACGAAGAGCTTTCTGCTCCCGGATCTCGGCGAGGGACTCACCGAGGCCGAACTGATCACGTGGCTCGTCCAGGTCGGCGATACGGTCGAGCTCAACCAGGTGATCGCCGAGGTCGAGACGGCCAAGGCGTCCGTGGAACTTCCGTCGCCCTTCGCAGGCACGGTCCTCGCACTGCATGCCGAGGAAGGTTCGACCGTCGAGGTCGGAAGCACGATCATCGACATCGACACAGGCGAGGACGCAGTGACCGAGGAGCGAACACCGGTTCTCGTCGGCTACGGCGTCGCAGGCGAAGGAAAAAGCCGTCGTGGCGGTAGGAAAGCGGCAGCAGCACCCGCGCCGGGAGACAGGCCGCTGGCGTCGCCACCTGCTCGCTTCGTGGCACGGCAGGAAGGCGTCGACCTGGCGGATGTGCCTGCGACGGGTACACACGGTGAGGTGACGCGCGACGACATCGCGGCGTATCTGACGCGTCCGAAACCTGTCGAGGCGACGACGGACGAGACCCGCGCCCCGATCAAGGGGGTGCGCAAGCACACGGCGGCAGCGATGGTGTCGAGCGCGTTCACTGCTCCGCACGTCACCGAGTTCGTCACCGTCGACGTGACTCCGACGGTCGAGTTGGTCGAGAAGTTGCGCGCCAACAAGCACTTTCAGGACGTTCGCCTGACACCCTTGGCGCTGGTCGCCAAGGCGTTGCTGGTGGCGCTGCGCTCCAACCCGAGTCTGAACTCCGAGTGGGACGAGGCGAACCAGGAGATCGTCACGAAGAAGTACGTCAATCTCGGTATCGCGGCCGCGACTCCCCGAGGGCTCATGGTGCCGAACATCAAGGGCGCGCACGCGCTCGGGCTGAAGGATCTCGCTGTGGCACTGAACGGCCTGACGACCACGGCCAAGGAGGGCAAGACCGGACCCGAAGATCTCGCCGACGGCACCATCACCATCACCAATGTCGGTGTCTTCGGGGTCGATTCGGGAACGCCGATCCTCAACCCTGGCGAGGCAGCGATCCTCTGTTTCGGCGCAATCCGTCGTCAGCCCTGGGAATTCGAGGGTGACATCGCGTTGCGATCCGTGACGACCTTGAGTCTGTCGTTCGACCACCGACTCGTCGACGGTGAGCAGGGATCACGGTTCCTGGCCGACATCGCAGCGATTCTCGCCGATCCGATGAACCTGGTGGCTCTGGCATGAGCGACGTCGTCATCCTCGGTGGCGGTTCGGGTGGGTACGCGTGCGCGTTTCGTGCGGCACAACTCGGCCTGTCCGTCACGCTGATCGAGAAGGACAAGGTCGGCGGGACGTGCCTGCATCGCGGGTGCATTCCGACGAAGGCGCTCCTGCACGCGGCGGAAGTGGCGGACACGGCACGCGAGAGTGCTGCTGTGGGCGTCAGGAGTTCCTTCGAGGGCATCGACATGGCCGGCGTTCACGCCTACAAGGACGGCGTCGTCGCGAAGTTGTACAAGGGTTTGCAGGGTCTTGTCTCGGCGCACCAGGTCGAGATGATCAGCGGGACAGGACGATACGTCGGAGACCGCACCGTCGAGGTGGATGGGCGTCGGATCACCGGCAAGTCCGTCGTGTTGGCAACCGGGTCGCATTCGAAGGTGTTGCCGGGCATCGACCTCGGCCCCCGAGTGCTCACCAGTGATCAGGCGCTGACGCTCGACCGTGTTCCGACCCGGGCGATCGTCCTCGGCGGTGGTGTGATCGGCGTCGAATTCGCCAGTGTATGGGCGTCGTTCGGCGCAGACGTGACCATCGTCGAAGCGCTACCGAGGTTGATTGCAGGAGAGGACGAGTGGTCGTCCAAGCAGCTGACCCGCGGTCTGCGTAAGCGGGGCATCACGACCAGGACGTCGTCGCCGTTCTCCGGCGTGAAGGAGACGGACGACGGGGTGACCGTCACCTTGGAGTCGGGTGAAACCCTCGATGCCGATGTGTTGCTCGTGGCCGTCGGGCGCGGCCCCAACACAGGCGATCTCGGGGATGTGGCGTTGTCGGCGGGGTTCGTCGAGGTCGATGCGACGCTCGCCACTTCCGCGGAGGGCGTCTATGCCGTGGGAGACATCGTGCGTGGTCCGCAGTTGGCGCACCGGGGTTTCCAACACGGGATCTTCGTCGCCGAGCAGATTGCCGGGCTGAATCCGAAAGCAGTGCCGGACTCCGGGATTCCCCGTGTCACGTACTCGAATCCGGAAGTCGCGTCCGTCGGGCTGACCGAAGCCCAGGCCGTCGAGCAATTCGGGACCGTCGACACTGCGGTCTACGACCTTGCGGGCAACGGGAAGAGCCAGATCCTCGGGGCCTCGGGCGGCGTCAAGCTCGTGCGTGCCGGGGGCGCTGTGGTCGGGATCCACATGGTCGGGGCGCGGGTCGGTGAGCTGATCGGCGAGGCGCAGCTCGTCGTGAACTGGGGTGCGTACCCGGAGGAGGTCGCGCACCTGATCCGCGCGCACCCGACGCAGTCCGAGGCGTTCGGGGAAGCGCACCTCGCGCTCGCCGGGAAGCCGTTGCATTCCCACTAGGCGCCACGCACGTGCGTGGAAATGTATAGCCCGCTATACATTCCCACGCACGTGCGGCGAAGCCGCCTAGAAGACCTTGCCGGGGTTGAGGATTCCGCGCGGATCGAGAGCGTGCTTGACGGCCCGGTGCATGTCGAGGACCACCGGATTCAATTCCTGCACGAGGCCGTCCATCTTGAGCAATCCGACGCCGTGCTCGCCGGTGACCGTTCCGCCCAATTCGAGTGCCGCATCGATGATCTCCGCGAACGCAGCCTGGGCACGGGTGCGCGCGTCGGGGTCGTCGTGCGGAGTGATCAGGAGCGGGTGCAGATTGCCGTCGCCGGCGTGCGCGATGTTGGCGATCGTGGTCTCGTGCCGGATTCCGATCTGTTCGATCCGTGACAGCATCTCCGGCACATGCTTCTTGGGTACGCACACGTCCTCGGTCAGTACCGGTCCGAGCCGTTCCATCGCGGGGTACGCGAGTCGGCGTGCCGCGAACAATGCGTCGGCTTCCTCCTGATCGGTCGACACCGCGGACCAGGTGGCACCCGCTTCGTCGAAGCAGGACAGCATCTTCTCCGCTTCCTGGTCACCGATCACGCCCGGGGTATCGATACGTCCGAGCAACACGACGTTCGCCTCCACCGACAGCCCCATGTTCTTCCATGCGTCCACTGCGATGAGGCATTGCTTGTCGATCAGTTCCAATGCCGACGGCGTCAGGCCTGCCGCAGCAACGGCGGCCACCGCGCGTCCTGCGTCGACGATCGAGTCGAAGTAGCCTGCAATCGTCCGCTGCGGGTCCTGCAATGGCCTGAGCTTGACCGTCACCTCCGTGATGATGCCCAATGTGCCTTCGGATCCGACCATCAAGCCCGCAAGATCGTACCCTGCAACACCTTTCGCGGTCTTGCGTCCGAGCCGGACCAGTTCGCCTGTGCCGGTGACGATCTGCATCCCCATGACGTAGTCGCGCGTCACACCGTATTTCACGCAGCACAACCCGCCGGCATTGGTCGCGACGTTGCCGCCGATGGTCGACCACGGTGCGCTCGCGGGATCCGGCGGGTACCAGAGGTCGTGCTCGGCGCATGCGGCCCGTAAGTGGTCGTTGACGACACCCGGTTCGACGACGGCATAGCGCTCGAGCCGGTCGATCTCCTTGATCGCGTCCATGCCGTCGAGAGCGAGTACGACGCATCCCTCCGTGGCATTGGCGCCGCCCGACAGTCCCGTCCCGGCCCCACGGGTGACGACGGCCGCGTCGTGCGCCAAACAGGCCTTCACCACCAGTTGCACGTCCTCGGCAGTACGGGGTCGTACTACTGCCGCGGGTGCCGCGTAGGGCGCCCATTCGGCCTCGTCGTGCTGGTACGACGCGATCACATCGGGGTCGAGTACGACGCGATCGGAGGGGAGGACTTGGAGCAGATCTTCGACGAGCGGCATGTATACGACCCTAACTGTGAGCTGAATCTCCGCCAATGTAGGTTTCGTCTATCCGAGTCGACTACCGATGGACGGTGGAACCAGTGACCTCCAAGTGGATGCACCTGCTGCTCGACGACGCGTCGGCCGATGATCTCGACGCATACCGGCGTCGGCTCGTGCAGGAATCCGGTTCGGAACTGTCGGCCGCGATCGAGCAGGACGCGCACGCTGCGCTGCGGCTGCGGACCCTGCTCGATCAGCGGTGGCAGCGCACCATCGAGCTGTCGGCTCTCAACGACATCGCAGTGCGGCTGCCCACCGTGCGTGACGATCGGCTCCTGTTGCAGGAGGTGGTGGATCAGGCTCGACGGCTTCTCGGAGTGGATCTGGCCTACATGGGCTCGGTGTACGACCAGACGTTCGTCATCGAGGTCACCAGTGGCGCTCTGACCCCGAGTCTTCTCGGCATCGAACTGTCGCTCGACGAGGGATTGGTGGGTCTGATCGTGCGAGGGCGGGCGCCGTCGTGGACTCCCGACTATCAGAGCGAACCTGCATTCCGGCACATCACCGGCGCGGACAGTGCGGCGCAGGCCGAGAACATGCGTGGATTGCTCGGCGTGCCCCTGCGCGTCGGTGACCACGTCATCGGCGCGTTGTTCGCATGCAAGAGGCAGGAGCGTGCCTTCACCGACACCGAGATCGCTTTGCTGTCGGCATTGGCGGCGCATGCGGCCATGGCGATCACGAATGTTCGGGCCTTGGAGCGTGCCGAGTCGCTGAACGCCGAATTGTCCTCACGCACAGCGGAACTGGAACAGACGTTGCAGTGGGATCGGACGCTCACTCAGGTCGTGCTCGCCGGGGGCGGCGTGCAGAGGCTGGTGCACGAGGTCGCGTCGCTGTCCGGGAAACCGACGTACTTCGTCGCCGACATCGGGTCCGTGCCCGACGGCTTGAGCGCGGTCCGTGACGACGTGACGGCCGTCTTCGAGTCCGACTCCGACCATGTCACGACGGACGCTGTGACGGGCCACCGCGTGGCGGCGGCGGGGGCATTCCTCGGCGTTCTGATCTCGGTGGGCGTCGGCGACGACGAGACGCGGTTGCTGCTCGAACGCGCCTCGCCGGCAATCGCACTGTCGCTGGCCGCGGAGCGGGCTGCGGGGGAGGCGGCTCGTCGGGCGCAGGACGCCTTTCTCGTCGACCTGCTGACCCACCCGGCGCAATCCGCGGACGGGGAACGGCGGCAGCTGCGGCTCGCCGGGCTGGCATTCGAGAAGTCGTACTGCATCGCGGTCGTCGAAGACGCTGCCCGTGCATCCGTTCGGAACATCGGCTTTCCGGCCGGAACAGTTGTGGCGGAGCATGGTTCGCAGGTGCTGGTGGCCGTTCCCGCTACGGACTCGACCGTGGTGTGTCAGGCGTTCGGTGTGAATGCCACCGTCGGGGTGTCCGAACCCGTGCGCGGTGTGGATGCTCTCGCCGCGGCCTATGTCCAGGCTCAGCAGACTGTGCACGTGCTGAAGACCCTGGGCCGCGACGGCGAGGTCTCGTCGGCGCGCGGGCTCGGGATCTATCGAATACTGCTGAGCCACATGGCACGTGAGCACCTCGACGAGCTGACCGAGGCGCAGCTCGGGCCGCTGCTGGTCGAGCAGAACAAACGTGGCGTTCCGTTGGTCGACACGTTGTCGACGTATCTCGCTCTCGGACGGCATCATGCGGCGACGGCTGCGCGACTCGGTGTCCACGTCAACACTCTGTACCAGCGGCTCGATGCCGTCGACCGTCTCATCGGCACCGAATGGCGCGACCCGGACAAGGCCCTCGATCTGCAGGTGTTGATGCGGCTGCGGCGCAGCGCCGATCTACTCGGTAAGTGAGAGGAAGTCGAGCATCGCCGCGTTGAACTCCCTGGGGCGGTCCATGTTCGCGGCATGCCCGCATTTCTCGAGGACTACCGAGCGGCCGCGAGGATTACCTGCGACGGCATCGGCTGCGTGCGTGAACGGCCAGTACTGGCTGTCCCGCCCCGCGACCATCAGAACCGGAACGTCGACGCCGGCAACGACTTTCCGCCAGTCTGCAATCGCATGGTCGTGCAACAGAGCTTTCATCGCAGGAGTGTCCGGTGACGCCATCTTCGGCAGGCCTCCGAGCTTGGCGACGAGCTTCGTCGCCGCGACCAGCGACTTCCGCTTGGGCAATCCCTGACCCGTGTCGGGAACACCGTTCGCGAAGAACGTCTCCTTGTTCGCCTCGGTGAGTCCGTAGAAGCCGTTCGTCCACTCGGCGTCGTTGATCATCTTCGGGGTCTGGTCCACGGACACGACTGCTTTCACCCGCGCGGTCCCGAACTGCGAGACGTACGACCAGACGGTGCTGGCGCCCATCGATCCGCCGCACAGGACGGCGTCGTCGACATCGAGGGCCGCCAGGAAGTCCGCGACGTCCTGCCCGTGGCGGGCCATCGTCGCACCGAAGTCCGGGGCCTCGGAGTCGCCGTGTCCGCGCCGATCCAGCGACAGCACTCGGTAGCCGGCGTCGACGAAGACCTGCTGCTGCAGTGCCCAGCTCGTGGCCGGGGCGCAGAAACCGGCGATCAGCACGATGACCGGTCCGCTGCCCTGATCGATGTAGCTGAGCGTGACGTCGTCGCTGGTGGTGACTGTCGGCATGTGCGCTCCTCGGGTCCGAAGTGTCTTCCGATGAAATCATGATTCGGGCCGGGTCTGGGCGACAGCCGCGTCGTCGGGCAGAGTGAAGGCCGACATTCGCCTCGACGAAGGGAACCGTGACGTGACCGAGAATTCGACGACCGCAGGACCGCTCTGGGCTCTGGACGCCGGCAGCCCCGCGGTGGACGCGGAAGCCTGGGTGGCTCCGACGGCAACCGTCGTCGGGCGGGTGAAGGTCGCTGCGTCGTCGGGGATTTGGTACAACGCCGTGCTGCGTGCGGAGTTCGAGGACATCACGATCGGCGAGGGAAGCAACCTGCAGGACGGCGTCGCGGCCCACGTCGACCCGGGTTTCCCGCTGACCGTCGGCAAGGACGTCAGCGTCGGCCACAACGCGGTGTTGCACGGGTGCACGATCGGTGACGGCAGCCTGGTGGGCATGGGCGCTGTCGTCATGAACGGTGCCGTCGTCGGCGAGGGCAGTCTCGTCGCAGCCGGCGCGCTCGTACTCGAAGGCACGCAGGTGCCGCCGCGGTCGCTCGTGGCGGGTGTGCCGGCCAAGGTGCGTCGGGAACTGACCGACGACGAGGTAGCCCACAACGGGCTGAACGCGGCCGTCTACCGCGAGTTGCTGAAGCAGCACCGCTCGGCGCGGCCGGCCTGACCTACCTCACCGGCCGGGCCGGAGCAGACCCGTCAGGCGGTGGGCTTGCGCCAGCAGGATGGCGCCGAGTTCGTGATGTCGCTCGGGCCGGAACCTCGTCTCGACTCCGGTCAGGCTCAATGCCCACGCGGGTCTGCCGGACCGGTCGAACACGGCGGCGCCGATGCCCCAACTGCCCTCGACGAGCAGGGCGGGGTTGACGGCGTACCCGGTCTCACGGGTCGAGGAGATGCGTCGGCGAATGGCGTCGGGTGCGTGCTCGGCTCCCCACTCGGGGACGAGATCCGCGTCGCGCAGATACTCGTCGATCTCCCGGTCCGGGAGGTGCGCGAGGATCACGAGACCAGCCGACGCGACCCCGAGCGGCAGTCGCAGCCCCTCGTACAGCACGTGCGACCGCAGCGGAAAGCTGCCGTCCTCGCGCAGCAGGCACACCGTCTCGTTGCCCCGCCGCGTCGACAGGAATGCGCTCTCGCCCGTCTCCTCGGCCAACCTGTGGACGACGTCACGCGCGGGTCCGGTGATGTCGTAGCGGCTCGCTGCGGCCGACCCGAGCAGATACATCTCGGGACCGAGCGACCATCGCCCGGTCGCTGAATCCCTGTCGAGAAACCCTTCCTCGGTCAGCGAGCTGAGCAGGCGATGCGCGGTAGGGCGCGCGAGGCCGGTGACCCGGGCCAAGTCCGTCGTCGACGCACCCGCGGGTTCCGCGGCGCCCACGGCACGCATCAGCGCGGTGGACCGCGCGATCACGTTGGGTGTCGGAGCCATGTCACGACTGTAGCGTTCACTGAGTGAACGCGTGCCTTATCGATGTTCGGCCAGCGACCGGTTTCGCTGAGGGGCTGGCCAGTGACCGCAGACACAGGCTTCACTGATCGCATACGTCAGCGCGTTTGCTGAGTGAACAGGTGAGGAGCAGTTCTGTGGCAGGAAAGGTGTACGAGTCCGCGGCCGCCGCCGTCGCCGACATCGGAGACGGCGCGACACTCGCCGTCGGAGGTTTCGGATTGTGCGGGATCCCTGATGCGCTGATCGAGGCGATCGCCGAGACCGACGCGAGCAAGCTCGAGGTCTTCTCCAACAACTGTGGCGTCGACGATCACGGGCTCGGAATCCTGCTTTCCCTCGGCCGCATCAGCCGCGTGACGGCGTCGTACGTCGGTGAGAACAAGGAGTTCGCGCGTCAGTACCTCGCAGGTGAACTCGAGGTCGAGTTGACGCCGCAGGGCACGCTCGCCGAGCGACTTCGCGCAGGTGGCACCGGCATCCCGGCGTTCTTCACCCCAGCGGGTGTCGGCAGCCCCATCGCCGACGGCGGTATGCCGTGGCGCTACGACGCCGACGGTTCCGTCGCGATCGCGTCGCCGCCCAAGGAGACTCGGGTGTTCGGGTCGAAGCGGTACGTTCTCGAAGAGGCGATCAATGCCGACTTCGCGCTCGTGCACGCCGAACTCGGCGACACCGAAGGCAATCTCGTGTTCGACAAGACCGCGATGAACTTCAATCCCCTGGCCGCGATGGCAGGGAAGATCACCGTCGCGCAGGTCGAGAAGCTGGTCGAGCCCGGCGAGATCGATCCTGCCGCAGTGCATCTCCCCGGCGTGTTCGTGCAGCGCATCGTGCACACCGGACCTCAGAACAAGCGCATCGAGAAGCGCACCGTCAGTGCAGGAGGCCAGGCATGAGTTGGACTCGCGAACAAATGGCGCAGCGTGCCGCTGCCGAAATGGTCGACGGGGAGTACGTCAACCTCGGAATCGGTTTGCCCACCTTGATTCCCGGATATTTGACGAACGACATCAGGGTCGTGCTGCACTCGGAGAACGGCATCCTCGGCACCGGTCCGTACCCGACCGAGGACCAGATCGACGCCAACCTGATCAACGCAGGCAAGGAAACCGTCACCGTCAATCCCGGTGCGGCGTACTTCGATTCGTCGTTGTCGTTCGGCATGATTCGCGGCGGTCACATCGACACCGCAGTACTCGGCGGCATGCAGGTCTCGCGTACCGGTGACCTCGCCAACTGGATGGTCCCCGGCAAAATGGTCAAGGGCATGGGCGGCGCGATGGACCTCGTGCACGGTGCCAGGCGCGTCATCGTCGTCATGGAACACCTCGACCGCGACGGCAACCCGAAGATCCTCGACACCTGCACCTTGCCGTTGACCGGCCAGGGCGTCGTGAACCGGATCATCACCGATCTCGCGGTGATCGACGTCGTCGGTGACGGCACGCTCGAGCTCGTCGAATTGGCGCCGGACGTGACACGCGAGCAGGTCGAGGAGGCGACGCCGCCCCTCGTGCGCGCGAACGTATAGCGTTTTCGGGTCGCTCCGCAGGCTACGCTCCCGCTGGCTGTACATTCGCGCGCACGGGTGCTGGAGGCGCCTAAGGTGGAGCCCATGTTCGTCAACTCCGCCTCCACGTTCGTTGCCGACGCCATCCGCGGGCTCGTCGCGTCGACGCCCGACATCAATTGGCACCCCGATCCCGGTTATCTGACACGTCGAGAGCCGTTGCAGGACGGCCGAGTCGCGTTGCTGTCCGGTGGCGGCTCGGGCCACGAGCCGATGCACGCCGGGATGATCGGTACCGGCATGCTCGCTGCGGTCTGCCCGGGGCTGGTGTTCACGTCGCCGAACGCGCTGCAGGTGCACGAAGCATCGAAGGCAGTCCATGCGGGCGGTGGTGTGCTGCACATCGTCAAGAACTACACCGGTGACGTCATGAACTTCGGCATCGCGCGAGACTTGTTGCGCGAGGACGACATCGAGTCGGATGTCGTCCTCGTCGACGACGACGTCGCCACCGAGCGTGCGGACGGTCCCGGCCGGCGGGGCACGGGCGCGACCGTCGTCGTCGAGAAGATCTGTGGCGCAGCGGCAGAACGTGGTGATTCACTGCAGTCCGTCGTCACACTCGGTCGACGGGTTGCCGCGAATGCGCGCAGCATGGCAGTTGCCCTGCGCCCGTGCATGTTTCCTGGTTCCGACGCGCCGTCGTTCGACCTTCCGGTGGGCGAGATCGAGTTGGGGATCGGCATTCACGGTGAGCGTGGGACTCGGCGCGTGCCGACGATGCCCGCTCGGGAGATCGTGGCTGCGTTGACGCAACCCGTCGTCGATTCGCTCGAACTCGACCGTGGCGAACGGGTCATCGCGTTCGTCAACGGGCTCGGGGCGACGCATCCGATGGAACTGCAGCTGCTCTACGGAGAGCTCGCAGAGTTCCTGTCGGACAGAGGGATAGACATTGCTCGCCCGCTCGTCGGCAGCTTCGTGACGGCGTTGAACATGGCGGGCGCGTCCATCACGCTGGTCCGCGTCGACGACGAGATGCTGACGCTGTGGGACGCGCCGACCAGCGCGCCGGGGTGGCCGAACAACGCACCGCGCGCGGCCGGTGACCTCGGTGAACGGGGAGGTTTCGGCCCGACGTACGAGGCAAGTGAAACATCGGGTGAAGCAAGTACATTCGTGTCCGAGTGGGTCGCGTCCTGGGCGCAGCGTGTGCTCGACGAGGAGCCCGCGTTGACCGAGTTGGACCGTAGGGCCGGAGACGGGGACTTCGGCACCAACATGGTGGCCGCGTTGAGCCAGCTCGACCTGACCGCTGTCCGCGAAACATATTCGGCGCCAACGGTGTTCGAAGCAGTGTCCGAGGCCTACCTCGGACACGCGGGCGGAACGTCGGGTGCGCTGTTCGGAATCTGGTTCCGGCAGTTCTATCGGACAGTGGAGTCCGTCGACCTCGCCTCCATCACCGCGGCAGCTCGCAGCGGCCTGGACAGCATCACCGAGATCGGTGGCGCTCGCGTCGGCGACAAGACCATGGTCGACGCCATCTCCCCGGCCGTCGACGCCCTCGAAGCGGCCACCGAACTGAAAGATGGCCTGCGTGCCGCGGCCGAGGCAGCAGCACAGGGAGCGGCATCGACCGAGGAGATCACCGCGAGCCGAGGCCGCGCGTCGTATGTCGGTGATGCGGCGCGCGGCGTCGTCGACCCGGGTGCGTTGGTGATCGCGTGGTTCTTCGAGGCGGCGTCAGCCGCGCAGTGACCGCAGAAAGACGTCGGCGACGGCCTCGAGTCCGGCCTGATCGTCGGCGTCGAAGCGGTCGGGCACAGGGCTGTCCAGGTCGAAGACGCCGATGAGGTCGTCGCCGTCGTACAGCGGAACGACGACCTCGGAACGCGTAGCCGCATCGCACGCGATATGGCCTTCGAAGGCGTGGACGTCGGCGACTCGTTGCGTCTCACGCGTCGTGGCCGCCGCTCCGCAGACGCCCTTGTCCAAAGCGATGCGAACGCACGCGGGCTGCCCCTGGAACGGGCCGACGACCAACTCGGTGCCGTCGAACAGGTAGAAGCCGACCCAATTGACCTCGGGCAGAGCGTGATACACGAGCGCCGAGATGTTGGCGGCGTTCGCGACGCGGTCGGACTCGCCGTCGACGAGTGCCTGTGCCTGCAGCCTCAACTGCTCGTACTGCTCGGCCTTGGTGCCTTCGAGGGCGGTAGCGGTGAACGACATGAAGTCGATCCTATTTCTTCACCGGCTTTCGACGTCCGCTGAGCCGTCCCGCTGCGAAACCGACCGCGAACAGAACCAGCAGGATCAGCCACAGGGGAGACGTGATCCGCAGCCAGAACAATTCGATGGTCGTCGTGTAGCGATTCTCGGCGATGAACACCGCCGCGAGGATCACCAACAGGATGGAGATCCAGTGCGTCTTCAGAAAGCCGACCGTTCTATCTCTTCCCGACATACTCGCAGAAGTTACCTGGTCCGAGCCGCTTTTCGGCCGAGAACTGCGAAGCCGAGCACGACGAGAAACAGCGACATCCCGGTGACCTGAACGCGTTGCGCGATACCGAGGCCCCAGTCACCGGGGAGGTTGTCCGCGATCAGCAGCCAGGCCGTGGACAACGACGTGATCGCGACGACCGCCGTGCCGAACGTGCGCATCACCGGCAGGACTCGGTAGCGAAACGCCGCGACGGTGAACGCGATCATCGCCGTGAACACCGCGAACACCGCGATCGTGCTGGTAAGCGCATGAATGTGGTGCAGCTGAGGAAACAACCCGCTGGGTTCGACGGGACAGCTCGGGTCGTTCGCTGCGACGCATTCGAGGGGCAATTGCGAATCGGCGATCGTCGCGGCGCCGAACACTCCCAGCGCTATCCACCCGATCGTCGTCAGCCGTCGTTTCACGAGAAACCACAACCCCATGCCCGACGACGCGATCAGCAGAATGCCGGTGAGCAGATCGGCGGTGCTGAAGAAACGTTTGTACGGCTGATCGGCTGCATCGAGTTCGCTCAGGAACGAGTTCGTCGGATCGAGACCGGTGTCGAGGAAGAACTCCGCCACCCACGCGGAATACAGAACCCCCGCTAGCACCAGACACGCCGACAGCGCGGTGACTCGTCGTTGCAACACGTCAGCAACTCTAGGTGGAATGGTCGGTCGGCCGGTCCGGTGTGCGCGCGGGGGGGGGGATCGACCGAGGGCGTCCCGTGCTCACTCAGAGTGACTGGATGTCACCTTCGGTCCGAAAGCCCGGGGGCCGCCCGGGCCGACCGAGGGCGTCCTTTGGTCACTCAGAGTGACCGGATGTCACCTTCGCTCCGAAAGCCGGGTGCGCCCAAAGCCCGGATGCCGCACGTCAGGAATCACCATCCCGCAACGCCGACTCCACCTTGTCTGCCGCGTCGACGGCCGATTCGTGCTCCCACACCCGCACGACCGTCCAGCCCTCGGCGTCGAGACGCTCGTCGGTGTTGCGGTCGCGAGCGACGTTGGCGGCCAATTTGTCGGCCCACCACTGCGCATTGTTGCGGGGCTTCGTCGCGTGCACCGGGCAGCTGTGCCAGAAGCAGCCGTCGACGTACACCGCGAGCTTGCGACGCGGAAACACCACATCTGCCCGACGCCTCATGCCTTTCACCGGTGCGCGGTCGACGAAATATCGCAGCCCGCGACGGTGCAGTTCGCGACGCAGCGCGATCTCCGGCTTCGTGTCGCGTCGACGCTGCTTGCTGAGACGCGCGGACGTCGCGGCATCGGTCAGCGGCTTGGACACCTCATCGAACCTACTGGCGCTGCATGAATGGCGCACCCAAGCTATCTATTCGTATGAATGGTCCATCGATGCCGAAGGAGCTAGCCGTCCTCACTGTCCTCCGGCTCGGACCAGGTGGGCGCGAACTTGTTCCGCCGTTCGACCTCCCCGTGCACGACGGCGACGAACTCGTCGAACGACAGTGTCTGCGCCTCGGTGGGCCGTCCGTTGCGCGGAGGTGATTCGTCGACGTCGAAGAAGCGGACCTCGCCGCGGTCGGGGCCGTCGGTCTCGTACAACCCCACGAACACCTTCTCGAACAGGTCGTATCGCGTGTCCTCGGCGCCCAGGTCCACCCACATCCGACTCGTCCCGCCGACGACGGCACGCTTACCGCGGCCCGATCGTTTGGACAGTGTCGTCACGTGATGCGCGAACGACGACTTGCCGATGTCGCTGGCCTTCGACGGGTCGCCGTCGTCGCACGTGGCGAACGGCTCGAACATGACGGCGACGAGCACGCTGTACGGCTGACGCTGATGCAACACCATCGCCTCGCCACGCAGCTCGTGATCGTTGCGCACGATGTTCTTGGTCCAGCGACCGAACTTGCCGGTGCGAGGACTGAAATCGCGGAAACTGTACGTCTTGATCGACACGCACAGGATCAGACCGAGCGTCGGATCGAGCGCCTTGACGTCGAGTCGCTTGCGTCCCTTGGCGACGTCGACCTGCGCCTCCTGCCCGACGCCCATCGCATCGGGCGTGATGTTCGGGTAGTGCGGCCGCAACGCGTCGGCGACCGTCTGCGCGAGGTGGTTCGACAGTCGCTGCGCGTAGTTCTTCTTGTCGCTGCGGTCGGCGTCGGGCGCGGGTTTGTCGCCTGCCAACGCCAACGGCCGCAGCAGTGCGGGTGGATCGGGGAACAGATGGTCGGTCATGCGGCTCGCGGGCTGGGGAAGCCGCCCATGCGGTCGAGGTGGGATTCGACGTCGTCGAGAAAGCCGGGGACGAAGCGCAGATTGCCCATGCGGGCGCGTTTGAGGAACCCGGCCGTCGCGCGTGCGGACAGCAGTTGCGAGTCGTCGAGAAACTCGCTCAAGTTCTCGTACGGCTCGTGGACCGGCCACGTGGACCGCTCGACGCGGTAGGCCGACCCGCCACGGCCCCAGGCAGCCGTCGGCCAGGCCTGGCCGGGAAGAATTTCGAGGTCGTCGGACTCGTCGTGCCCCAGGGGATGCTCGAGCTGCGCGGCGACCCACGACGCCATACGCACGGACACCGCGTTGCCGACGAGCTTCCATCGATGTCCGGCGCGAACCCCGGGCAAGTTCAGAGCAGGCGCAGTCCAGTCGGGATCGAACCCTTGCAACCTCTCGGCGCCGACGATGCCCGGCGTGACGATCTCGCCGGACGGCAGGCGCACCGCGGGGGGACTCGCGATGCCGAGCGACGACCCGCCCTTGAGCGTCGGAACGGCGTTGATCGCCCATCCCAGGCCGCGGGTGCCCTCGGTCCAGTAGAAGCCACATGGTTGCTCGCTGGGATCGCCCTCCGGCATCGGGCCCTCGTCCTGGGAGAAGAGCACACCGCGCGGATCCTCGGTACGGGACGCCAGCATGATGACCCGCTGACGACGCTGCGGCAGACCGAACGACCGTGCGTCGACGACGCGATATGCCCACATGTAGCCGAGCTGGGACAGGGCGTCGGTGATGTGGCGCATGGCGGCGCCGCGGCCGAGTTGCAGCATGAACGGAACGTTCTCGATGAGCAGCCAGCGCGGGCCGCTACGACGCTTGACGAGCCGAAACACCTCGTCGACGAGTCCCGATCGCTCACCGGTGATGCCGGCCGTGCGGCCGGCCTGCGACAGGTCCTGGCACGGAAAACCGGCTGCGACCAGTTCGGTGCCCGACGGGAGAGCGCGCAGCTTGGTGACGTCGCGATGCAGCGGAACGTCGGGGAAGTGTGTTCCGAGTACGGCGCCGGCGCCCGGATCGATCTCACACAGCAGTTCCGTCGACCAGCCCTGCTCCGAGAGGCCCAACTCGAGCCCGCCGATCCCGGCGAACAGCCCGACCATCGATCGCGAACCCACGCCGCACCCTTCTCTAGAACACCCGAAACTCGGTGAGAACGTTACTCGAGAACTCCGACAGGTTTTGCCGACACACGGTACGAGCCCTTGACCTCGACATTGCTTCAGGTTCCAGGATGGAATGCGGCGGCCGAAAAATCGGTTGGCTTCAAGGCCGCCGAGTGACAGCATTCTTCGGGCGAGCAGTAAGGGGAATCGACGTGTCCACCGGTGTACTCGAAGAGCAGACGACCATCGTGGGACGGCCGAACTCGCGGCAGAACGAACGTAGCTCCCTGGCGCGCTTCCACCCGTTCATCGCCCCGTTCAAGTGGTACTACGTCGGGTCGGTCGTGGTGTCCCTCATCGCGACGCTGACCGGCCTCGCTATCCCGCTCGTGATGCAGTCCGTCATCGACGGGCCGATCACCGACGGCGACTTCGGCGGCGTCTGGTGGCCTGCGACTCTCGTCCTGCTGCTCGGAACGATCGACGCAGTCGGTATCTGGGTGCGACGGTACCTGGTCTCGGGTCCGTCCAGTCAATTCGAGATCGATGCTCGGGCAACGGTATTCGAGAAACTGCAGCGCCTCTCGGTATCGGCCCACGAAGGGTGGGAATCGGGACAGTTGCTGTCGCGCGCCATCGCGGACCTGTCGCTGTTGCGACGATTCGTGGCATTCGTCGGTCCGTTCATCATCATCAACGCGGTCACCCTCGTCGTCGGACTCGGTGTTCTGTTCGCGGCAGCGTGGCAACTCGGCGTCATCATGCTGGTGACGGCCGTGCCGCTCATGATCATCTGCACCCGTTTCGAGTCGCTCTACCGCGTCGCCGCGCGTGATTCGCAGGACCAGGCGGGCGACGTCACGACGACCGTGGAGGAATCCATTCAGGGCATCCGTGTCCTGAAAGCGTTCGGCCGCAGCGCACATCTGGGTCGACGGTTTCTGCGTGAGGCGACCACACTGCGCGGCACCGAGTTGAAGAAGGTCTGGTACCTCGCAATTCTGTGGTCGCTCATCGTGGGTCTGCCGCCGGTCGGAATCGGCGTGATGCTGGGTTTCGGAACGTATTCCGTCGTACAGGGCACGATGACGGCAGGAACGCTGATCGCGGCCATGGCCATCGTCGCGTTCCTGCTGTGGCCGATCGAAGCGTTCGGATACCTGCTGGCCGAGCTCAACAATGCGCGCACCGCCGCGGATCGGTACTGGGAGATCATGGACACTCCCGAGACGATCCAGGAGCCGATCGCGCCGACGACATTACCGAGCCCGCTCCGCGGTGAACTCGCCTTTCACGACGTCGATTTCACGTTCCCCGACGCGCAGGCCCCACTGCTGTCGGGTGTCGATTTCCGCGTCGAGCCGGGGGAGACCGTTGCGCTCGTCGGCGTGACCGGCAGCGGGAAGACGGCACTGACCAACCTGGTGCCGCGCTTGTTCGATGTCACGGGCGGCGCGGTGACGATCGACGGGATCGACATTCGCACACTGTCTTTGGCAGGCCTGCGGTCGGTGGTGTCGGTGGCGTTCGAAGAGCCGGTGTTGTTCTCGGCGAGTGTGCGCGAGAACGTCACGCTGGGTCGACCGGATGCATCGGATGCGGACGTCGAGGAGGCGTTGACCGTCGCGCACGCACGGGATTTCGTCGAGACGTTGCCGTGGGGCCTCGATACGCGCATCGGCGAACAGGGCATGAGTCTGTCCGGCGGACAGCGTCAACGCCTGGCGCTTGCGCGTGCGGTGCTCGGCCGGCCTCGGATTCTGGTGCTCGACGATCCGCTGTCGGCTCTCGACGTCTCGACCGAGGAACGGGTGCAAGAGAATTTGCGACGCGTCCTGACGCACTCGACGACGATGCTGGTCGCACACCGGCCGTCCACCGCCGCACTGGCGGACCGAGTGCTTCATCTGGAGAACGGGAGAATCGTGGAGCAGGGTACGCACGAGCGCCTTCTGGCGACGTCGTCGAAGTACCGCCACGTGATGGGGTCGATCGATGGCTGAGCAGAAGGCTACGGACGACAAGGACTGGCGCGGAGTAGGAAACGAGGATTCCGACGTCGATTCCACCGGTAACCTGATCCTGGCCGGACGGTCTCGGCGACTGCTGATGTCGCTAATGCGCCCGTACCGCACGCAGGCGCTGCTGGCGATCGCGATCATCCTCGTCGACAACCTCGTGTTCGTTGCGGGGCCGCTGTTCATCGCCTACGCGTTGGACCACGGGATCTCGTCGGCGACCGATGGAAACTGGGTCCCGTTGGCGTGGACGGTGTTCGGATACATCGCATTCGGAATCCTCGGCTCGATCACGACCTACACGTTCCTCATGGTGTCGGGTCGACTCAGCCAGGCCATCCTGTTCGACCTGCGCAAGCGGGTGTTCGACCATGCCCAGAAGCTGAGCCTGTCGTTCCACGAGAAGTACACGTCGGGACGCTTGATCTCGCGACTGACGAGCGATGTCGAGTCGCTGCAGACGCTGCTCGAAAGTGCGTTGAACGACGCGTTGACCGCCATCCTGTCGATCGTCAGCATCGCGATCATCCTCGTGTATCTCGATGTGCCGCTGGGGTTGATCGTCCTCGCCGGTTTCGTACCGCTCGTGTGGGTGACGCGATGGTCGCAACGACGGCAACGCACCGGTTACCGACGCACGCGGGTGGCGATCGCGAAGGTCGTCGTGCACTTCGTCGAGTCGATGGGCGGAATCCGTGCGGTGCAGGTGTTTCGGCGTCAGGGACGCAACAACGCGATCCTGAAAGCCGAGGACACCGAATACCGCGACGCGACGACGGCTGCGCTGCGTGGCATGGCGAGCTACACCGGCATCGTGCGATGGATCGGCAACGTCACGCTGGCCATCATCCTGGTGTTCGGTAGCTATCGAGTCATCAACGGGCACATGGACATCGGCATTCTCGCCGCGTACGTGCTGTACCTTCGCCGGTTCTACGGGCCGCTGGACGAACTCGCCATGGTGTTCAACGCCTACCAGTCCGCTGCTGCCGCGCTCGAGAAGATCTCGGGCGTGCTCGAGGAACAGCCGTCGGTGCAGGCGCCGACGAACCCGGTGCAGCTCGACGAGGCCGCGGGGAAGATCGACTTCGACGACGTCCACTTCGCCTACGACGCCGGCCGCGTCGTGCTGCCGACGTTCTCGCTGCACGTGCCCGCGGGTCAGGTGGTCGCGATGGTCGGTGCCACCGGCGCCGGGAAGTCGACGCTCGCGAAGCTGTTGGCGCGCTTCTACGATCCGACCGCAGGCACCGTCATGCTCGACGGCGTCGACGTGCGAAACCTCGACGAGGAGACATTGCGTCGACACGTCGTCATGGTGACGCAGGAGTCGTTCCTGTTCTCCGGAACCATCGCCGACAACATCCGTCTCGGCAAGCCGTCGGCGACGGACGCCGAGGTGGCCGCCGCGGCCGACGCCGTCGGACTGACCGAGTTCGTCGACACTCTGCCGGACGGCCTCGGCACCGACGTGCGCAAGAGGGGCGGCAGGCTCAGCGCGGGGCAGCGTCAGCTCGTCGCGTTCGCGCGGGTGTTCCTGGCGGCACCTGCGGTGATCGTGCTCGACGAGGCAACGTCCAGTCTCGACATCCCCAGCGAACGGCTCGTCCAACGGGCGCTCGAGACCGTCCTCCGTGATCGGACGGCGCTGATCATCGCGCACCGGTTGTCGACCGTCGCGATCGCGGACCGGGTACTGGTCATGGACGGCGGTGTCGTCGTCGAGGACGGGCCTCCCGCCGACCTCATCGCCGGACACGGGCGTTTCGCCGAACTGCACGACGCATGGGAACACAGTCTGGTGTGACCGCGACCTGCGGCGATTACGCTCACACGGGTGGCGCCGCCGCACTACCCTGGACAGGCCGGTCGTGTTCTCCTCAAAGCGGGGAATCATGTTCGCCTACGTCGCCAGAACAGTGGTCGCGAACCCGTGGAAAGTCATCGTCGTGTGGCTTGTCCTCGCGTTCGCCGCGATCGTGCTGTCTCCGAGCCTCGGCGATTACACGACGGGTAACCAGCAGACATTCCTGCCGAGTTCGTTCGAATCGTCTCAGGCGCAGGCGGCAGGAAACGAGTACTTCCCGACGGTCGCGGGCGCCACGGGCAGCCTCGTCGTCACCCGATCGGACGGCGCGGCCCTGTCGCCGAGCGACCAGCAGACCGCGTCGGGCCTCGCGTCGACGCTTCAGGGCGAGAACATTCCGGGCGTCGTCGGTGTGACGGCGACGCCTCAGTCGCTGTCGCAGGACGGCACGGCCATGGCGTTGCAGGTGTCGTTCGCGGGTCAGCCCGGCGACGATCTGGTCGACGCGGCCGTCCCGATCGTCCGTGACAACGCGTCGACTGCCCTGCAGGGAACGGACCTCGTCAGCGGCTTGACCGGTAACGCGGCGATCGGCGTCGACACCACGGCGGCCTACGACCGTGCGGATCGCATCATCACCGTCGCGACGGTCGTCGTCATTCTCGTGTTGCTCGGTGCGATCTTCCGAAGCCCGATCATCGCGGTCATTCCTGTGCTCGTCATCGGAGTCGTGCTTCTGGTCGTCACCGCGCTGACCGCCGACGTCGCTGCCCTGTTCGGTTTCGACGTGAGCACGACGCTGGGATCGATCCTCGTCGTGGTGCTGTTCGGAATCGGCACCGACTATGTGGTGTTCCTGTTGTTCCGTTACCGCGAACGACTGCGCAGCGATGAAACGAACGAAGAGGCATTGCGATTCGCCGTGACCGTCGTGGGCAAGGTCGTCGCGTCGTCGGCGTTGACCGTGATCGGCGCCTTCGCGGCGCTGCTGCTCGCCAAGCTAGGGTCGCTCAGCACGCTCGCGCCCGGGTTGATCATCGCGGTTGCCGTCATGCTCGTGACCGCGCTGACGCTCGTCCCGGCGTTGTTCACCGTGCTCGGGCGTCATCTCTTCTGGCCCCGGGGGCCGGGAAAGACCAGGGACGCAACACCGTTCGCGGCCGTCGGCACGACCATCGCACGCAGGCCCGCCGTCGTCGCCGGCGCTGTGGGTGTCGTACTCGTCGTGCTCGCGGTGTTCTCGTCCGGATACACCTCGACCTACGACACGCTCGGTGAACTACCCTCCAACACCCCGTCGCAAGAGGCGTTCGACACACTGGGACAATCGTTTCCGGCCGGCGCGCTGAGTCCCACGCAGATCTACGTGACCGGTAGCGGTCCTGTCTCGCAGCAGGTGCTCGCTGCGGTGGCTGCCGACGTCACCGGAGTCGACGGCGTCTCCTCGGTGGCACCGCCGCGAATCAGTCAGGACGGCACGGCAGCAGTGATATCCGTTGTGTTGAACGAGGATCCGTACTCGAACGCCGCACTCGATCTGGTGCGAGGACCGGTGCGCGACGCTGCCCACAGTGCAGCGATCCCCGGAACCGAGGTGTTGGTCGGGGGTCAGACGTCGACGTTCGTCGATGTCCGAGACCAACTCCGGGCCGACACGCGAACCGTGTTCCCGGTCGCGGCCGTCATCATCGCGATCATCCTCGGGGCGTTGCTGACGGCGGTGCTCGCGCCACTGAATCTGCTTGTGTGCGTGGCGCTTACGTTCGCGGCGACGCTGGGTGCCGTCGTCCTGGTGTTCTTGAAGATCCTCGACTACGACGGTATCGACTTCACCATCCCCATCGTGCTGTACCTGTTCGTCGTCGCGATCGGCACGGATTACAACATCCTGATCGCGTCCCGCCTGCGCGAGGAGTTCGAGAACGGTCACGAACCTCGCGGTGCGGCGAGGGAGGCCGTCGTGAACGACGCACCCACCGTGGCCGCGTCGGGAATCATTCTGGCGCTGACGTTCGCGTCGCTGACGTTGACGGGTCTGGCCAACCTCGCCGAGCTCGGTCTCGGTGTCGCGATCGGCGTGTGCATCGCTGCGCTGTTGATGGCCCCACTGCTCGTGCCGAGTCTGTCTGCGCTGGAAGGACGCGCGTTCTGGTGGCCCATGCGTGCGGCTGCGCCGCCCGTGCGCGAATAGTTGGACCCTGGACCAACTATCCGCGCACGGGCGCCGAAGGCCGCACTACCAGGGAGTGATCGGCGGCTTCACCCACATGATCTTCTCGTCCGTGTGCGACGCCGTCGCCGCGGGATGCGTCGGATTCTGTGCCGCCCACCGGTCCTTGCGGTCGAGCAGGTCCGCGGCGATGGTCCAGGTCTCCATCGTGCTCGGAGGAGACAGCCCGGCTGCGCGGGCCAGTTTGCGTCGTACCGCGTCGTCGACGCCGAGGAGTTCCGCGCTGCCGATCCCGCGCTCCCAGATGTACCGGGCGAGGGCCGTCGCCTTGTCCTGTCGGCTCTTGGCGGCCTGCTCGGAGTGCGCGAAGTCGAAGTCGCCGGATGTCACGAAGCCCACACTAGTGAGTGGACGCCCAGAAAAGTCACCACCGCTTGGTATGGAGGTACCTTCGTCGCTTACCGTAGTCGAGTGACCACTCCAACATCGGGTGTAGAAGACGCCACCGTTGATTCCGAGGCCGCACCGTCGACGCAGTCCTGGCCGGCGATCCTGACCTGGCGAGCGCACGAAGCGCCCCGCATGGAATCGGTGCGTGTCCAGCTCAGCGGTAACCGCATCAAGGCGTCCGGTCGCATCATCGGAGGCGCCTGCTCGGATCATCCCGCGTTCAGCGCGTCGTACGACCTGGTGACCGACGAGCACGGCGTGACCCGCAGGCTTTCTCTGCGCACAGCCGTGGCAGGCGGTGAGAAGCAGGCGTCGGTCAGCCGCGACAACGAGGGCTACTGGATGGTCGAGGGCGCTGCGAATCACCAGCGTTCGACCTACAACGGCGCGGTCGACGTCGATGTCGTCTTCAGCCCGTTCTTCAACACGTTGCCCATCCGGCGGCTCGGTCTCGGCACCGACTCGATCGAGGCGCAGGTGCCGGTCGTCTACGTCAACCTGCTGGACCTGAGCATCCAGGAAGCAGCCCTGACCTACAGCAGCGGCGCCGACGGCATCCACGTGCTCTCACCGGTATCCAGCTCGTCGGTCACCGTCGACGGAGACGGATTCGTACTCGACTACCCCGGGCTCGCCGAGCGGATCTGACGTACGACGCCTCCCTTGCGGCCGGCCTCGCGCAGCCGTTCGATCCAGCCGTCGTCACCCGGTTCGATGTCGGTGATGTCGAACCGTCGGTGCTGCTCGTAGGCGGTTCGTGCGGCATGGCCTGCCGTCACCAGTGCTTCCGTCGAGCGGTGGTCGGCCAGCTCTGCACGTGCCCGGGTGAGGACCGCGAGCGCCTCGTCGAGCACGTCGGTGAGCGCCGTCGCGTTGCCTTCGCACATGGCTCGCACGAGACCGGGTGCCGACGCGGCCACCCTGGTGCCGTCGCGAAACGACCCGGCGGCCAGGCCCAAGGCCAGCGCGCCTCCCGACGCCCCGGCTTGCGCCAACGTCTCGGCGAGTAGGTGCGGCAGATGGGAGATGCGGGCGACGGCCCGGTCGTGCTCGGTGCTCTCGACCGGCACGACGACCGATCCGCAATCCAGGGCCAGCGACGCCACCTGACGCCACACGTCCGGGTCGGCGTCGTCGTCCACGCCGACGACCCACACCGCGTCGGCGAACAGAGTCGGATCGGCCGCCTGCCATCCCGACTCGTTGGTGCCTGCCATGGGATGACCGCCCACGTAGTTGCGTGCGAGGCCGTGTCGCGCGACGGCGGCGGCCACCTCCGCCTTGACGCTGACGACGTCGGTGACGGGATTGCTCGGCGCATGCTCGGCCACCGCAGCCAGGATCGAATCGACGGCAGGCATCGGAACTCCGACGACGACGAGAGCGCCGCTCTCGGCCGCCCGGGTCAGCGCGGCCACCAGGTCGGTGCCGACGTCGTAACCAGCCTCCGCCGCGCCGGCGATGGCGTCGGCCGATCGGTTGTAGCCCCACGCGTCACGACCAGCACGAACCGCTGCCTGCAGAACCGATCCGCCGATGAGTCCGAGGCCGAGCACACACACGGGAGCTGAAGTCACGCCACCAGGTTGGCATACGGGTACGACCTGTTCTCTCGCGGTGGACTTCATTTCGGGGGCTCTCGGCGACTACCGTTGCCCGCATGGCTGCACAGCGCGGGAACAACTCCGCCAAGGCGAAGAAGTTCGACGGTCCCGAGACGAGCGCGTACGACGACCTGGAGGGCTTCGGTGTTGCCGTCGTCCGCGAGGACGGCAAGTGGAAGGTGACGCCGTTGTCCCCGCGGGCGTTGGGGTCCCTGTCGGTCGCCGAGACGGAGCTGCGGGAGATGCGAAGCTCGGGAGCCATCTTCGGGCTACTCGACGTCGACGACGAGTTCTTCGTCGTTCTGCGGCCCGCGCCGTCGGGAACGCGGTTGCTCGTCTCCGACGCGACGGCTGCCATCGACTACGACATCGCCGCCGACGTCCTCGATGCGTTGAACATCGAGATCCCCGACATCGATCCGGACGAGCTCGACGACATCGAACCCTGGGAAGAGGGTGATCTGTCGCTTCTGGCGGATCTGGGGCTGCCGGAACCGGTGCTGGGCATCATCGTCGCCGAGACGGATCTGTATCCGGACGAGCAACTCGGATCCATCGCGCAGCGTCTCGGATTCTCCGACGAGCTCTCGACCGTCCTGGACAAGCTACCTCGGTGACCGACGAGGACTACGTTCGTGCCGCTCTGTCGGCGGCGGAACAGGCGTCCGAACTCGACATCCCGATCGGCGCGGTGGTCTTCGACGCCGACGGGCGGGAACTCGCGCGCGCAGCCAACGAGCGGGAATGCACGGGTGACCCGACCGCGCACGCCGAGATTCTCGCGCTGCGCGCCGCGGCGAAGGTTCACGGCGACGGATGGCGGCTCGAAGGCTGCACGCTCGCGGTGACGTTGGAACCGTGCACGATGTGCGCGGGGGCTCTGGTGCTCGCTCGCGTCGCCAAGGTCGTCTTCGGGGCGTGGGAACCCAAGACGGGCGCGGTGGGCTCGCTGTGGGATGTGGTGCGTGATCAGCGGCTCACTCATCGGCCACAGGTTCGGGGCGGAGTTCTGGAAACCGAATGCGCCCGCCTGCTGCTGGACTTCTTCGAGGGCCGACGCTCATGAAACTCTTATGTTTCGGGCGCCAGGTCGGGGGTAAGCCCGTCGACAAGGAACACACCGTGTTCTGCAATCGACATCCTCAGGGAGGCATCATGGGACTCGACGACAAGATCTCGAACAAGGCCGAGGATCTGGGCGGCAAGGCCAAGGAAGCAGCTGGATCGGCTACCGGCGACCGTGACCTCGAAGCAGAAGGCAAGGGCGACCAGGCGTCGTCTGCCATCAAGGACGCCGGCGAGAAGATCAAGGACGCAGCCTCCACCGTCAAGGACAAGCTGACCGGACACTGATTTCCGGTCTGACCAGGCGATTTAACGTCTGGGCGTCACTGCGGTACAGTTTTCCGCGGTGGCGTGTCCGAGCGGCCTAAGGAGCACGCCTCGAAAGCGTGTGACGGGTAACCCCCGTCCGAGGGTTCAAATCCCTCCGCCACCGCCAAAGCTCCCCACCTGCCCCGCGCAGGTGGGGAGTTTTTTTGTGCGCCCGTCGTGGACCGAATGTGGCTTTCCGGTCTCTCTGAGTGAGCGAGGGTGACATTCGGTCTCCCTGAGTGAGCGAGGGCGGCCTTCGGTCCACCTGAGTGAGCGAGGGTGACCTTCGGTCTCTCTGAGTGAGCGAAGGTGACATTCGGTCCGGGCCGCGCGACCCAGTACCGTCGTTTCGGTGCAGGTGCGGCCCCGAGAGACCTCCGATCTTCCCGAGTGTGTCCGCGCTCTATGTGAGGTCCACGAGTCCGACGGCTATCCCGACCGGTGGCCCGATGATCCCGACGCCTGGCTGACACCGGCCGAGACCGATGCGGCGTGGGTGGCGGACGACGCGAATTCCATTGTGGGACATGCCCTTCTGGTACGACGCGACGCCGCGCTGTGGGTGTCTCGGCTGTTCGTGCGGCCATCGGGGCGAGGGTCGGCCGTCGGGACCTCGCTGCTGAATCGGATACGCGACCATGCCGACGGACGGACATTGATGCTCGACGTCATCGAGCACTCCGGTGCGGCCATTGCTCTGTACGAACGCACGGGATGGTCGCTCGTCGACCGGAGGCCGGCCGGCTGGATCATGGCCGACGGAACCAGGCCGATGGAACGCATCTACGCCGCTTATTAGGTTACCCTGCCCTCATGAGTAAAGGGGTCGAGGGCATCATCATGAAGGCGTGGCGGGCCGAGAACTACAAGCTCACCGTCACCTACGTCGAACCGGTCACGGACAAGTACATCCGGATCGGGTTCTCCGGCGACGGCGTTCTGGCCGCGCATCCGGTTCATCCCACGCAGTGGATCCGCCTCTGGTTCGACGACGGCACCGGCAAGGAGCGTCAACGCGGGTACACCCTCGTTCGGCAGGATCCCGCGGCCGACACCTTCGCTGTGGAGTTCGCTCTGCACTACGGCCCTGCGTCGAAGTGGGCCGAGAATGCGCAAGTCGGGGACATCCTCGACGCGAGCGTGATCGGGAAGAGTGCGGGGTCGTCGAACTTCTCGATCCCGAATCCGATGCCGCAGGAGTTCGTCCTGTTCGGTGACACGGCGTCGCTACCCGCGATCAACTCCATCCTCGACGCCATCGGCGACACCCCGGCCAGGGTGTGGCTGGAGTGGCAGTTCGAGTCGGACACGACGCTTCCCGTCCACGCGGGCGACGCGCATCAGGTGACCTGGCTGGAACGCGTCGACGACGGCCGTCTGCTTCGGGAGGCGGCCGAGTCGCTGTCGCCGGCGCCGGGCACTTTCGCCTGGGTGGCGTGTGATGCCCGATCGACTCGGTCGATCGTCAAGACGTTCAAAGAGCGTGGCCTGGCCAAGGAGTCCATCAAGGCGCAGGCGTACTGGAAGTAGCCCCGTCGTAATTGGGTTGGCGGCGGGACGGTCGTGTCTGTACCCTTCCTAGGGTGGCTAGGAAATAGACCACGACGGCTAGGAATAAGGCGAGGTCGGCATGGCACGGGCAGGGATCACCGCGACGCGTCTGGTCGAGGTGGCATCGGAGATGGCCGACGACATCGGCTTCGACAACCTGACGGTTCTGGCGTTGGCGCGCTCGTTCGGCGTCAAGGACGCCAGCCTGTACTCGCACATCAAGAATCTGCGGGATCTGCGACAGCGCGTCGCCGTGGCGTCGTTGGCCGAACTTGCCGACCGGGTTGCCGACGCGTTGGCCGGGCGTGCGGGCAAGGACGCGCTCGTCGCGTTCGCCGGTGCGTATCGCGACTACGCGCGGGAGCATCCGGGCCGTTATGCGGCAACGAATTTCGAGCTGGACTCGGATGCGGTGGCCAAGAGCGACGCGCATCGGCACTCGCAGATGTCCCGTGCGGTGCTCCGCGCGTACGACTTGGGTGAGCCGGCGGAAACCGACGCTGTTCGATTGCTGGGCAGCTTCTTTCACGGCTTCATCGCCTTGGAGTCCGCGGGTGGATTCAGCCACACGCCACGGCCGACCGAGGAGTCGTGGGTGCAGATGCTCGACGTGCTGCATCACGCCCTCGCGAACTGGCCGAACAAGACCTAGGGAGAACCGAGATGGAACCTGTCGACGAGAAAGACATTCGATCGTCGTTCGTGAACTGTTCGAAGGGCGACACCAAACGGATGGGCATCCCGGCCGATCTGGCCGAAAAGGATTGGGAGCAACTCGATTTCCTCGGTTGGTCCGACCCGTCGTACGCCGGGCGCAGTTACATCGTCGTGCCGCAATCCGGCGGGCTCGTGGGCGTCGCGCTGCGGCACGAAACCGGTGGCTCGGATCGTGCCCAGATGTGCACCGTCTGCATGACGATGCACTCGCGTGGTTACGTGTCGCTGATGACGGCACGCAAGACCGGCGAGTCCGGGCGCAAGGGCAATTCCGTCGGTACCTACATGTGCACGGACCTGCTGTGCTCGCTGTATGCGCGCGGAAAGAAAACGCCCGCACTCGGTAACAGGTACCGCGAGAACTTGACGCCGGAAGAGCGGACCTCACGGGTGCGCGAGAACGTCGACGCATTCATCGGACGTCTCTACACCTGACGCTCAGCAGGTGCCGCGCCCGGCCGCGTCGAGTCCCCGCAGGATCTGTTGCTGGCCGTCGGCGGACAGCGTCGACCAGCTCGGTCCTTCCTGCAGCTTGTCGCGCAGGCCGGTGACGGACTGGTCACGCGACGCGGCCCCGGTGAGGGCAACCGCGTCGATGGCGGTCTTGAAGCGCGCGCACGTCTCCAGATAGAGCTGTTCGCCGTGAGGCATGTCGTCGGACGTGGGATCTGCGGGGAGTTCCGGGGCGGGAGCGGGAACCGGAAGAGTCTCGGCCTGATCGGAATCGATCGGCGCCTCAGACGCCTCCGGCAGCTCGGTCGACGGTTCGGCAGCAGTGGTCGGCTGTGCAGTCGTCGACGCGGCGGCCGCAGTCGCCGAGGTGGATGGCTGGACTCCGGAATCGGTCGTCTCCTGCCCACAGCCGGCAAGCACGAGGACGGCGGCAGCGAACACCCAGACCACTCTCTTCATGCGGACGTGTGTACCAGACGGGTCAATCGAGGGTCGCGGCGTGTTCGGTGATGGTGTCGACGGCCGTCGTCCACGCAACGGACCCCGAATGCACGAAGTCGTCGTGACCGACGCCCGGCAGAACCGTCAACTCGGCGGGATCGCCTGCGGCGCGGGCCGCGTCGACGTACGCCGTGCTCTGGTTCACCGACACCGTCTTGTCGCTGTCGCCGTGCAGCGCGGACACGCGGACGTCGATGGGCAGATGGTCGATGGGCGACGCGACTCGATAGCGATCGGGCACCTGGTCCGGCATGCCACCGAGGAACGCGGGCACGAATCTGTCGCCGCCGATGGTCGCCGCGCGTGCCATGTCGTACACGCCTGCCATGATCGTCGCGCTCTTCGGCATGACGCGTGGCTGCGCTCCCGGAGCCGACGCCGGAAGCGTGTGCCGACCCGCGAGCCACGCCGCCAGCTGGCCTCCCGCGGAATGACCGGCGACATGCACGCGGTCGAGATCGAGGCGGCCACCTGCGGCCTCCTGGACCGACGTCGCCAATGCTTCGGTGGCGTTGTCGACGTCGGCGAGCGTGTCGGCCCAATTGCCGGTTCCGCGCCGATATTCGATGTTCCACACCGCAATTCCCTGATCGGCGACGGCCTGCGAGATCGGGGCGAAGTACGACGAGCCCAAGGCCTTCTGCCACCCGCCGCCGTGCACCATCACGACGACGGGAAGCGAGTCGGCGTTGTTGTCCGGCAGGTAGAGATCGCCGACGTTGTCCGCGTCCGGTCCGTAGAGCAGCCGCATCGCGGGACCGGATTCGGCCGGAACGAGCGCGGGGGAGGGCGCGGGCGTGTGCGTGGGCGTCGGTGCTGCAGGCGACGCGCAGCCGGAGGCGAGAACGACGAGGGCGATCAGAAGTTTTCGCGCCGTCAACGGTCACCTGTCCATTCGAGCAGTTTCTCGACGGGCCACGTGTTGACGATTCGGTCGGCGGGCACACCTCTGTCCTCGGCGCGGACGCAGCCGTAGCCCTGCCAATCGAGCTGACCTGGGGCATGGGCGTCGGTGTCGATGGAGAACAGACAACCGCGCTCGAGCGCGAGATCGATGAGGCGTTCCGGCGGGTCCTGACGCTCGGGCCGCGCATTGATCTCGACGGCCGTTCCATATTGCCTGCAGCCCTCGAAGACCACGTCCGCGTCGAATGTCGATTCGGGTCGGGTACCGCGTCCACCGGTGACGAGCCTGCCTGTGCAATGTCCGAGCACGTCGACATGAGGATTCGCGACGGCATTCACCATCCGTCGCGTCATCGTGTCCGAGTCCGCGCGTAGCTTCGAATGCACGCTCGCCACAACGATATCCAGCTCGGCGAGTAGGCCCTCGTCCTGATCGAGACTGCCGTCGTCGAGAATGTCCACCTCGATTCCGGTCAGTATCCGGAACGGCGCGAGTTGCTCGTTCAGTTCGGCGATGACGTCCAGCTGCTTCCTGAGCCGCTCGGCGCTGAGTCCGTTGGCGACGGTGAGCCGCGGTGAATGGTCTGTGAGAGCACAGTATTCGTGCCCGAGCTCCTTGGCCGTGCGCATCATCTCGTCGATCGGACTGCCGCCGTCGGACCAGTTCGAATGTGTGTGCAGATCACCCCTCAGTGCCGCCCGCAGATCGTTCTCGCCGATCGGCTCGGCCTCCGCGCGCTTCTCGGCCAGGTAGTCCGGAACGTCGCCGGCGAGCGCCTGCCTGATGATCAGGGACGTCTTGGCTCCGATGCCCGGCAGTGCCGACCACGAGTCGGACTTCGCGCGCTCGGAACGCTGTGCCGCACTCAGGTTTTCGACGACGTCCGCAGCTCGCCGGTATGCCTTGACGCGATGTGTGTCCGCGCGTGAGCGTTCGAGCCAGTAGGCGATCTCGCGGAGGGCTTCGATCGGGTCCATGTCTCTATTGTCCAGTAGCGGTGTGCGGATCGACCATGCCGGTGTTCGGTTGCCAGTCGTAGACGACCGATGTGCGCAACACGATGTCCTGCAGAGAGCGTCGTCGGCGATCCACCGCCACCCACAGCAGGCCGAAGCCGAAGACGACGCACAGGAACGCACGGAGTGCGGCCGCGGGCCATCGCAGCAGGCCGTGGCGGCGGCTGATCAGCCGAACCCCCATCACGGTGGCTCCGACCGTGCGACCCGTCGTCGCCCAGCACAGCGTCAGGTATCCGATGGCGATACAGACGAAGAGCGTGACCGACATGAGTACGGCGGGCGATCTGAAACTGAGCGATTGCGGATCGAACAGCAACTGCAGGAACACCGCTCCGACGTACACCGACCCCATCAGCACGGCGACCACGGCCAGATCGACGACGGCAGCCACCCCGCGGGTCACGACGCCGGCCGGACGCATGTCCTCGGCGCGCGGGAGTGTCACGTGGTCACCTCGCGCCCTGGCTCGCGACCGAAGAGCTTGCCGACGAAGTGAGATACCGCGTCGTCGGCCTGCATTCCGTGGCTGCGGACGCCTCGCACAGCTTCCGCCGACAGCGAGCCCGTCGACTCGCGCATGATCTCGGGCAGGTCGACTCCGTCGATGACGAAGTTGGCGAGCGCGATCAGATCGACGCGGGCAATGGCGCCGTCGAGGTCGACGCGGGCAACCTGGCGATTAAGATCGACGGTGTCGACGACGGCGTCCAGATTCACTCGATCGATGACGGCGTCGACGTCGACGCGTCGGATCGCCGCGTCGAGATCCACCTGCTCGACGGCCTTGTCCAGGTCGACGCCTTCGATGACGGCATCGATGTCGACGTTGTCGCGAATCAGCTGCGTCAGATCGATTTCCTCGAGCGCAGTGGCGACGACCTTGACGACGACAGCCCGCAGAACGGCGTCGGCGAGGGCGGTGGCGGCGACGACCGTGCGCTCGCCGCGGGCCGAGACCGCCCGAAGGCGTTCGCCGATCACCGGCAGTCGGCCGAGGACGCGAACGGCCCCGCGGGTGGCGTCGGCCGCCACCGCCACCGTTCCCACGGCCAGGGACACGAGATGCACGTCGTCCGGCACCGTTTCACCTTAGTGCGGCTGCGCGGCGCTACCGCGTGCTTTCTCAGGAAGTTGCCAGCTGTTGACCCTCCCATTGACTTGAAGGTGCAACTAGCATTGGCGGCCATGACGAAGAAATGGTGGATAGCAGGCGCAGCGGTCGTCGTGATCGCACTCGCTGCGTTTTTCGGACCGAAGATCTACGCGTCGTTCCAGGGTGACGACGCCCCAGCTGCGACCGTCTCCACATCGGGGGCGCAAGCTGCGACGACGGACGATCTGAACGGATCATGGACCATCGTGCCCGGCGACGCGTCGAACACGACAGCGGCGGGCTACACCGTCGACGAGGTTCTGAACGGATCCGACGTGACCGTGGTCGGCTCGACGACCGAGGTCAGCGGTGACGTGACCATCGCCGACAACGAGTTGACCGAGGGCGAAGTCGTCGTGCAGACCAACTCGATCACCACCGACAGCGACCGACGGGACAATCAGTTCCGCGGCAACATCTTCGACACCGCGACGTACCCGACGGCGACGTTCACGTTCACCTCGCCGGTCGACCTGTCGTCGGTTCCGAAGGACGGCACCGTGACGACGGTGAAGGCCGACGGCACCCTGACGCTGAAGGACCAGTCGCGTCCGGTGTCCGTCGACATCGAGGTGCTGCAGTCCGGTGACACGCTGATCGCGTCGGGAAGCATTCCGACGACGTGGGCCGACTACGGAATCCAGCCACCCTCACTGGGATTCGTCACCGTCGAAGACTCGGGAACCGTGGACTTCCTGATCAACCTGAACTCGAACTAGTTTCCTTCCGTCTCGGCCTGCTCGGCGTCCACCCCGGCGGGCCGAGGACGAAACCGAACCGTTCACGCCACGACCGCGATGCCGCTACATCCCTTGCGATGGAGCGGTATTCGTGTGTCTGGAGCGTCCAGATGTTGTACGTGTCCACCGGTTTCGTCAGGCCGTAGTGGGGGCGTTCGATCTCGTCGGCGTACGTCCCGAACATCCGGTCCCAGATGATGAAGATGCCGGCGTAGTTCTTGTCGAGGTACTGCGGGTCGCGTCCGTGATGCACGCGGTGATGCGACGGTGTGTTGAAGACGAATTCGATTGCGCGCGGAAGCTTGTCGATCCGCTCGGTGTGCACCCAGAACTGATAGACCAGGTTGATCGAAAAGCCGACGAACACCATCCACGGCGGAATTCCCAAGAGCGGCAAAGGAAGCCACATGACGATCTCGCCGCTGTTGTTCCACTTCTGACGCAGAGCAGTACTGAAGTTGAAGTATTCGCTCGAATGATGAGCTTGATGCGTCGCCCAGATGATCCGGGTTCGGTGCGCGATGCGGTGGTAGGTGTAGAACAGCACGTCGACGCCGACGATCAGAATCACCCACGTGTACCAGGCGTCGGCAGGCAGATGCCACGGAGCGACGTAGGCGTACAGCGCCGAATATGCGACGAGGGCGAGCGTCTTCCAGCCAGTCGTCGTGGCAATCGACACGAGACCCATGCTGACGCTGGCGCGTGCGTCCGAACCCTTGTAGCTGCCGCGTTCGCCTTCCTCGAGTTTGGCCGCCGCGAACCATTCGATGGCCAGCAGCACGACGAACGCGGGGATCGCCAGAGCGACGGGGTCACGCAGCGGCTCGGGTAACGAGTTCCATGCTGAACTGATCCACTCGAACATCCGACCGCACCCCTCTTGCGTAACACTTGGGGTCTCAGTGTAACGCTTTGTTGTGAGCTAGGCCATAGGCTGGGCTGGGCTGGGCTGGGCTGGGCTCGGGTCGGGGCGCGGGTCGGAGCGCGCGCTCGGGTCGGACCGAATGTGGCCTTCCGGTCACTCCGAGTGACCACAGGTGACATTCGGTCGGTCCGGGGAGGGGAAGGGGGCGGCGCGAAATTGGCCTATTCCCTACCAAGGTGGTAGGAATTAACGCAAGCCCGTCGAAGGAGATTGCCGTGCACATTACCGCCAAGGCGGACTATGCCGTACGCACTCTGCTCGAGCTCGCGGCCAACGAGGGCGCCCCCGGCAAGGCCGAGGCGCTGGCGGGTGCGCAGAACATTCCGCACAAGTTCCTGGAATCGGTGCTGTCGGATCTGCGTCGAGCCGATCTCGTCCGCAGCCGACGCGGCCCCGACGGCGGATACTGGCTGGCCCGCCCACCCGCAGAGATTTCCGTCGCCGATGTCGTCCGGGCCGTGGAGGGTCCGCTCGCGTCGGTACGCGGTCAGCGTCCGGAGGATGTCGAATATCCCGGGCCTGCCGAGCCGCTGCGGCTTGTCTGGCTTGCGGTCCGGGCGAATCTGCGTGCTGTGCTGGAGGAAGTGTCGCTGGCCGACATCGTCGACGAGCATCTTCCGTCCTTCGTTCACGACCTGACCAGCGATCCGGGGGCGTGGGCTCGACGGTGACCGGTGACACAGTGTTCACCCCACTGTGTCGCACCCGACAGAACTGCACGTTCGTGCAATATTGCAGAACTCTGCACTTTCCGTACGTTGGAATGCGTGACCAATCATCCCCCCGGCCTTCGTGATCAGAAGAAGGCAGCCACGAGAGACGCTCTCGGTCTCGCGGCCTTGAACCTCGCCAAGGTTCGAGGCCTGGATGCGGTCACCGCGGATGCCATCGCCGCCGAGGCGGGGGTGTCCACGCGTACGTTCCACAACTATTTCGCCAACAAAGAAGAAGCCGTTCTGCATCACGTCGAGGCTTCTGCGCTGGAATGGTTCGAGATGCTGCGTGCACGGCCGTCGGACGAGCCGCTCTGGGACTCGCTACGGCACGTCGGCGTCGCGATGGTGACCGACCCGGACAAAGACCTGGCCGAGACCTTCGCCGTCGCACAGCTCATCGAATCCAACCCCAGCGTCATGGCACGCAAGTTGGAAGTTCATCGCTCGCTGACCCGGGTACTCGGAGAAGCGATTGCCGAACGCACCGGCACCGACGTCGACCACGACCTCTATCCGAACCTGGTGCAAATGTCGGTAGGTGGAGCCGTCGCGGCAGCTCTGACCATCTGGACCAACGACCCCACAGGAGCTCTGTCGCCCCAACAGCTAGTCGAGGACGCATTCGACCAACTGCAGGCCGGACTCCCGGACCCGCGCGAACCGAAAACCAACTGAGGAGCCGTCACGTGGCCACCTATCTCTATCGAATCGGAAAGTTCGCCTACCGGCGAAAAGGCATCGTCCTGGGTCTGTGGCTCGCGATTCTCGTGCTCGCGGGCGTCGGCGCGAGCACGTTGTCCGGACCCACCGCCAACTCGTTCAACATCCCGGGCACACCTGCTCAGGAGGCGCTCGACCTGCAGAGCGAGCGCTTCGGACAGGTCGAGGATCCGCTGAGCGCCGTCTCCGCCCAGTACGTCTTCGGCGCTCCCGACGGCCAGTCGCTCGACACTCCCGAGTACACCGCGGCCATGGACGCGACGATCGCGGAGATCGACAAGATCGGTGACGTCGACGCCTCCGCGAAGCCCGGTGGCCAGCAGCCTTTGGTCAACCCCGTCGTCGGCAACACGGGGATCGTCGAGCAGTACAACCAGCTCGCGCAGCAGGACGGAACCCCTCCCGACGTGGCGGCCGCCAATGCCGCAGCGTTGTCGCCGCTCAGCCCGAACGGGCAGATCGGCACGCTCGACGTCCCGATCTCGGTCGAGCTGGCCGACGTCACCGACGAACTGCGCACCCAGCTCGACGAAGCTGCCCAGCCCGCCCGCGACGCCGGATTGACCGTCGAGCTCGGCGGTACCGTCGCGCAGAACGCGTCGCCGCCGGGCGGGACGTCGGAACTCGTCGGCCTCGCCGTCGCTGCCGTCGTACTGCTCATCATGTTCGGATCCGCCGTCGCCGCAGCACTGCCGCTCATCACCGCGATCGTCGGTATCGGCATCAGCAGCCTCGCCATCACGACCGCGTCCGGTTTCGCGGATCTGTCGACCTTCACGCCGATCCTCGCGATCATGATCGGCCTGGCCGTCGCCATCGACTACTCGCTGTTCATCCTCGCCCGATACCGGCACGAGCTGACGCTCACCGACGACCGCGAGGAAGCCGTCGGACGCTCGGTGGGAACGGCAGGTTCGGCCGTCGTCTTCGCCGGTGCGACCGTGCTCATCGCACTCGTCGCGTTGCGCGTCGTCGGCATTCCGTTCCTGTCCCAGATGGGTTACGCGGCCGGCTTCGCGGTGTTCATCGCCGTTCTCATCGCACTGACGTTCCTGCCCGCACTCCTCGGCCTGTTCAAGGGCAAGGCGTTCGGCGGCAAGATCAAGTTCGTCAACACCGCCGATCCCGAGGATCCGAAGGCTCCCGCCACGAACGGCCTCCGGTGGGCCCGAGCACTCGTCAAGCGTCCTGCGATCGGACTCATCGGCGGCGTTGTTCTCCTCGCCGTCATCGCGGGTCCGACCACCGGCCTGTCGCTCGCACTGCCGAGCATCGCCACCTCCGACCCGTCGACGTCGGTCCGCAAGGCCTACGACCTCGTCGAAGAAGGCTTCGGTCCCGGCAAGAACGGCCCACTGCTCGTCATCGCCGACGGCAGCGAAGCGCCGGAAGCCGATCGGACGGCAGGCTTCGCCAAGCTGGTCGAGTCGATCTCCGCCGAGGACGACGTCACCAACGCGCAGATCATCGCGGTCAACGAGGCGGGGGACACCGCACAGATCCTCGTGACACCGTCGAGTGAGCCGAACAGCGACGCGACCAAGAATCTCGTCGCCAACCTTCGCGATGCCGAATCCGGTTTCGCCGAGGCGAACAACGTGTCGTACGGCGTCACGGGTCAGACCGCGCTCGAACTCGACGTGTCGGAGAGACTGCAGGATGCTCTCGCGCCGTACCTTGCGGTCGTCGTCGGTCTCGCGTTCCTGCTGCTGATGCTGGTGTTCCGCTCGATCCTGGTTCCGTTGACGGCGACTCTCGGCTTCCTGCTCAGCGTGCTCGCCACGTTCGGTGCGACGGTGTTCATCTTCCAGGAAGGCGGATTGGGTCTGATCAGCAATCCGCAGCCGATCGTCAGCTTCATGCCGATCTTCCTGATCGGTGTCGTCTTCGGACTTGCGATGGACTACCAGGTTTTCCTGGTCTCGCGCATGCGTGAGGAGTACGTCCACGGCACGCCGGCGAAGGAGGCCGTCGTCAACGGTTTCAAGTACGGCGCCCGCGTGGTGACGTCGGCCGCGGTCATCATGATCTCCGTCTTCGCGGCGTTCATGGCCGAACCCGACTCGTTCATCAAGTCGATCGGTTTCGCCCTCGCGGCGGCTGTCTTCTTCGACGCGTTCGTCGTGCGTATGGTCATCATCCCGTCGGTCATGGCGCTCATGGGCGACAAGGCGTGGTGGCTGCCGAAGTGGCTGGACAAGATCCTGCCCGACGTCGACATCGAAGGCGCGAAGCTCGCCAAGGCAGAACCGAAGCGGGACGAGGAAGAGACGGTCAGGGCCTGACGTGCAGACGGCCGGAGATTCTCGTTCACCCGCGAAAACGTGGAGACTGTTTGACATGTGTACGAGTAATCTTCGGCCATCATGCTGATCCCCCTGCTCAAGACGTATCTGGCTCCGTACAAGCGGGCGATCGCAGCATTGATCGCTCTGCAGTTCGTGGCCACGGCGGCCGCGCTGTATCTGCCGAGCCTCAACGCCGACATCATCGACAACGGTGTGACGCGCGGCGACACCAACTACATCCTCTCCACCGGTGGATGGATGCTCGTGGTGTCGCTCGTGCAGATCGTCTGCTCGGTCTCCGCCGTCCTGATCGGCGCGAAATCTGCGATGGGCGCCGGACGCGATCTGCGCAAGGCGATTCTGCATCGCGTCGGAACCTTCTCGGCTCGCGAGGTCGGCCAGTTCGGTGCGCCGTCGCTGATCACTCGGAACACCAACGACGTGCAGCAGGTGCAGCTGCTGATCGTCATGGGATTCACCATCGTCGTCATGGCCCCGATCATGTGTGTCGGCGGCGTCGTGATGGCGTTGCGTGAAGACCTGGGCCTGTCCTGGGTCCTGCTCGTCGCAGTCCCCGGCCTCGCACTCTCCATGGGTCTCATCATCGTCCGCATGGTGCCGGGTTTCCGTGCGATGCAGGTGCGCATCGACGCCGTCAACCGCGTTCTGCGCGAACAGATCACCGGCATCCGCGTCGTCCGTGCATTCGTACGCGAACGCTTCGAGATCGACCGCTTCGGAGTTGCCAACGACGATCTGACGCAGGCGGCTCTGCGGGTCGGACGCCTGATGGCGTTGATGTTCCCGACGGTCATGCTCATCAGCAACGTCACCAGCGTCGCCGTGATCTGGTTCGGTGGCCACGCGATAAACAACGGCACGATGGAAATCGGTTCGCTCACCGCACTTCTCAGCTACATCATGCTGATTCTGATGTCGGTCATGATGGCGTCGTTCATCGCGATGATGGTTCCGCGCGCGTCGGTGTGCGCTGACCGTATCAGCGAGGTGCTGTCCACCGAGTCGTCTGTGGTGCTGCCGTCGTCACCCAAGCCGTTCGTGACGACGCCGGGCCTCGTCGAACTCCGGCATGCCGAGTTCTCTTTCCCCGGCGCCGAATTCCCGGTCCTGTGCGGCGTCGACTTCGTTGCCGAGCCGGGCAAGGTGACCGCCGTCATCGGCGGCACCGGATCGGGCAAGTCGACACTGATCAATCTGATTCCGCGTCTGATCGACGTCACCGCGGGCCAGGTCCTGGTCGGGGGCACCGACATTCGAGACCTGGACGTCGACGAACTGCGCAGCCACATCGGGCTCATCCCGCAGAAACCGTATCTGTTCTCCGGAACCATCGCGTCGAATCTGCGCTACGGAAAACCCGACGCCACCGACGACGAACTGTGGGAGGCGCTGGAGATCGCTCAGGCCGCCGACTTCGTCCGCAAGATGCCGGAAGGCCTGGAAACGGCCGTCTCGCAGGGAGGTACGACAGTGTCCGGTGGTCAACGCCAGCGTCTGGCCATCGCCAGGGCTCTCGTGCGGCGCCCCAGCATCTATCTGTTCGACGACTCGTTCTCCGCGCTCGACCTGACCACCGACTCGAAGCTTCGCGCGGCGTTGAAACCCGTCATCGCCGACGCCTGCATGATCGTTGTCGCCCAACGTGTCTCGACCATCGTCGACGCCGATCAGATTCTCGTTCTCGACGACGGCAAACCCGTCGGACTCGGGACGCACGAACATCTGCTCGCGACGTGCCCGACGTACGCCGAGATCGTCGACTCCCAGCACGCGGTGGCGGCGTCATGACCAAGCCCGCTACCAAGCCGTCGGAAGCTCCCGCCGCGCCGGCCGCCCCCGCCCCTGCGGGCAGACCTGCGGGGAACGCGCCCGGCACCAGGGCGCTTCACTTCAAGGCGTCGTTCGTCCGGCTGTTGAAGAAGCTCGCACCCGAACGTGTTCGACTCGTCGCCGTGTTGCTGTTCGCCATCGCGAGCGTGGTTCTCTCGGTCGCGGCACCGAGCATCCTCGGCCATGCGACGAACTTGATCTTCAACGGCGTCGTCGGGAATCAACTGCCGCCGGGTGTTTCGAAAGAACAAGCCGTCGACAGTCTTCGCGCCGACGGTCAGAACACCTTCGCCGACATGGTCGCCGGAATGGACGTCACCCCCGGCGTCGGAATCGACTTCTCGGCCGTCGGAAACGTTCTGTTGCTCGTCCTCGGGTTGTATGTGCTGTCGTCGCTGCTCGCCTGGGCGCAGGCGTACATTCTGAACATCGCGCTGCAGAGGACCATTCGACGCCTTCGCGGTGAGATCGAACGCAAGGTGCATCGACTTCCGTTGTCCTACTTCGACTCGCGTACCCGTGGTGAGTTGCTGAGCCGCGTCACCAACGACGTCGACAATGTCTCGACGAGTCTTCAGCAGACGTTGAGTCAGCTCGTCACCGGCGTTCTGACGGTGTTCGGAATTCTCGGCATGATGATCTGGATCTCGCCGCTGCTCGCTCTGGTTGCGGTACTGACGGTTCCGGCGTCGCTGGTCGTCACCGCCATGATCGCCAAGAGGTCGCAGCCACACTTCATCAACCAGTGGAAGCACACCGGACGGCTCAACGGGCAGATCGAGGAGACCTACACCGGGCACGAGATCGTCAAGGCATTCGGACGTCAGGCCGAGGTCGAGCGCGAGTTCGGCGAACGAAACGACAGCCTCTTCGAGTCGAGCTTCCGGGCGCAGTTCATCTCCGGAATGATCATGCCGACCATCATGTTTCTCGGGAACGTCAACTACGTGATCATCGCCGTCGTCGGTGGCCTGCGGGTGGCGTCGGGCACGCTGAGTCTCGGTGAGGTGCAGGCGTTCATCCAGTATTCGCGTCAGTTCACTCAGCCGCTGACGCAGATCGGGTCGATGGTGAACCTCGTGCAGTCCGGCGTCGCGTCGGCCGAGCGGATATTCGACCTGCTCGATGCCGACGACGAGGAGCCGGATCCGGCCAAGACTATCGTGCCCGTCGCCAACTGCGGACGCGTCGAGTTCGAGAACGTCTCGTTCCGCTACCGCGAGGATCAGCCGCTCATCGAGAACCTGTCGCTGGTGGCCCAGCCGGGCCATCTCGTCGCGATCGTCGGACCCACCGGCGCAGGCAAGACGACGCTCGTGAACCTGATCATGCGGTTCTACGACATCGACTCAGGACGCATCACCATCGACCACGTCGATACTCGAGACATGTCGCGCGACGAACTACGCGAACGCACGGGCATGGTGCTGCAGGACACCTGGCTGTTCGGCGGCACCATTCGGGACAACATCGCGTACGGCGATCCGGATGCCACCGAGGAAGAAATTCTCGAGGCCGCCCGCGTCAGCTACGTCGACAAGTTCGTGCATTCGCTGCCCGACGGGTACGACACGATCATCGACGAAGAAGGCAACAACGTCAGCGCCGGTGAGAAGCAGCTCATCACGATCGCGCGGGCGTTCCTCGCGAAGCCGATGATCCTGATTCTCGACGAGGCCACCAGTTCCGTCGACACCCGCACCGAGCTGCTCGTGCAGCAGGCCACCGCGGCGCTGCGCAACGACCGCACGAGTTTCGTCATCGCTCACCGACTCTCGACCATCCGCGATGCAGACCTCATCGTCGTCATGGAGGACGGTCACATCGTCGAGCAGGGCGATCACGATTCGCTCGTCTCGGCAGGCGGTGCGTACCACCGGTTGTATGCGTCGCAGTTCAGTTAGGCGGCTTCGCCGCACGTGAGCAGAAATGTGTAGCCCGCTACACATTTCTGCTCACATGCGCGTAGCGCCTAAGGTTGTGCCGGTGAGCGCTCCGAACGACCCCTTCTTCAGCATCGGCACCCGGATCGAGGATCGTCTGGGCCGGACGGGCACCATCCACACGCCGCACGGTGACATCGCGACGCCCGCGTTCATCGCCGTCGGAACCAAGGCGACGGTCAAAGCTGTGCTGCCGGAGGCGATGAAGGAACTCGGCGCGCAGGCCGTACTCGCCAACGCGTATCACCTGTATCTGCAGCCGGGCCCGGACATCGTCGACGAAGCAGGTGGTCTCGGCAAGTTCATGAACTGGGACGGCCCGACGTTCACCGACAGCGGCGGATTCCAGGTCATGTCGCTCGGCGTCGGATTCAAGAAGGTCATCTCGATGGATGCGAGTCGCGTCGAATCCGACGACGTCATCGCCGAGGGCAAGGAACGTCTCGCGCATGTCGACGACGACGGCGTCACCTTCAAATCGCATCTCGACGGGTCCCGGCACCGGTTCACTCCCGAGGTGTCGATGCAGATCCAGCATCAGCTGGGTGCCGACATCATGTTCGCCTTCGACGAACTGACCACGTTGATGAATACCCGTGGATACCAGGAACTGTCGGTGGACCGCACGCACGAATGGGCGAAAAGGTGTGTCGCCGAACATGAACGGTTGACGGCAGAACGCGTCGGGAAGCCTTATCAAGCTCTGTTCGGTGTCGTGCAGGGCGCGCAGTACGAGGATCTTCGACGCAAGGCGGCCAGCGGGCTCGAGACCATCGAGGGCGAGACGGGACGCGGATTCGACGGCTACGGCATCGGCGGCGCGCTCGAGAAGCAGAACCTCGGCACCATCACTCGGTGGGTGAACGAGGAACTGCCCGAGCACAAGCCGCGTCACATGCTCGGAATCAGCGAGCCCGACGACTTCTTCACCGCCATCGAGAACGGCGCCGACACCTTCGATTGCGTCAATCCCTCACGCGTGGCTCGGAATGCGGCGATCTATGTTCCGACAGGACGGTTCAACATCAACACCGCACGCTTCAAGCGTGACTTCACGCCGATCGACGAGAACTGCGATTGCTACACGTGCGCCCACTACACCAAGGCGTACATCCATCACCTCTTCAAGGCGAAGGAGATGCTGGCGTCGACGTTGTGCACCATCCACAACGAGCGATTCACCGTGAAACTCGTCGACGACATCCGTGCATCGATCGAGCAGGGTCGGTTCGAGGAGTTCAAGAAAGAATTTCTGGGCCGCTTCTACTAGGCCGGGTCGAGGTCGATCGACCAGCCGTCGTCGAAGATGTCCTGGTGGCACACCTGTGTGCCTGCGTCGAGGCACTCCTGCACCGACGACAGGTCCGGCCTCAGCGGGTAGGGCGCGGGAGTGAAATCGTGCACGACGCCGACTGCGCCTGCGACCAGACAGATCGTCGCGACGACTTTCGCGAACAGGTGACCGCGCGATCCGAGTACTGCCCACAGCAGCGTGATGCAGATGGCCGTCGGGACGAGGACGTGGCGTTGGAATGCGGTCGCCGAGCCGACCAGAGACGGCCCGTACGCGTTCACCGCCGAATAGAGCAGGACGCCGAACAGAACCCACAGGACGACGGCCGTCCGCGGAATGCACACGATCGACAGCACCGCGACAGTGCCGAGCCAGAGATACGCGGCCACCGTCAGCCACGGGTGCGGCGTTCCCACGAACACGTTCGCGTCGCCGGCGATCCAACCCCCACCGACTTTTTCACCTGCTGCCTTGACCAGCAGAACCAGAGTTCCGCCGCCCGGCGTCGAACGGCTCGACGTGAGATAGACCGACAGCTGGACCGCGGCGGCGACGACCGCGACGGCCACGACACCCGCCGACGCCGTGGTTCGACCGTTTCTCCACCAGCGCCAGACGAAGAACGGTGTGAACAGAACGATCAGGGGACCGCTGAGCCCGATCACCCCGACGGCCACGCACTCGGCGACGCGACGCCAGCGACTCCGGGGATCAGCGGAGAGGGTCAGCAGCAACAGCGAGATACCCGCGACGAAGATCAGGTTGGCGATGTTGCCGTACGGCTCCCAGAGCGGCGGCATCAACGCCAGCGATGCGAACAGTCCTGCACGCAGAATCGGCGACGGTAGGAGCCACTCGAGCCGAGCTGACAACGCAGGCAACAGCATCATCAGATGCACCACGATGGCCGCCCAGACGTACGCGGTGGGCGCGGCGGTCACGTCGAGTGGCCCGAACACCGCCGCGACGATCCTGGGGACGACATGCAGGTAGCCGGCGTACGGCGCGACGACGGCGCCGAGTCCGTCGTTGTGCGCGTCGGCCAGGAAGATCTGTCCGTCCTCGGCGAAGAGAGCGGCATCTCGGATCCGCGGTACTCCCCGGAGAACGAACGCCAGCGCAGCACAGACCGCGATCACCGTAGCCACCACGCGTTCGGTCGCGACCGGAGTTCGGCTGTCCTGAGCAGTCACCATGGGGAAAACCTACGTCGCACCGATCCCGGAGGCGGTCACGACATGGCGGTGACACGAAAAAGCCCCGACCATCGGGCCGGAGCTTCGTCGCGAGAGATCTAGACCGAAACGGGTTCCTGGTAGGTGGGCTCGCGCTTCTTGATGAACGCGATGACGCGGTAGGTGATGGGCATGACGAGCACCTCGACGAGCGTCTTCCAGACGAAGCCGACGATCACGTAGTTGATGAAGTCCTCCCACGTCGAGATACCGATGACGCCCGCGGCGATCGAGCAGAAGATCAGGGTGTCGAAGAATTCACCGACGATCGTCGAGCCGATCAGACGCGCCCACAGGTGCTTCTCCTTCGTGCGCTCCTTGATGGCGACGAGGACGAGCGAGTTCAACATCTGTCCGACGAAGTAGCCGGCCAGACCTGCGAGTACCAGGCGTGGCACGACACCGACGACGGACTCGAGCGCCTCCTGGTTCTCGTAGAAGCTCGCTGCAGGCAGTTCGATCGCGATCCAGAAGCACAGGGCCGCCAGGAAGATGGAACCGAAGCCGAGGTAGATGGCGCGCCTGGTGGCCTTGAAGCCGTACACCTCGCTGAGCACGTCGCCGAGAATGTAGGCGAGCGGAAACAGGAAGAATGCGCCGTCGGTGTTGATCGGCAGGACCTGGAACGGGCCGATGAAGAAATCGCTCCCACCGAAGAAGGCGACGCCCTTGCTCGCCGTCACATTCGAGATGATCAGGGTTGCCGCGAAGAGGGCCACGATTGTCGGATAGTAACCACGGCTGACGTGCGCGAACTGCGCTACGGCGTCGGGTCTGTCTTCGGAATTCTGAGCTGTCACGTGCTTCATCCAAACACGGGAAATCCCCAGGTCCGAATCGTTGTCCTCTATGTCTCGAATATCCACGGCGTCGTGGGAAGCTTGGACGGGTCCCAGCGCGCCAGCAGGTCCGCGACGGTGACGGCCTCACCCGGCTCCGCGAGCTCCAACGACTGAGCCAACAGCGCGAGCACATCGAACGGCCCGAGCCCCATCGCAGCCTGGTCCTCGAGTGTCACGGCACCGTCGCGTTTGGCGAGCCTCTTGCCCTGCGCATTCAGCGCGAGTGGCACATGTGCGTATGTGGGCGTTGGCAATTCGAGCAGCGTCGCGAGATACGCCTGACGTGGCGACGACGTCAACAGGTCGTCACCGCGAACCACCTGGTCGATTCCCTGCTCCCCGTCGTCGACGACGACCGCCAGGTTGTACGCGGCCACGCCGTCGACGCGGCGCAGCACGAAATCGTCGACCTGGCCGTGGAACCGCCCGAGCACGACGTCGTCGATCGAGAAATCGGTCACGTCGGCGCGCAGTCGCAACGCAGGCGGACGAGTCTTCGACGCCCTCTCCTCCGCCGTCAGGGTGCGGCAGGTGCCGGGGTAGGCGCCATCGGGTGCGTGCGGGGCGGATGCAGCCTCGAGAATTTCCCGACGCGTGCAGAAACACTCGTAGGTCATCCCGGCTGCGGTGAGCCGGGCGATGGCGTCGTCGTAGAGGGCCGTGCGCTCGGACTGCCTGGTGAGGGGACCGTCCCAGTCGAGGCCGATGGCCTGCAGGTCAGCGAGCTGCCGGGCTTCGGCGCCCTCGCGCACACGGTCCAGGTCCTCGATGCGCATCAAGAAATCGCGGTCGGTGGATCGCGCGAACAGCCAGGCGAGCAGTGCGGTGCGCAGGTTGCCGAGATGCAGGTCGCCCGACGGGCTCGGTGCGAATCGGCCGGCTCCTGTGCTCATTTTCTCCACTCTAGATGGGCATGGTGTACCAGTCTTGCTACCGCGGGAGCGTGATCTGCCCACCCTCAGGCAGGGACCATGCCGCCGTCGACGTGCATCGTCACTCCGGTGACGTAATCGGAGCCCTCGGAGACGAGGTACGACACCGCTGCCGCAACCTCCTCCGGCCGACCCATCCGCGGAATCGGAATGTTCTCGACCCCGTACTCGGCGCCCGCGGCCATCGGTGACGCGATCGGTCCGGGCGCGACGACGTTGCACGTGATGCCCCACGACCCGACCTGACGGGCGATCCACCTGCTCAGGTTGATCGTCCCCGCCTTCGCCGACGCGTATGCGGCACCCGACCGGCCGCCGGAGCCGTCTGCATCCACCGGCCCGACGCCGCCCACCTTGCCCGACACCGACGCGATGTTCACGAGACGGCCGTACCCCGCAGTCTTCATGTGGGGGAACACCGCTGCCTGGCACGCAAAGGCCGTTGCGGTCAGGTTGGTGTCGATGTCGCGGTGCCACGTGTCGACGGACAGGTTCTCGAACGACTCGCGCCCGCACGTGCCGGCGCAATTGACGAGAACGTCCAGCCGACCGAAGTCGTCGCCGACGCCGCGTATGGATTTCTGCAATCCTTCGACGTCGCGCACGTCGACGATCTTCGCTCCCGCGGCCGCGATGTCGCGGGCGGTGTCGCCGACTGCGTCCGAAATGTCGAGCAGCACAACGGAATAACCGTCTGAGATCAGGCGGGTGGCGATGCTGCGGCCGATACCCTGGGCTGCACCGGTGACGATTGCTACAGGTGTGGTCACGACGGGTCCTCTACTCTGCGATGCGGAAGCGTCGAACTTTGCCGACACTCGTTCTGGGAAGCTCGGCGATGATGTGCCACGCACGGGGACGTGCCGCCGGTGCAAGGTTCTTCGTGGCCCACTGATCGAGGTCGCACAGTTCCGGAGCGTGCGCGGCATCCTTCGGGACGACGTAGGCCACCGGAACCTTGTCCCTGATCGGATCGTCCTTCGCGACGACGGCGGCCTCGAGTACGCCCGGTGCTTGCGCGACGGCTGCTTCGACCTCGGTGAGGCTGACGTTCTCGCCCGCCACCTTGATGACGTCGTCGACCCGTCCGACGAAGCGGAGAACTCCGTTGTCCGACCGGACGAGATCACCCGTCGCGAACCATGTTTCGTCGCCTTCGGTGCCGAAGGACTTGTTCGTCGTCGCCTCGTCGTCGAGGTAGCCCGCGAACAAGTCGACGCCGGGCGTGCCTCGGACCGACAGTTGCCCGGGCTGACCGTCTTCTGCGTCGATCCTCACCTCCCGGCCGGGGATCGGCAGGCCGATGACGTCGTGTGTCGGTTTCTCGGCGCTGTCGCAGCAGACTATCGCGACGGTCTCCGTCATTCCGTAGAGCTGACGGGGACGCGTTCCGACCAGGGTTGCGAAGTCGTCGTAGTGCTCGGCCCCGAGGCTCTGTGCGAACCAGACATGCGTCAGGCCCAGAGTCCGGTGCGAGTCGTTGCGCGCCAGAATCATTCGGATCGGCGCAGCGAAGAGGCTGGCATGCGTGACGTTCAGTTCCGCGGCGACATCGACCCATTTCGATGCCGAGAACGACTGCGTCAGAGCCACGCTCGCGCCGACGTGAATCGCGGGTGCGAAGCAGTAGTACTGGGCGTTCGCGTGGAACAGCGGAAGCGTCACGTACCAGCGGTGCCCGGCCTGGAGTGTCGACGCCTCGGCCATGCGCTGTGCGACGTTCGCGTAGCAGGCTTGCGTCAACACAACGCCTTTCGGCGTCGAGGTGGTGCCGGAGGTGAACATGATGGCAAGCGTCCGGTCCGGAGTCGGGGAGGCCGAAGGAACGGCATCACCGAGCAACGGCGAGCCGTCGGAGACGTCGGTCGCGTCCTCGGTGAGGTCGAAGACGACAGGAATCGACTCGTCCGCACCGGCGCGATAGACGTCGGAACGTGTTGTGGCGCAGACGCCGACGACGGGGCGCACACGCGATACCTGGTTCGCGATGTCCCGCGCAGCCGATGCCGGATCGACGGGGACCATCGTCGCGTCGATTCGAGCCGCTGCCAACCACAGGGCTATGAAGGCGGGGGAATTCCTCAGTGCAAGATGAATCGTCGAACCCGGCTCGACTCCGGACTCGACCAGGGTCCCGGCCACGCGGGCGACGATGGCGTCGAAGTCGCGGTAGTTCCACTCCGTCACCCTGCCGTCGTCGCCGCGGAAGACGAGGAACGTGTTGTCGGGGTGGTCACGCACGGCGGCGTTCCAGACCTCGGTGAAGGTACGCATTCCTTGTCTCCTCGTTCGGTGGTGCTCACCAGCTTGGATCTGCGTGAACAGACACGCAATGACCAGTTGGGCAGAATTGGTGTGCGAAAATATGCAGTGTGTCGACGACCAGTGCAGACGACCTGTTGGTGCTGATGGAAGTGGCTCGCACGGGCAGGTTCACGCGTGCGGCCGAGACGCTGGGGCTCAACCACACCACCATTTCCCGACGCATCAAGGCGGTCGAGGTCTCGCTCGGCGGCCGTGTGCTGGTTCGAGCGACCGACGGCTGGGAGCTGACCGCGTTGGGGCACCGCGCGCTGGCGGCGGCCGAGAAGTTGCACGCCGTGCTCGCCGAGTTGCAGAAGGAACCCGGCGCGGAGCCGGTGCTTCGCGACGTCGTGCGGATGTCCGCGACCGACGCGTTCACCGCTTACATCGCGGCGCCGTCGGCGGCGCGTCTACGCGTGAAGCATCCGGAGTTGACCGTCGAGATCGTCTCGGCGACGAGAAGGGCTGCGCTGCAACGGTCCGGCCTGGACATCGAGATCGTCGTCGGCGAACCCAAGGTCCTGCGTGCCGACGCCTCGCGGCTGGGTGCGTACACGCTCGGCCTGTACGGATCCGTCGACTACCTCCAGCGCATGGGCACGCCGCGCACTCTCGACGAAGTGACCCGGCACGGCCTCGTCTACTTCATCCCGTCGATGCTGCAGGTCGACGAACTCGACGTGGGCCGGCGCTACGTTCCCGAGATGCGCGACGCGGTGACGTCCACCAACGTCTTCGCGCACGTCCAGGCCACGAAAGCGGGAGCGGGGCTCGGCCTCCTACCGACATTCATGGCCCAGCAGCACGACGACTTGATTCGACTCCTGCCCGACGAAGTCGGAGTACCGCTCGACTACTGGCTCGTCACGCGCCCCGACGCCACGCGTCGCCCTGCGGTCAAGGCTCTCATCGACGAATTGCGTTCCAAGACCGAGGAAATGACCGATCCGTCGACGGGGAGTGTGGGGTAGTTTCACCGTGTCGCGAGGTACAGTTCGACGAGATCGGTGAAGACGAGCGGATTGCGGCCGGTCAATTCGTGGATCTTTCTGGCGCGCAGCGCAACGGTGTTGACGTGCACGTACATCTGCTTGGCTGCTCTCGCCTGCGACATGTTGCAGTTCGCCAGTGCGGCTATCGTCTCGAGCAGGTGAGTCGCGTCCTCGATCGGTCCGAGTCTGTCGGCGACGAATCGCTCCCGTGCCGGGACGTCATGGCCGAGCAATACGTCCAGCAGAACATCGTTGTAAAGCAACATCTTTCCGGTCATTTGCTTCCGTGATGCCACGTCCTGCACGGCGCGCGCCTGAAGATAGGAGCGATGGCCGGCCCGTAGCGTGGGCGCCGTATCCCCTACGAAGATTCCGGTGCAGTCGCCGCTCGGGTCGTTGAGCAGTGTCGTCAGGCACGCGTCGAACCGGGATGTCGAATCGGAGTCGACGGGAGCGAAAGCGATCAAACTTCCGTCGCCTTCCCAGCAGAGGACGGGCTCGATTCGGGCAGCACTCAGTTTCGTTACCATACGACGCCGAAATCGTTGCGCGAGAAGGGGTTCGGAATGCTTCGACAGTGTGAACACCACGCAGGTGTGTGCTCTACCCTGATCGACACCCAGCACGCCTGTCCAGCGTTCCGCCTCCGCGGGATCGAGCTCCCACCCGTTGGTCAGAGCAGTCGCCAATTCTGTTTCTGCGCGTCGACTGACGGCATCGATGGCCGACGACGCCTCGCGATACGCGTCGATCATCGCGTTCGTAAGAGCATCGAAACATGACAGCGCGAGTTCCGTAGGAGTGTCGCTCGAGCCGTCCCGGTGCGTGCGCAGCACGTGCAGCAACATGACGCGTTCTGTGGACCGGAACGCCTGGATGACCGACTCCAGCGGCACTCCTTGGTGTGCGCGTTGCTCGCCCAACTCACGCGCGTGCACCAATTCGTCCGGGCGCAGAGGCGTACGTCGTCGCACGCAGTCGAGGACCACGACGACATTCATTCGAACGAAGTGGTCGAGCTCGACCCGATCGAACACGTTGCTCGTGTAGCCGCGATAGGTGTTCCAGATGAGCTGGACGGCCTCGTCGACCAGGTCGTCGACAGATCGTTCCGTGGTGGCCATTCGTACAGCATACTGTGGGAATCACACAGTATTTTGCTGGCATCGCTAGGGAATGGCCTGGTTTTGCATCGCTCGAATGTGTATCACGATGTATGGCGTAGGTCACAACGAGAGGACATGATGTGAGCATCGTGCAGGACACGCCCCAGCAGACTGCGTCGTACGACGGCGTCGATGCGATCGAGAACGCACTTGCCGAACCGACCCGGGGGCTGATCGAGGCGATGCCATCGATCGACGGCGACATCGTCGTCTTGGGGGTGGGAGGCAAAGTCGGACCCAGTGTCGCCGTCATGGCCAAGCGTGCCGCGGAGGCTGCAGGAATAGACAAGCGAATCTACGGCGTAGCACGCTTCAGCGATCCGCACAGTCGCGAATTCCTCGAGAACAACGGAGTCGAGTGCGTCGCCGCAGATTTGACGGACGACGACCAGCTGTCGGCGCTGCCGGACGCGTCGAATGTCATCTTCATGGCAGGCAACAAGTTCGGCACCACCGGCAACGAGTCGTTCACGTGGGCCATGAATTCGTACCTGCCAGGGCGTGTCGCAAACCGCTACCGCGACAGTCGAATCGTCGCATTCTCGACGCTCGTCGCCTATCCGCTTGCCGACGTCGCCACCGGTGGCTCCCGTGAATCGGACCCGGTCGGGCCCATCGGTGAGTACGCCGCCTCGTGCGTCGGTCGCGAACGCGTATTCGAGCATCACTCACTGAAATTCGGTACGCCATTGCTGATCTTCCGGCTGGGCTATTCGATCGAGACGCGGTACGGCGTCCTGCAGGAGATCGCGCAGGCGGTCAAGGACGGGACCGAGATTCCACTGGAGATGGGTCACGCGAGCGTCATCTGGCAGCGAGACGTCGCGGACTACGCCATCCGCTCGCTCACGTTGGCGAGTTCGCCGCCGCGTCGACTCAATATCACCGGGCCCGAGATCGTCTCGATTCGTTGGCTCGCGCACAGGTTCGGTGAAATCCTCGGCAAGGAACCACGTTTCACCGGCTCCGAGACCGGGACGTCCTACGTCATGGACGGTTCGTCGATACAGTCCGAGTTCGGTTTTCCGTCCACGACACTGTCCACGATGATCGACTCGGTCGCAGCGTGGGTCGCCGAGGGCGGGGCTCTCCTCGGCAAGCCCACCAAGTTCCAACAGCGTCAGGGCCAGTTCTGATGACAACGTTCGCGCCGAGCGTTGCCGACGGCACGGTCGATACTGCCGTAGCGGAAGGCGCGCTGATGAACGTCATCGCCGTCGATCGCGACGACGTTCCCGAGTTCGACGATTGGTACTCGCGGGAACATTTCCCGGAACGGTTGTCGGTCACCGGATTCAGGAATGCGCGGCGGTTCGTCGAACACCCCGATCGCGGGAACGATCTCGTCGAATACTTCTCGATCTACGTGACCGACTCGGTGGACGTGTTGACCAGCGAGGAGTACCTCGCCGCTCTCGATTCGCCGACTGTTCGCACCACGCAGGCAGTCGGGCTCTTCCGTGAGAACGAGCGTACCGTCGGTAATTTGCGTTATCGCAACGGAATCGGACGGACCGGTCAGGTTCTTCTCGGCCGCATCACGTGCGACGGTCGAGACCGAACCGCACTTAGCCGTCGCATCTGCGAGATCGCCGCATCGGCCGTCGTCGACGGATCTGCGGAAGGCGTCGCGGTGTACGAGGCAGACGCGGTCGCCGCGTCTGCGAAGAACAACACGGCAGAAGGAAGAGCTGCAGGTAGTCCGGGTCTTACCGACGACGCGCCCGGCACGATATTCCTGATCGTCGACCAGCACGGGTCGGTACAGCCGCCTACTGTGCATACTCTCCGTACGGCGGTGGAGGGAACCGGCGCAACAGTTCGTTGGTCGACATACCGGTTGGTCAGCGAACAGGCCGCCCCCCGTTCCGTCAGCACAGAACAGGACTGAAGAAACATGCGTATCGCAAATCATGACGGCCGGCTGACGCTCCTGACCGGAAACGGCGCCGTCGATGTCGCCGACGCCAGCGAAGGGCGCTTCGACCACCGTATCGAGGCAATTTACGACCGGTGGGACGAGTTCATCGCGTGGAGTCGAACGCCCGACGCACGGTCAACGAATCCCACGGGCAACGCGTCGGTCGGACCTGTGAATCCGCGGCCCCGTCAGATCTTCGGAGTCGGGCTCAACTACGTGGACCATGCTCGTGAAGCCGGGTCGCCGTTGCCGACGGTGCCGCTGCTGTTCACGAAGTTCCCGTCGGCCATAGCTGGTCCGAACACGGAGATCGAACTGTCCGGTCCGAGTGTCGACTGGGAGGTCGAGCTCGTGGTCGTCATCGGCAGGGATTGCGTCGAGGTTCCTGCCGCCGATGCGTGGGACCACGTTGCCGGCCTCACGATCGGGCAGGACGTGTCCGACCGGGACGTCCAGTTGCATGGCGCCACAGCTCAATTCAGCTTCGGTAAGTCGTTCGCAAACTTCGCTCCCATCGGCCCGGTCCTCGTCACACCCGACGAGTTCGACGACCCCGACGCGCTGACCCTCAAGTGCTGGGTCGGCGATGAACTTATGCAGGATGGCACGTCGTCGGATCTCGTGTTCTCGATCGCGCAACTCATCGAGTACATCTCGAGGAAAGTCACGCTGTTTCCCGGTGACCTGATCTTCACGGGTACACCGGCAGGCGTCGGCCTCGGTCGGACGCCGCAGCGGTATCTCGCCGACGGTGACGTCGTCACCAGCGAGATCTCGGGCATCGGAACGATGACGAACAAGTTCACCGCTCCAGGTGTTCCCGCCGCGCGGCCGGTCGAACATGCGAGTGCGCGATGACCGCGCCCGATGCAGCCCGAACCGCCGTCGGAGCGAAGCAACTCAACGCCGAGAACGCGTACACGCCGCGTGAACGAAAAGTGGTGCTGACGTTCGCGATCATCGGTGCCCTCATCGAGAGCATGGAGCTCAACCTGTTGAGCTACCCACTGCGCGACCTGTCCGATTCGTTCTCCGTGTCGACCCAGGCCGTCGTCGGCGTGATCACGATGCAGAGCATCGCCTCGATCGCCGGTGGCTTCGTGTTCGGCTGGATCGCAGACCGGTGGGGCAGACGCCCGACGTACGTGGCGTTCACATCGATCTACGGAATCCTCGCAGTTCTCGGTGCGTTCCTGACGAACTTCGAACTGTTCACCGTCACAAGAATTCTCGCCGGCGTCGCTATGGGCGGTGCCTTCGGTGTCATCTTCGCAATGTTCACGGAGACATGGAAGGCCAAGAACCGCGGTCTGATGGGCAGCGTCCTGCAGGGCATGTTCATCTGCGGAACGTTGATCACGCAGGCGATTTTGTTCTCGACCATCACGACACTCGGTTCGGAATCGGGCTGGCGAATCGGTTTCGTCATCATCGGCGCCATGAGTGTCGTCGTGGGGCTTGTTGCATTCAAGATGCTGCCGGAGTCGAGAGTGTGGCGAGCCGCTCGTGATGTCGTGGCCCATTCGGAGGTCGAAAAGCCCGACCGCGAACCGATGGATCCGCAGGAGCGTCGACGCACAATCGTCGGTGGGATCTTCCTGACGCTCGCGACGACCGGAATCTTCGCTGCCAGTTACTGTTACATCACGTTCGGGCCGACCTATCTACGTGAATACGCGGGGTTGTCTCTCGGCTGGGCGACGTTGGTGCTCACCGTTGGAACGATCCTCGGCATCGCTTCGTACATCACGTTCGGTGCGCTCTCCGACAAGATCGGGCGTCGTGGTTCGACGTTCTGGTCATGCGCAGTCGGCGTCGTCGGCTTCGGCCTGTTTCTGTGGGTCGGCTCGGACACGGAAACGGCGACGGGATCTGGCACGATCGTTTCCGCCGCGACGGTTGCATTGGCGGGTACCGCAATCGGCTACGCAGGATTCGGCGTCATCGGAACCTGGATTTCCGAGTTCTATCCCACCCGCTATCGAGCATTCGGCTCCGGCGCAACGTATTACGTGGCCCGAGGTATCGGCTCGGGCCTGTTCCCTCTGTTCGCCCTCATGTTGGCAGGCGGAAACGTCCACAAGGCAATGGGTTTCGGTGTGGCCGGCGCGATTGTCGGAATGCTCGGGTGCCTCCTTGTGCCGGAGACACGCGGGAAGGTCATCACCACCACGGACTGACGAATGGTTCTGGTTCACTGCCGCGGAGAGCGACTCTCCGCGGCAGCGGTGTCTCGGAAGGAGTGTCGTGGAACGGCACTGGTGGGCGCGTGCTCGATGCCGGGGGTTCGCGTACTTGTTCTACGGACCGGACGACGAAAATCTGGGAGATCGGCTGAGGCGAGAAGCTATGGCAAAGTCCATATGCAGAGAGTGCCCAGTCGCCACATGCTGCAGGACTCACGCATTCGATGCCACCGAGCGGCACGGCGTATGGGGCGGGACTTCGGAAGCCGAACGCAGACGGTTCAAGCCTCGGTGACGGGTTCGGGGGACATTCGACTTTCGCAACCGCTCCGCTCGTTCACAACGCCCGCACCTGTTGTAACCGAGCGGGGTGTTGTAGGAACCCCCGATGGCGCCCGCGCTACGTTATCGAACCGTGATCTCATGGAGTCCTATCCGTGATGGATGCGCCGGCCGATCGGAGATCTCGCGCTGACAGAGTTCTCTGTGTCGGAGCAACGAAAGGCCCGGGAATGTCGTCGAATCTGGACACGGTGATCGAATCCATCCGTGAGAAGTACTCGTACACAATCGAAGTCGAGTTGTACTCCGCCGAGTACGCGGTGGTCCGGGCTTCAGGCGAGCTAGACATGTCGTCGCGTTCCGAGCTGGTGGCCACGCTGGACCGGTTCGTACGTCCCGGCGTGGTCGTCGACGTGGATCTGTCGGCGGTGGCGTTCATGTACTCGGGTGCGGCCAACGCCGTCATCGCTGCCGCGGCACGTGCTGACGGCCGCCTGCGGGTCATGGCGACGACGCGACCGGTGAAGATGATCTTCCAGGCTCTCGACGCCGAGGATCTCCTCGTCGACGAACTGCTGACCCACTGATTGTCGGTGGGGCCTGATAGACACGAGTGATGCCCACCGAGACGCCACGACCTCACGCACCCTTGCTGCAGGTCCAACGCATCTGGGCCGAGCCCGACGCCATCGCCGACCTGCGCGGTCAGCAAGTCCTCGCCCGGTTCCCCGACGCCGAGATCATCGAGGTCGCGTCGCATTGGCAGATTCCGGAGCTGCACGGCAACGAGGGCAACATCGACCGCTGGGTGCGCGTGAAGACCGAGGATCTGGTCCTGGGCGTCAAGAAGTCGCTCTCGGCCAGGCCGAACGGCAGATCGGCCGACTGGATCGGGCCGTCCACGGCGAACGGATGCGCCATGGCGTGCGCGTATTGCTACGTTCCCCGGCGTAAGGGGTACGCCAATCCCATCACCGTGTTCACCAACATCGACCAGATCGTCGGCTACCTCGGTCGTCACATTCGGCGGCAGGGCCCCAAACCCGAAGCCAATCAATGCGATCCGGTCGACTGGGTGTACGACATCGGCGAGAACAGCGACTGCAGTGTCGACGCCACCGTCAGCGACAACGTCGCCGACCTGATCAATGCCTTCGCGGGGTGGGACGGCGCGAAGGCGTCGTTCGCGACGAAGTACGTCAACCGTGAACTGCTCGAACTGAATCCGCGCGGCGGTACACGAATCCGGTTCTCGCTCATGCCCAAACCCGAGGCCCGGTTGCTGGACATCCGGACGTCGTCGATCGACGAACGGCTCGCGGCGATAGACGACTTCGTCGACGCCGGCTACGAAGTGCACCTCAACTTCTCACCCGTCGTCATCTCCGATGGATGGCAGGACCGGTGGAGCGAACTCCTGGGCCTGCTCGACGACGCCACCGGCGACGCCTTCAAACGGCAAGCTGCCGTCGAGATCATCATGCTGACCCACAACGAAGGCCTGCACGAGACCAACCTCGGCTGGCATCCTCGCGCCGAACGCGTGTTGTGGACGCCGGAAATCCAACAGCCCAAGCGGTCGCAGAGCGGCGGCATGAACGTGCGCTATCGCAATGCCGTCAAAGCGCGGGCGGTTGCCGAGCTGACCGACCTCATCGGTCGGAAAACGCCGTGGCTCACCGTCCGATACGCGTTCTGACATGCCCGAAGGCGACACCGTCTACCGTCTCGCGATCAGACTGCGCGCGGCGCTCGACGGCACGCAGTTAGGCAGAGGGCGGCTGAACGTACCGAAGCATGCGACCGAGAACCTGGCAGGTCGAACCGTGCTGGGGCATCGGACCCACGGCAAGCACCTCTTGACCGACTTCGACGACGGCTCGACGCTGCACACACACCTGTTGATGACCGGCTCGTGGACCGTGACCCGTCCCGGCAGATACCTGCCCGCCCGGGTCCGGCCGGATGTACGCGTCGAACTGGGGGTTCGTGACGGTCCCACCGCGTACGGTCTGACACTGCCGGTCGTCGACTACGGCACCACCCGCGACATGGACCAGCTCGTCGCCCATCTCGGACCGGATCCGTTGCGCCCCGACTTCGACGCCACCCTCGCCGCGACCAACATCGCCGCGCAAGACCGGACGCCGATCATCTCCGCGCTGCTCGATCAGCGGGTCGTGGCCGGTCCGGGCAATCTCTGGGCCAACGAACTGTGCTTCCTCAGGGGTCTGTGGCCGTGGCGACCGGCGGGAGAGGTCGACGCGCCATCACTGGTTGCGCTGTTGCATCGCGCGATGACGCATTCGGCGACCGTTCGGGGAGCCATGCAGGTCACCACCGGGGACACCCGTCGCGGTCGGCAGCACTGGGTCGCCGGGCGGGCGGGCAAACCGTGCCTGCGCTGCGGAACCGTCGTGAAGGTGGTGGCCGAGGTCTCGGGAGACCCGGCCCGTCGTCGAACGTGGTGGTGTCCGTCGTGCCAGCCCGAGTGATTCACCGTTTGCCGAGAAGCGCATCCCGTTGTTCTGTGACGCACGTGCGGAGGGCGTCGACGAGACGCGCCACCTCGGGGCGTCGCAACGTTTCGGCGCGGGAGACCAGCCAGTAGTCGAGTCGGATCGAGACGTCGTCGGGCAGGAGGCGGACCAGGTCGTCGTGACGGTCGGCCATGAAGCACGGCAGCAGTCCGATGCCTGCGTGGGCGCGGGTGGCTTCGACGTGCACGAACACGTTGGTCGACGTCACGGACTCGCGCATCAGTGGTGCGAAGCCAGCTGCGATGTCCAGGTCGTCGACCTGCAGCATCGAGTCGATGAAGTAGACGAGCGGATGGGCCTGCAGATCGGCGACAGTGGTCGGTTCTCCGTGTTCGTGCAGGTAGGAGCGTGAGGCGTACAGGCCGAGGTGGTAGTCGCTGAGTTTGATCGCCTCGGCGCGATGCACCTGCGGTTTGCCGACGACGATTTCGACGTCCATGCCCGACCGCTGCTGCGACGCCCGGCGCGTGGTCGCAACGATCTCGACGGCAATGCCCGGGTGCCGACGCCTCACCTGCGCGACTGCAGGTGCGATGACGTAAGCGCTGAACCCGTCGGTGGCGGAGATTCGGACGACGCCTTCCGCTTCGTCGTCGGGTCCGATCAGGGACCGTACTGCGGCCTCGATGTTCTCGGCGGCGGCCAGCGCGTCCCTGCCGCGTGCGGTGAGCTCCCACCCGCTGCCCGACTTGGTCAGGACGCGACCTCCGAGCGTCGCCTCCAGCGCGGCGATTCGCCTCGAGATGGTGGTGTGGTTGACGCCCAGATCGTCGGCTGCGGTGTTGTATCTGCCGGTCCGGCCGACTGCGAGAAGGATCAGAAGGTCGTCCGCGCTGGGCAGCCGACCGTGATCGGGATGACCGAGTGGCACATGTGCATTCTTGCAGATCGCAGTTGCACGCTTGGTCATTGCGGGCGCAACTTTCTGCATCGATACTCAGCCGTACCCAGTATGTGTGGGAGCGGTCACAATTGCCGCTTCCTCGCATGCCGTCTCACATGAGGAGTTGCAATGAGCGTCGAAGAACGCACAGACCCGTCCGGGAAGGACCCGGACGCCACCCCGAGCGGCCTCAAAAAGGTCGTCGGCGCGTCGATGGCAGGCACCATCGTCGAGTGGTACGAGTTCTTCCTCTACGGAACCGCCGCGACACTGGTGTTCTCGAAGATCTTCTTCGCCGCGGGAACGAGCGAGCTCGACGCCATCCTCGCCGCGTTCGTCACCTACGCCGTCGGCTTCGTCGCACGCCCGCTCGGCGGCATCGTGTTCGGCCACTTCGGTGACAAGTACGGACGTAAGAAGCTGCTGCAGTTCAGCCTCGTGCTCGTCGGCGGCGCGACGTTCCTGATGGGCTGCCTGCCGACGTTCGACCAGATCGGGTACTGGGCGCCCGCGCTGCTCGTCACGCTGCGCTTCATCCAGGGCTTCGCCGTCGGTGGCGAATGGGGAGGCGCGGTTCTGCTCGTCGCAGAACACAGCCCCAACAAGAGCCGCGGCTTCTGGGCCAGCTGGCCACAGGCGGGTGTGCCCGCCGGTAACCTCCTCGCGACCGTCGTGCTGCTGATCCTGACGACCGTCCTGTCCGAGGATGCGTTCCTGAGCTGGGGCTGGCGTGTCGCCTTCTGGCTCTCCGCCGTGATCGTGTTCGTCGGCTACTACATCCGTACCAAGGTCACCGACGCCCCGATCTTCGTCGAGGCGCAGAAGCAGGCCGAGGTCATCAAGGCCGCGTCGTACGGTGTCTTCGAGGTCCTCAGGCGTTACCCGCGTGGCGTCTTCACCGCCATGGGCCTGCGCTTCGGTGAGAACGTCATGTACTACCTCGTCGTCACGTTCACCATCACGTATCTCAAGGTCGAGGTCGGCACCGACACCCAGACCATCCTGTGGTGGATGCTCGCAGCGCACGCCGTGCACTTCTGCGTCATCCCGCTGGTGGGCAAGCTCGCCGACCGCATCGGCCGTCGACCGGTCTACCTGATCGGCGCCGTCACCGCGGGCACGTGGGGCTTCTTCGCCTTCCCGATGTTCAACAGCGGCCACAACGCCGTGATCATGTTGGCGATCATCATCGGTCTCGTGTTCCACGCCTTCATGTACGCGACGCAGCCGGCGATCATGGCAGAGATGTTCCCGACGCGTATGCGCTACTCGGGTGTGTCGCTCGGCTACCAGGTCACGTCGATCGTCGCCGGCTCGCTCGCGCCGATCATCGCCGTCGCGCTGCTGGACCGCTTCGGCTCCGGTGTCCCGATCGCGTGGTACCTCGCCGCGGCCTGTGCCGTGACGCTCGTCGCCGTCATCGCGGCTCGCGAGACGAAGGGCCTCGCTCTCGAGTCCATCGACATCGCCGACGCGAAGAACCTCGCGACGGAGGCGGAGCTCTCCAAGGCGGGTCTGCTCGACCAGAATGTGAAGCGATGACCGATCTGACCGGTCGCACCGCTCTCGTCACGGGTGGTGCGTCCGGGATCGGCGCCGCGTGTGCGCGTGAATTGGCAACGCGCGGTGCAAAAGTCACGATCGCCGACGTCGACGAGGTCGCTGCGAAGGAGTTGGCGTCGGAACTGCAGGGCGACGCGTGGACCGTCGATCTGCTCGACGTCGCCGCGCTCGAGACCCTGAAGCTCGACGTCGACATCCTCGTCAACAACGCAGGAATCCAAACCGTCGCTCCCATCGTCGAGTTCGACCCCGCTGCGTTCCGGCGGATTCAGACGCTGATGGTGGAGGCGCCGTTCCTGCTGATTCGAGCTGCGTTGCCCGGCATGTACTCTCGCGAGTTCGGTCGTATCGTGAACGTCTCGTCGGTGCACGGTCTGCGGGCATCGGAGTACAAGGTCGCCTACGTCACCGCCAAGCATGCACTCGAAGGCATGTCGAAGGTGACGGCACTCGAGGGCGGTGCGCACGGCGTCACGAGCAACTGCGTGAACCCCGGTTACGTGCGAACCCCGTTGGTGGAGAAGCAGATCGCGGACCAGGCGGCAGCGCACGGAATCGCCGAGGACGAGGTGCTCGAGAAGGTCATGTTGACCGAGAGCGCGATCAAGCGGCTCGTCGAACCTGCCGAGGTCGGGTCGCTCGTCGGGTGGCTGGCGTCCGAGGACGCAGGCATGGTCACCGGTGCGTCCTACACGATGGACGGTGGGTGGTCGGCCCGGTAATGCGCTCCGCGCCCGTGCGTGCATGGTCGGACCATAGGGCAACCAAGCACGCACGGGTGCGTCAGCGCACGTCGCGACCGAGCTGCCCGAGCACCTTCGTCTGTCGATCGGCCGACTCCGGCACGTCCACAGCAGGCCCGCACACCCCGTCCATACGGATGTTGTCGCCCACCTGCGCGATGAACGCCTCGACGAAATCGAGATCCTCGTCGGCGATGGAGTCCGGGGCGCCGACGGAATGCGCGATGTCCCACGCATGCACGATCAGGTCGAGGCTGTAGAACGACCCGATCGACGACGCGAGGTCGGTCTTGCCGAAGTGGCCCTCGTACTCTCGGTTCGCGCGGGACGGGTCGTCGAGAATCTCCTGCATGGCGTCACGCGTGTGAACCCAGGCCGCGACGGGATCGTCGGCGGAGGACGGGCCGTCGGCAATGGACAGGCCGACGGGTTCGAGCGCACCCTTCTCGGTGTCGACGATGTGTTGGACGACGTCGCGGACCGTCCACCCCTCGCAGGTCGACGGCGTGTCCCACTTCTCCGACGGCACGGCGTCGATGCGGCGGGTGAGGATGTCGGCGAGGCGACGGTAGCGGTCGGCAACCGTTTCGGTGGAAGTCATGGTGCCGATTCTCCGACATCGAGGTTGCCGACGGATTGGAAATTCCCGACATCGAGTGATCGGGTTCGAGAACGGCTCGTCGTCTACGCTCGGGCGTCGTACTGTCCGGCGGGGGAGGGCCACCATGACCGTGAGCACGGCGGCGCGCGAGGCGCCGCCCGTCCGTACGACGACGCACCGAGTGATGACGATCGCGCTGGTGCTGATCGCCGCCCAACTGGTCGTCCGGGCGTACGTGGTGGCGTCGGGAAGATTTTACTGGGACGACCTGATCCTGACCGGACGCGGGAGCGCCTTCCCTCTCTTCTCGACCGACCTGCTGCTGTACGACCACGACGGACACTTCATGCCCGCGGCATTCGTCGTCGCCGGCCTGCAGGCGAGAATCGCTCCGCTCGAATGGTTCCTGCCCGCCGTGACGTCGCTGATCATGCAGGCGGCCGCGTCGTACGCGGTTCTTCGATTGCTGCGCAAGATCCTCGGTGATACTCCGATTCTGTTGTTGCCCTTGACGTTCTACCTGTTCTCCCCGCTGACGCTACCGTCGTTCGCGTGGTGGGCCGCGGCGCTCAACGCGCTCCCTCTGCAGTTCGCGCTGGCCTGGGTCGCAGGTGACGCGCTCGACTACGCGAGGACGAGGCGTCGGCGATATGTGGTGACGGGTGCGGTCGTCACGGCCGTGTCGCTGCTGTTCTTCGAGAAGTCGGTGGTGGTGCCGCTGTTCGCGTTCGGTGTCGTCGCGTTCGTGTTCGGAGTCAGGGCGGCGTGGAAACGTGCTGCACCGCTGTGGTGTTCGTGCGGTGTCGTCGTGGCCGTGTGGGCCGTTCTGTTTCTGATCGTCGTCCGGGCCGGCCTCGCGTTCCACGGGTGGCGAACGACAGCCGAACTCGTGCATCACGGAACATCGCTCGGATTGGTGCCGACACTGGTGGGTGGGCCCTGGATGTGGGAGCGCTGGCCACCCGCGGGGCCGTGGGCGTCGCCGCCGCTCGTGCTCGTCGTGGCGGCGTGGGTGGCAGTCGTTGTCGCAGCGGTCTTTTCGCTTCGACGTCATTGGTCGGTCTGGGCGGCCGTGGTGGGTTATGTCGCCGTGTCCGTCGCGGTGATGGTGCTGTCGCGCTCCGGCCCCGACACCGCGAACGAACTGGCGCAGACGCTTCGATACGTCGCCGACAGTTCCGTCGTCATCACCGTCGGCGCCGCGTTGATGCTCAGGTCGCGAGCCGGCGGGCCGGTGCGCCGCGGATGGATCGTCGTCGCCGCAGTCTTCGTGATCAGCAGTCTCGTGTCGTCGTACACCTTCCTGTCGAAGTGGCAGGACGATCCCGCAGGCGACTACCTGGCCACCGCGAAGCACTCGCTCGCGGACCATCGAGACATTCCCTTGCTGGACCAGGCCGTGTCACCGTGGGTGCTGACGCCGCTGGCGTATCCCGAGAACTCCGCTGCGAGGATTTTCGGCAGTCTCGACCCGAACTTCGCGTCGTCGACGCCCGTGCTGCAGTATCTGGACGACTCCGGTCACGTTGTGCCTGCTGTCGTGAGCCCGTCGCGCAGCCTTACGCAGGGTCCGGAGGCGGGGTGCGGTTATCGCGTCGGGGACCGGACCCGGATGCCGCTCGACGCGGCAGTTCCGAACTGGGACTGGACGGTACAGCTCAACTACTTCTCCGACGGTGACAGCGTCGTCGACCTGGAACTCGATACCGGGGACGCGGTGTCGGTGCCGCTGCGGAGCGGGTTGAACACCGTGTACGTGCGGCTGACCGGCGCCGGAAGTGCGGTGACGGCGTCGACCACCGGTGCGGTGTGCATCGGAAGCGGCCCACTCGGAGTGGTGATGCTGGCGAACAGCTGAAGACGAGAAAAGCCCCCTTGCGTGATGCAAGGGGGCTTTGCCCGTTGGCGGAGGATAGGGGATTTGAACCCCTGAGGGCGTTAACCCAACCCGCGTTCCAGGCGAGCGCCATAGGCCACTAGGCGAATCCTCCGTGGGGAAGCATACCGGGTCACCCCCTCCAGATCCCAAATCGGGGCGGTGATGTGTCCCCGCGACGGGGACGGCTACACTCTCTGGTGGATCCCGCGCGGCGCGCATCCTGTGAACTCCCCCAGGGCCGGAAGGCAGCAAGGGTCAACGGGCTCTGCCGGGTGCGCGGGGTCCCCTTTGTTCGAGGACCAGCTTCTGCGAAAGGCCGCTCCGCATGTCAGCGCAGACCCAGTACGGGTTGATGAACCATGAGGAGCTCGTTTCCGAGCACGACCGGCAGAGCGCCAGGTACGAGCAGCTGAAGGCAGAGAAGCTCGTCCTGGATCTGACACGCGGAAAGCCGTCGCCCGAGCAGCTGGATCTGTCCGCGGAATTGCTGACGCTTCCCGGAGACGACTTTCGTGACGGCAACGGAACCGACTGCCGCAACTACGGCGGCCTCACCGGACTGCCCGAGCTGCGTGCGATCTTCGGTGAACTGCTGAACATCCCCGTCGGGAACCTCCTGGCCGGCAACAACGCCAGCTTGGAAATCATGCAGGACCTCGTCGTGTGGTCCCTGCTGCACGGTCTTCCCGATTCGCCGCGGCCCTGGTCCGCCGAGCCGAACATCCGGTTCCTGTGCCCGGCTCCGGGCTACGACCGCCACTTCGCGATCACCGAATCGCTCGGCATCGACATGATTCCGATTCCGATGCTGCACGACGGCCCGGACGTCGCCGAGATCTCACGGCTGGTCGCGTCGGACCCGCAGATCAAGGGCATGTGGGTCGTTCCGAACTACGCCAACCCGACCGGTGCGGTCTACTCCGAGGAAGTCGTCCGGACGCTGGCGTCGATGCCGACGGCCGCACCCGACTTTCGGTTGTTCTGGGACAACGCGTACGCCGTCCACCCGATCGCGGAAGAATTCGCGCCTGCGTACGACGTCCTCGGCTGGGCAGCGGACGCCGGCAACCCGAATCGGCCGTTCGTGTTCGCGTCGACGTCGAAGATCACGTTCGCCGGGGCAGGCGTCAGCTTCTTCGGCAGCTCCGACGAGAACCTCGCCTGGTACCAGAAGTATCTCGGCATCAAGAGCATCGGACCGGACAAGCTGAATCAGCTGCGCCATCTGCGCTTCTTCGGTGACGCCGAGGGCGTCAAGGCGCACATGGCCAAGCATCGCGACATCCTGGCGCCGAAGTTCGCGCTCGTTCTGCAGATTCTCGAGGACCGTCTCGGTGCGTCGAAGATCGCGTCCTGGACCGAGCCGAAGGGCGGGTACTTCATCTCGCTCGACGTGCTGGAAGGAACGGCTGCTCGGGCGATCGCGCTGGCGAAGGACGCCGGTATCGCGTTGACCGCGGCCGGCTCCGCGTTCCCGTACAAGAAGGATCCCGAGGACCGCAACATCCGTCTCGCCCCGAGTTTCCCGTCGTTGGACGAACTCGAGAAGGCCATGGACGGCGTCGCGACCTGTGTTCTGTTGGCTGCGGCCGAGAAGCTGCTGCACACCTCGTGAGTGCGAATACATAGCCCGCTACGTATTCGCACTCACGGGCCGGTCAGTGGCCTACGACGACCGCACCCTCGGGCGCGGCGGGTAGCAGGCCCGGCTTGACGACGATCGCCGAGATGACCGCGCCGAGCAGGAAAATGCCGGTGGCCCACCAGAACGTCGTGGTGTAGCTGGCGATCTCCGCGTGTGCCTGCAGCGCGAGCGGATCCGTCGCGGTTGCCATGTTGTCGGTGACGTACGCGGTCGCCGCGCTGGCTGCGATGGTGCTCAGCAGAGCGGTACCGATCGAACCGCCGACCTGCTGCATCGTGTTGACCGTCGCCGACGCGACACCCGAGTCGTCGGGGTCGACGCCCGAGATCGCACCCTGCATCGCCGGAGCCATCGTCGCGCCCAGGCCGAGACCCATGACGATCAAGCCGGGCAGGATGTGCGTCACGTAGCTGGAGTCGACGTCGATCTGCGTCAGCAGTCCCATGCCGAGCGCGGCGACGAACAGGCCGGTCGTCATCAGGACGCGCGGACCGAAGCGCGGCAGCACGATGGCCGTCGACAGCGTCGCAGTGACGATGAGCGAGAAGATCATCGGCATGAACGCGAAGCCGGTGGTGATCGGGGTGAATCCCAGCGTGTTCTGCAGGTAGTAGGTGAGGAACAGGAACACCGCGAACATGCCGGCACCGGTGACGAACACTGCGAGGAACGATCCGGCACGTGTGCGGTCGAGGATGATGCGCAGCGGCAGCAACGGGTGCGCGACGCGCTGCTGAATGCTGAAGAACACACCGAGCAGGCCGACGCCTGCCACCAGGAACGCGATGGTGACGGTGTTACCCCAGCCGTCGGACTCGGCGTGGGCGAAGCCGTAGACGATGGCGAACAGCGCAGCCGACACGGTCAGCGTGCCGGGGATGTCGAGGCGAGGACGGTGGTCGGACTTGTGCTTCGCCAGCAGGACGAAACCGGCAACGAAGGCCAGCGCGGCGAACACGAGGTTGATGTAGAGGCTCCATCGCCAGTTTGCCCACTCGGTCAACACACCGCCGAGCAGCAGGCCGAGTGCACCGCCGCCACCGGCGATCGCACCGAAGATGCCGAATGCCTTGGCCCGTTCCTTCGCGTCGGTGAAGGTGGTCGCGAGCAGCGACAGAGCGGCGGGTGCGAGCAGAGCGCCGAACACACCCTGGCCGGCGCGTGCGGCGACCAGCATGCCGAAGTTGACAGCAGCCCCTCCGACGGCCGACATGACGGCGAATCCGACGAGCCCGATCAGGAACGTGTTGCGTCGTCCGAACAAGTCACTGAGGCGACCGCCGAGCAGCAACAGACTGCCGAAGGCGAGAGCGTACGACGTGACGACCCACGAGCGATTCGCGTTGTCGAAGCCGAGGTCGAGCTGGGCGGCGGGAAGCGCGATGTTCACGACGGTGGCGTCGAGCACCACCATGAGCTGGGCGAGCCCCAGCGTGGCCAGAATCAGCCAGCGATTGCGATGGGCTCTGGCATCGGCGAGTTCCTCCGTTGCCGGCCCTGACGACGTGACGTCGTCCGAAGACAGTGCGGTCATGGTTTCCTCTGATCGACTATGCGGAGGTGTATCCTCCGGTTATTGGACAAGGTAGCAGCTAAGCGGAGGACTGTCCTCCGCTTATCGGGTGAAACGGACATCGAATGAGTGTGAGAGCCGACACAGCCGGCGCAGGCGCAGGCCGAAAGCCGTTGCGCGCCGACGCGGAGCGCAACCGCAGGCGCATCGTGGATGCGGCGCGCGAACTGTTCGCGTCGCGCGGTATCGACATCACCCTCGACGACGTGGCGGCCCATGCGAAGGTCGGAGTCGGCACTGTCTATCGACGGTTCTCCTGTAAGGAAGAGTTGATCGACGGCGTCTTCGAGCAGCGGCTGGAGGAAATGCTCGCCCACGCGGAGAAGGCCCTGCAGGCCGACGACGCCTGGGACGGTCTTGTGATGTTCCTCGAGAGTCTGTGTCAGGGGATCTCGGCGGACCGAGGGCTGAACGACGTCGTCATGGGTACTGACGAGGGGTGTCACGGCATCGCCCAGGTGCGCGAGAAGATCGATCCGTTCGTCGAGAAGATCGTCCGACGGGCACGCGAGTCGGGTCAGCTCCGCGCCGACGTCGAGGTCAACGATTTCTTTCCGTTGATCGGAATGGTCGGGGCAGCATCGGAATTCACGTGCAGTGTCGAGCCGGCGAATTGGAAGCGATACTTCACTCTCGTGCTCGACGGCCTGCGCGCCGAACCGGGAGCTGCGAGCGACCTTCCTGGCCGCGCTTTCACGTCCGAGGAAATTCTCGTCGCCAAGACGGCTTTGCACCGTCGCAAGCGCTGATTGTCAGGTGGCACGAGAAGCGTCGGGTGGAGCTCGACGTCGAACCGTGTGGGTCTTGTGAGATCTCACTAGTCGTCGTGGTGGGTGAAACACACGCTTCCGATTTGTGGCTCCCATCACGTAGGGTCCGTCGAAAGTGTTGCTACCGCTGAGTAAGAAAGCGGAGTCTCGAAGACGACGGGGGTTGAAAGCATGCGTGTGTCACGGGTGTTCGGATCGGCTGTGGGCCTTGCGGTCATCGCCGCCACGGCGTTGACGCCGATGGCGACGGCGGCGCCCTCGACCGGGTCGACCGTCGAATCCGATTTCTACGTTCCGCCCAACCCGCTTCCCGCGGGGTCCCCGGGTGACCTGATCCGCACCGAACCGTCGCACCTCGCGTTGTCGGTTCCGGGTATCGGCGGCACCCTTCCCGGCGAGGCCACGCGAATCATGTACCGCAGCACCGATTCCAACGGCGATGCCAATGTGGTGACGGGCACCTACATCGACCCGGCCGCGAACTGGACCGGGCCCGGCGAACGTCCGCTCGTCGTACTGGCCCCCGGCACCCAGGGACAGGGTGATCAGTGCGCGCCGTCGAAGATGCTCAACAACGTCATCACGTACACGCCGCCGCTCGGCTTCATGGTCGAGTACGAGGTGCTCGCGGCGTACTCGATGTTGTCGCAGGGCTACGGCGTCGTCATCACCGACTACGAAGGCCTCGGTACTCCCGGTGCACACACGTACGTCAACAGGGCGGCCGAAGCTCATGCGGTGCTCGACGCGGCGCGCGCGGCGCGAAAGATCCAGGGTACGAAGGTGTCCGGTGGCGGACCCCTCGGTCTGTACGGCTACTCGCAGGGAGGTGGCGCGACGGCGGCTGCAGCGGAACTGGCCGGTGAATATGCTCCCGAACTCGAGATCGCCGGAACGTACGCGGGTGCACCCCCGGCGGATCTGAAGCAGACGCTCGACCAGGTCGACGGCACGATTCTCACCGGCGTCATCGGCTACACCTTGAACGGCTTGCTCGAATCGGATCCCGGGCTGCGTCCGATCATCGACGAGAACATCAACGACGTGGGCAAGGCGATGCTGAACCTCGTTGCGAATCAATGTGTCGGAGAGACGATTCTGACCGTGGGGTTGCATCGGACCCAGGAGTACACGACGACCGGTGAACCGATGTCCGTGGTGCTCGACCGTCTTCCCGTCGCGCAGGAGATCCTGGCCAAGAACAAGATCGGCGAACGGACACCGAACGCGCCCGTTCTCATCCAGTCCGGCACGTCCGACGACATCGTGCCTCATGGCCAGGCCGTCGAACTCGGCGGTGCGTGGTGCGGCAAGGGCGCGACGGTTCAGCTCAGCAGCGCGCAGCTTCCCGCCATCGTTCCGGGATCCGGTGCGGGACATCTGATTCCGGACATCCTGGGCCTCGGCGAAGCGCAGAACTGGATGAAGGACCGCTTCTACGGCGTGCCTGCGCCGACCAACTGCTGACGCCGATCTCACCGTCGCGCAACCGGCACTTACCATGATGTGCCAATCTGTAGGCAGATCGTTCCGTCCAGAAGAGGGCGTAATCGGCGGCGCGACGGTGAGGACATGGGGCATGAATTCGATTTCGGGGCACAGGACGGTGGTCCGCGGTGCGTGAGAACTACAACAGCCGGCTCGACGCGCTCTCGGCTGATCTCGCCGAGATGTGCACGCTCGCGGAAGACGCGATGGCGTCGGCGACGAAGGCTCTCCTGACGGCGGATCTCGGGTTGGCCGAGACGACCATCAGCAGCAAAGAACAGATCGACGTGCTCGCCGCGCAGTGGGAACAGGATGCGTTCTCTGTGCTCGCGTTGCAGTCGCCGGTGGCCCTCGACCTTCGAATCATGGTCAGTGGCATCCACATTGTCGCGGACCTCCAGCGGATGGGTGGGCTCGCGATTCACATCGCGGAACTCGTGCGCAGGCGCCACCCGGCTCACGTGCTGCCCGACGAGGTGGAGGCCGTGTTCGCCGACATGGGACGCGTCGCCGTCGAGCAGGCAGACGCGGCACGTCAGGTGTTGCTGACCCGTGATGCCGACCTGGCGAAACAGCTTCGCGTCAAGGACGAGGCGATGGACGATCTGCACCGCAGCCTCTTCGAGCTGACGTCGTCGCCCGAGTGGCCGCACGGCGTCCCTGCTGCCGTCGACATCACTTTGTTGGGCCGGTTCTACGAGCGGTACTCCGACCACACCGTCGAAGTGGCCAGGCGAGTCACCTTCCTCGTCACCGGTGAACTTCGTCCCGACGACGCTTGAACAGCGGAATTCCGTCGGCAGTGGCAGGATCGGCACGATGAAACGTGACGTGTCCGCCTACCTCGACGTGGATGTCACCGAGGCCAGCGTTCTCGAGTTCCAGATCGCCGTCGCGCCGCACCCCGGCGCCGACGTCACCGAGGAGTTGTCCTTCACGCTCGACGGCGCTCCCGTTCAGGTCCGCGAGATCGAAGGTGCGCACGGCACCCGCATCCACACGCTGCGCGCGGGCGTCGGAAAGCTCGAGGTGTCGTATTCGGCGACGGTTCTCGGCCACGCCGAGCCGGCGCCGGTGTCCGACTACGATCTGTCGCTCTACCTCCGACCCAGTCGCTATGCCGAGACCGACAAGTTCTTCGGCTTCGCCGCAACGGAATTCGGTAACTACGAGCCGTCGGAGAAGCTTCTCGCCGAAGTGTCGTCGTGGGTCGGTGCCCGCCTGAACTACGTACCGGGCAGCAGTGACCCGATCGACGGTGCCGTCGACACGCTGCTGGCGGGTGCAGGCGTCTGCCGCGACTACACGCATCTCGTCGTGGCGTTGCTGCGCGCGGTGGGCGTGCCCGCGCGGCTCGTCGCGGTCTACGCGCCGGGATGTGATCCGATGGACTTCCACGCTGTCGCGGAAGCGTTCGTCGACGGCACTTGGCGGGTGGTCGACGCCACCTGCCTGGCACCGAGGTCGACGCTGGTCCGGATCGCGACGGGGCGCGACGCCGCCGACACGGCGTTCCTCGACAACCATGGCGGCGCGATCACGTTGAACAACACGATCGTCGGAGCGGTCGTCGACGGTCCGTTGCCGTTCGACGACATCACGCAGATGGTCTCGATCACCTAGCGCTGCGTGAGAAGATCGGGGCCATGTCTCCCACGTTGCACCTGACCGGCGATGTCGAAGCCGATGCATTGCTGGCCGAGGATCCGTTCGCGTTGCTCATCGGCATGCTTCTCGACCAGCAGGTGCCGATGGAGTCCGCCTTCGCCGGTCCGAAGAAGCTCGTCGACCGTCTCGGTGATCTGAAGGTCGACTCCATCGCAGCCGCCGATCCCGACGAGTTCGCGGCGGTGTGCGCGGAAACTCCTGCGGTGCACAGGTTTCCGGGTTCGATGGCCAAGCGGATCCAGGGGTTGGCGGAGTACATCGTGGAGAATTACGACGGCAAGCCCGACGAGATCTGGCGACGCGAGAATCCCGACGGCGCCGAGGTGCTGAAGCGACTGAAGGCGCTACCCGGCTACGGCGACCAGAAGGCGCGGATCTTCCTGGCGCTTCTCGGCAAGCAGATGGGCGTCACTCCCGACGGCTGGCGCACGGCCGCCGGCGCGTACGGCGACGAGGGGTCACGTCGGTCGATCGCGGACGTCGTGGACGAGAAATCGCTCCTCGAAGTCCGGGAGTTCAAGAAGGCAGCGAAGGCGGCCGCGAAGAAGAAGTGAGTCGCGCGGGGGCGCGTGGGCCATGAGTGCCGGTGTCGGTGCTCGCCGGTACCCTTCTGTGCGTGGCTCTCTACCGGAAGTACCGTCCAGCGACGTTCGCCGAGGTCGTCGGGCAGGAGCACGTCACCGAGCCGTTGAGCGTCGCACTCAACGCAGGTCGGATCAACCACGCATACCTCTTCTCGGGCCCTCGTGGCTGCGGTAAGACGTCGTCCGCCCGTATTCTCGCGCGGTCTCTCAACTGCGCCGAAGGGCCCACGTCGACGCCGTGCGGCGTCTGCAGTTCGTGTGTCGCTCTCGCCCCGGGTGGGCCGGGCAACCTCGACGTCGTCGAGATGGACGCGGCCAGCCACGGAGGCGTCGACGACGCTCGTGATCTCCGAGACAAGGCCGTGTACGCCCCGGCCGAGTCACGCTACGTCATCTTCATCATCGACGAGGCGCACATGGTCACGACGGCTGGCTTCAACGCCTTGCTGAAGGTCGTCGAGGAGCCGCCGGAGCATCTGGTCTTCATCTTCGCGACCACCGAGCCGGAGAAGGTGCTGCCGACCATTCGGTCCAGGACGCACCACTACCCGTTCCGACTGCTGCCGCCGTCGACCATGCGCGGTTTGCTCGAGAAGATCACGACGCAGGAATCCGTTCCGGTCGAGGATCCGGTGTATCCGCTGGTCATTCGTGCCGGCGGTGGGTCGCCGCGTGACTCGCTCAGCGTGCTCGATCAGCTGCTGGCAGGCGCCGGGCCCGAGGGCGTCACGTATCCGCGCGCGCTGTCGCTGCTCGGCGTCACCGACGTCGCTCTGATCGACGAAGCCGTCGACGCCCTGGCCGTCGGTGACGGTGCGTCGCTGTTCGGCACGATCGACAAGGTCGTCGACGCGGGGCACGATCCGCGACGGTTCGCGACCGATCTTCTCGAGCGTCTCCGCGACCTGATTCTCATGCGCGCGGTTCCCGACGCGGGGGAGCGTGGTCTCGTCGACGTCCCCGGCGACGTGTTGGAACGTCTGAAGGACGAATCCGAACGCATCGGTTCGGCGACCCTCGCCCGCTACGCGGAGATCGTGCACGCCGGACTCGGCGAGATGCGCGGCGCCACGGCGCCACGGCTTCTGCTCGAAGTCATGTGTGCGCGCATGCTTCTGCCGTCGGCGTCCGACGCGGAATCGGCTGTGCTGCAACGGTTGGAACGTCTCGAGCGTCGTCTCGACGTGACTCTGCCCGCCGGTGAGCAGGCAGCCGTACAGCAGGCAACGACGCGTCGCCCGATCGAATCGGCACCCGCGCCTGCTGCCCCGGCCGACGAGGTCGCGCCGAAGTTCGTTCGGCCGTCGCAACGTGCGGCTGCCGAGGCTGCCGCCGCAGCACCCGCGGCCCCTCCTGCACCCGTAACTCCGCCAGAACCCGCGGCCCCTCCAGCACCCGCGGCCCCTCCAGCGCCCGCGGCCCCTCCTGCAGTCATTGTGCCGACTCCCGAGCCCGCGCCCGTCCCCGAACCGGAGCCGACGCCCCAACCGGAGCCGACGCCGGAACCGGCACCCGTGCCGCGACCCACTCCGCAACCCGAGCCCGAACCGCAGCCCGAACCCGAGCCGACGCCGCAGCCGGATCCCGTTCCGCCACCGCTGTCGACGCAGGAGCCGGCGTACGAGCCTGAACCTGAGCCCGAACCGGAGCCCGAGCCCGCCCCGGTCGGGTCGACCGCACCCGACGCCGCCGCAGTACGTGCGGTGTGGTCCGAGGTGCGAGCCAAGGTGCGTGAACGCAGCCGCACCGTCGAGGTCATGCTGTCCGGCGCGTCGGTGCGTGCGGTCGAAGCGGATTCCATCACGCTCGGCCACGACTCAGCGCCGCTCGCGAAGCGACTGCAGGAGCCGCGCAACGCCGACGTCATCCGCGACGCGCTACGTGACGTCTTCGGCGTCGACTGGGCGGTGACGTGCGTCGTCGGAGCTGCGGTTCCGGTGGAGGAAGCACCCGTTGCGAAAGCGGCACCCGAGCCGCCGAAGTCCGCGCCCACCAAGTTCTCGCGGCCGAGCCAGAGCAGGCCCGCGTCCGATGATGCACGGTCCGGTTCGGGTGGTGGCGACTACGACGACATTCCCCCGCCCGAGGCGCCGGACTACCCCGACGACCCCGAACCTCCGGGGCCTCCGCCGCCGGAGACACCCGAAGACGAGGAAGAGCTGCTCAAGGCTGCAGCCGAACCCGCCGACCCGACGATCCGACGCGACCCCGAGACCGTCGCGATGGAATTGCTGCAGGCCGAACTGGGTGCCACACCTCTGAAGGAGTAGTGATGCCCAGGCGCTGGAGCTGGCACCCTTTCTGGCGACCTACCACCCCTGTTCGGACCTGATCAGGGGTGCTAGCTCAGCAATATGGGTGCTGGCTCCCCGAAATGGGTCCTAGCTCAGCACAAGGATGCTCGCGGACCCAGCACGAAAGCGCGCGTTCACGCCGGTTCGATGTCGTCGGGATCGACGAACACGAGGCGACCGTCGTCGAGTGCGACGGCATAACGATGCGCGACGGCCCACGTCCTCAGACCCGCAACCGCGGACAGGTCGCCGAAGTCCTCCTTGACGACACCCGATTCCATGGGCCGCTGGTCGCGCGACGCCTTCGAATCGGCGCTGTAGCGCACCTTGACGCGCGAGCCGACCGCGAACGGCTGCTGGGTGTCCATGGACATCATCTCCTGCTTTCTCGATGCCCCCCGCGTCGAACCTGTCGTCTACCCTCCCACGCGCGAACTCAAACGATTGCACCGGTCACGGACAACGCTCGTTTCGGTCCTTCATCAGTGCTTGAAACCCGTTCTACTGTGGTAGCAGCCGAGGTGTATTCCTCGTGTCCTGCGGTGCCCCGGTGCCGCCGAGTCGAGCAGGTGAAAGGAAGCGCACGCTGTGTCCACAGAGGCGTTCATTTACGAAGCCATCCGCACCCCACGCGGTAAGGGGAAGAACGGATCACTGCATTCGGTCAAGCCGATCTCGCTGGTCACCGGCCTGATCGACGAACTACGTCGCCGGTTCCCGGACCTCGACGAGAACCGCATCTCCGATCTCATCCTCGGAGTCGTCTCGCCCGTCGGCGATCAGGGCGCCGACATCGCGCGGACCGCTGTCCTCGAAGCGAAGATGCCGGATACCGTCGGCGGATTCCAGCTCAACCGTTTCTGCGCGTCGGGCCTCGAAGCGGTCAACCTGGCTGCTCAGAAGGTGCGGTCCGGCTGGGACGAGGTCGTCATCGCCGGTGGCGTCGAGTCGATGTCTCGCGTTCCGATGGGTAGTGACGGCGGCGCCTGGGCGATGGACCCGGCCACTAACTACGACACGTACTTCGTACCGCAGGGCATCGGTGCCGATCTGATCGCGACGATCGAGGGGTTCAGCCGCGAAGACGTCGACGCCTACGCCGTGCAGTCGCAGGAACGCGCCGCTGCGGCATGGTCGGGTGGCTACTTCGCCAAGTCGGTCGTCCCGGTCAAGGACCAGAACGGCCTGCTGATCCTCGATCAGGACGAGCACATGCGTCCCGGCACGACCCTCGAATCGCTCGGCAAGCTCAACCCGGCGTTCACCGGCGTCGCCCAGATGGGCGGCTTCGACGACGTCGCGCTGCAGAAGTATCACTGGGTCGAGAAGATCAACCATGTCCACACCGGCGGTAACAGCTCGGGCATCGTCGACGGGGCAGCACTCGTGCTCGTCGGAAGCGAGCAGGCAGGCAAGGATCTGAACATGGTCCCGCGTGCGCGTGTCGTCGCGACCGCCACGTCCGGAGCCGACACGACGATCATGCTGACCGGCCCGACCCCCGCGTCGAAGAAAGTTCTCGCGACCGCGGGATTGACCGTCGACGACATCGACCTGTTCGAGCTGAACGAGGCGTTCGCGTCCGTCGTTCTGCGCTTCCAGAAGGATCTGCAGATCCCGAACGAGAAGCTCAACGTCAACGGTGGCGCCATCGCGATGGGCCACCCGCTCGGCGCGACGGGCGCCATGATCACCGGAACCGTGCTCGACGAGCTCGAGCGCCGCGGCGGTCGGTACGCCCTCATCACCCTGTGCATCGGCGGCGGCATGGGCGTCGCAACCATCATCGAGCGAGTCTGAGGTAAATACCATGAGCGAGAACATGATTCAGTGGGAACAGGACTCCGACGGCATCGTCGTGCTCACGATGGACGACCCCAACCAGGGCGCCAACACGATGAACCAGCTGTACAAGGATTCGATGGGAGCCACCGTCGATCGGCTGGAGAAGGAAGTCGACTCGATCACCGGCGTCGTCATCACGTCCGCCAAGAAGACGTTCTTCGCCGGCGGTGACCTGAACAACCTGATCCAGGCGAAGCCGGAAGACGCCCAGCAGGTGTTCGACGAGGTGCAGGGCATCAAGGCGCAGCTGCGTCGGCTCGAAAAGCTCGGCAAGCCCGTCGTCTCGGCGATCAACGGCGCCGCGCTCGGCGGCGGTCTCGAGATCGCGCTCGCGACGCATCACCGCATCGCGGCGAAGGTGTCGGGTGTGCAGCTCGGTCTGCCCGAGGTGTCGCTCGGCCTGCTTCCCGGCGGCGGTGGCGTCACACGCATCACCCGTCTGCTCGGCATCCAGAACGGATTCATGACCGTCCTCGCGCAGGGCACACGGTTCCGTCCGGAGAAGGCATTGGAAATCGGGCTCGTCCACGAGCTCGTCGACACCATCGACGAGTTGGTGCCCGCGGCGAAGGCGTGGATCAAGGCCAACCCCGAGGGCGGCGTCGCGCCGTGGGACGTCAAGGGCTACAAGATCCCGGGTGGAACGCCGTCGAACCCGAAGCTCGCCGCGGTGCTGCCCGCGTTCCCGTCGAACCTGCGCAAGCAGATCAAGGGTGCGCCGATGCCCGCGCCGCGCGCGATCCTCGCGGCCGCCGTCGAAGGCTCCCAGGTGGACTTCGACAACGCGTCGACCATCGAGTCCCGCTACTTCACCGAGCTCGTGACCGGGCAGGTCTCGAAGAACATGATTCAGGCGTTCTTCTTCGATCTGCAGGCCATCAACTCGGGCAAGTCTCGTCCGGACGGCATCGAGAAGACGACGTTCTCCAAGGTCGCCGTGCTGGGTGCAGGCATGATGGGCGCCGGCATCGCCTACGTGTGCGCCAAGGCCGGCATCGACGTCGTGCTCAAGGACGTCAGCATCGAGGCCGCGCAGAAGGGCAAGGCCTACTCCGAGGGCATCGAGGCCAAGGCCCTCTCGCGTGGCAAGACGACGCAGGAGAAGTCCGACGCGCTGCTCGCACGCATCCATCCGACGGCCGATCCGCAGGACACTGCGGGTGCCGACCTCGTCATCGAAGCTGTCTTCGAGTCCGAGGAACTGAAGCAGAAGGTGTTCCAGGAGATCGAGGACATCGTCGAACCGACGGCGTTGCTCGGATCCAACACCTCGACGCTGCCGATCACGTCGCTCGCGACGGGTGTGAAGCGGCAGGAAGATTTCATCGGTATCCACTTCTTCTCGCCCGTCGACAAAATGCCGCTCGTGGAGATCATTCGCGGCGAGAAGACGTCGGATGCGGCGTTGGCGAAGGCCTTCGACCTGGTCCAGGCCATCAAGAAGACGCCGATCGTCGTCAACGACAGCCGCGGATTCTTCACCTCGCGCGTCATCGGCACCTTCATCAACGAGGCCATCGCGATGCTCGGTGAGGGCGTCGAGCCGTCGACCATCGAGCAGGCAGGTCTGCAGGCCGGCTACCCGGCTGCGCCGCTGCAGCTCTCGGACGAGTTGACGCTGACGCTCATGCAGAAGATCCGCAAGGAGACGTACGACGCGCTCGTCGCAGCAGGTCAGACGCCGCCCGAGGATCCTGCGGGTGCCGTCATCGACAAGATGGTCGACGAGTTCGAGCGGCCGTCGAAGGCCAAGGGCGCCGGGTTCTACGAGTACGCCGACGGCAAGCGCACCGGCCTGTGGCCCGGACTGCGTGACGCGTTCAAGTCCGGCACGGCGGAGATCCCGTTCGAGGACCTCATCGAGCGCATGCTGTTCATCGAGGCCATCGAGACGCAGAAGTGCTTCGACGAAGGTGTTCTGACGACGACGGCCGACGCCAACATCGGCTCGATCTTCGGCATCGGCTACCCGGCGTGGACCGGTGGCGTGCACCAGTACATCGTCGGCTACAAGGGTGGCCAGGCCGGATTCGTCGAGCGTGCGGACGAGCTCGCGGCGAAGTACGGCCCGCGGTTCCAGGCGCCGAACTCCCTACGGTCGTAGGCGGCTGACGCCGCACGTGAGTGCGAATGTACAGCCCGCTGTACATTCGCACTCACGAGTCGCGGTACGCGACCAACCGCTCCGCGCAATCGGTGAACTGCTGCTGCATCAACCGGCATGCCTCGTCGACGTCGGACGCCTTCAGCGCCGCGATCAGTTGCTTGTGACTGCGGACCGCTTCGCGTCCCCAGTCCAGGTCGACGGCGTACAGCCTGGTCGGGGTGTAGCGCGTCGCGTTGTTCAGGAACCACGCGAGCTTGCTGGCCTCCGCGAGCCGGTTGAGCACGCGGTGGAATTCGAACTCGGCGATCTCGACCTCGTTCGGCTGACTCTTCTCGACCGCGTCGGACAGCTCGGCGTTGAACTTCTCCAGCTCGGCGATCACGTCGGGTGTGATCCGGGGAGCCGCGCGTCGGACCAACTCGACGGCGATCTGGCCCTGCAACCAGAAGATGTCGACGATGTCGTCGGGCGTCAACGGCGACACGCCGTAGCCACGATGCGGTACCAGTTCGACCATGCCTTCGCCGCGCAGCGTCAGCAGTGCCTCGCGCACCGGCGTGACGCTCACGCCCAGCTCGGCGGCTGTCTCGTCGAGCCGGATGAAGTCACCGGGCCGGATCTCGCCCGACATGACGACATGCCGAACATGGTTGGCGACGTCCTCGGACAGCTGCGGTCGTCGACGCAGCGCGGACACGCCTGGAGTCGCAGTTCGACGTCTCTCGGCCATCGCGCTAGCCAATCACATCGCGGGCTTGGAACGAACGAGGGTCCGCGCGATCGGCTCGACGACTCGCGCAGCAACCGGACCCAGAACCGCCATGAGCAGCACATATGCGGTAGCCAGCGCGGCCAGTTCGCCTTCGACGGCTCCCGCGGACACTGCGAGACCTGCGATGACGATCGAGAACTCACCGCGCGCGACCAGCGCCGCGCCTGCGCGAAGACGTCCAGGCCTCCCGATGCCCTGACGCCCGGCCGCCCACGCGCCGGTGATCATCTTCGTCGCAGTCGTCACGGCGGCCAGCAGGATGGCCCAGCCCAGGACCGGGGGAACGGTCGCCGGGTCGGTGCTCAGCCCGAAGACGACGAAGAACATCGCGGCAAACAGGTCTCGCAGCGGCTCGAGGACGCGGGTCGCGTTGTCGGCCGTCGACCCTGAAATTGCGATTCCCAGCAGGAACGCGCCGACAGCAGCCGACACCTGCAGTTCCGACGCGATGCCCGCGACGAGCAACGCGGATCCGAGGACTTTGAGAAGTACGACCTCGCGATCGGGACTGTCGACGATCGCCGAGACGATGCTGCCGTACCGCAGCGCGACGACCAGGACGATCGTGATGACGAGCAGCGATACGCCGAGCGCTTCGAGACCGCCGAGGAAGCTGACACCGCTGAGGACGGCAGTCAGAATCGGCAGGTAGACGGCCATCGCGAGGTCCTCGAACACGAGAATCGACAGCACGACGGGTGTCTCGCGGTTGCCGAGCCTGCCCAGGTCGGTCAGTACTTTCGCGACGATTCCCGACGACGAGATGTACGTGACGCCCCCGAGCACGAGCGCGCCGACGCCTCCCCACCCGAGCAGCAGGGCCGCGACAGCTCCCGGCACGAAATTGAGAACCAGGTCGACGAGACCGGCCAACCAGGATCTGCGCAGCCCGGTGACGAGTTCGGTGGCGGTGTATTCGAGCCCGAGCAGCAGGAGCAGCAGGATGACGCCGATCTCGCTGGCGATTTCGCTGAACTCGTCGATGCCCGCGAGGTTGACGAATCCGCCGTTGCCGAAGCACAGCCCACCGAGCAGGTAGAACGGGATCGGAGACACGCCGATCTTGCCTGCGAGTCGCGCGAGGAGGCCGAGCGCGAAGAACACCGCGCCGAGTTCGGTGAGGGCGAGCGCGCTCTCGGCCATTGGCTCAGCCCGTCGTCTCTCAGGCTTTGCCGAGAAGCCTGGATGCAGCGTCGAGTCCGTCGGCGGTACCGACGGCGACGAGCAGATCTCCGGAGGTGAGCGTGAAATCAGGAGTGGGCGACGGCTGCACTTGACCTGCGCGCATGACCGCGACGACCGACACACCTGTCTTGGTGCGCATCATCGTGTCGCCGAGGGTTCGGCCGTCGAATCGCGAGCCTTCCCGAATGGGTAGCTGCCGCGTGTTGATGCCGGGAAGGTCTCGATGGTCTTCCCCGAGCTGGGCAATGAGTTGCGGCGTGCCGAGCAGATTGCCCAGCGCCGCCGCTTCCTCATTGCTCAAGGTGATGGACGCCTGTGTTGCGTCGGGGTCATCCTTGCGCGAGACGATGAGTTCGTTCGCGCCGTCCTTACGGGTGATGACCCCGATGCGGCGCCCGGATGCGAGGGCGAAATCTTTCCGCACCCCGATCCCGGGCAGCAGAGTCACTTCGACGTTCATGGGCAAATGCTAACCCCGCGGAATGTGACCTGCGCCTCCTCGTGTGTCGATCAGGATGCGACGGCAGCCAGCAGCGCTTCACGCTGGTTAGCGCCGAGGCCGCCGATGCGGCGGGTGTCTGCGATCGCCAGCTGCTCGAGCAGCTGTGCGGCGCGCACCGAACCGACACCCGGCAGGGCCTTGATCAGGGCCGACACCTTGGTCTTCTTGACGATTTCGTCGTTCTCGGCCTTTGCGAGAACGTCAGCAACGCTGAGCTCGCCGGACTTGACGGCGGCCAGCAGCTTCGACCGGGCAGTGCGTGCCTCGGCCGCCTTGGCCAGAGCCGCAGTGCGCTGTTCCGGTGTCAATACTGGTAAAGCCATGGCCTTATCTCCTCGATAGTGGTGACCCGTCGCTCGCTGACATGGTCTACGACCTTCTTGCATCGTGCCTGGTGGCTCCGACAATGTATCGGAACAACACGCGTGTCATTCCCCGTGAGCCACCGTTCCTTCCCCGTCAGGCTACGTGCTCTGCGTTTCGGGGTGTGCCCCGACCAGCAGTTGGACCGGGAGTGCAGCCCGCGGAACGACCCGAGTGCACGGCCCGATGGGCCTGCCATCATGTCATCGCGGTTCCGCGGAGGCCAACAGCCATCGGTCTCCGTCACGCTCCAGCCTCACCAGCATGCGTGACGAATCGGTGCGGCCGTCGGGCGCGGTGAGATTGCGCACCGACTGGTCGAGAAAGAGGGCGACGACGGCGTGCTCGGAACTCAGTTCGACGACTCCGGCACTGGTCACATGCCCTGTGGCCTGTCCCTGGCCTTGGCTGAGCAACCCCGTCAGTTTGTCGGACACGTTCCGATAGGAACTCGCGAAATCGGCGGTCGACGACGACGTCACCGCGTCCAGATTCGCCGTCGGATCCGCGTAGTCGTACGTGGCGAGTTGCTCGGTGTACTGCGTCGCCGACGCCACGGCCGTCGACCGCAGCTCGTCCATCGTGCGGTTCTGCACGACGAGGTAGCCCAGCACGGCGACGGCCGCAACGAGCGTCGTGGCGATCATCGCGGCGACGATCCTTCGCAGCGTCATTCGGACACTCCTTCCAGAAGTCTCTTCCAATAGTCGAGCGCCTCGACGCCCGTCGGGATCAGCAGTGGGTCGTCGGCGATCGGTGGGCCGGTGACGTTGCCGGGCTGCGTGGCGTCGCCTGCGCCGAGGTCGTTCGGTCGGGGTGCGTTCGCAGAGCCGCGCCCTGCCAGGTCGGGGCCGGGTGGGCAGTAGAGGTTCAGGTTCGGCTCGCGTGGTGACTCGTCGCCGACGCTGCGGCGTGGGGTGTCGTACCAGCAGACCGGCCCCTGGGTGGCGACGAGCGTGAAGTCCCCGCGGTCGCCGTGCACGATGGACGTCAACTTGCCGAGCGTCGTCGGCATCGCGTCGAGCAGCGCCGTCGTCGCGGGTGTGCGATCGGCGAGCACGCCTGTCACGGAGACGAGGTTCGTGAGCAGGGCGCCGAAGGTCCCCCTCGTGTCGTCGAGCAGCACCTGCGTCCTGGTCAGCGCGTCCGGCGACCGGTCCAGGAGGTAGATCAAGGACGGCTCCTGGGCGCGCAGTTGTCCGGTGATGTCTCGCACGGCCGCGGCGGATCCGGGCAGACCGTCCGCCCGGGAGGCGACGGCGTCGAGCATCGGAAGTCCGGCGTCGACGATGTTCGCCAGGGCAGGCGCCTGTTCCTCGAGCATGCGGGACAGGGTGTCGACGTCGTCGAGCAGTCGACGCAGTGCAGGACCGGTCCCGTCGAGCGCGGTGCCGAACGTCTCGCCGAGTGTCGTGATCGAGTCGGGATCGATGGATTCGACGAGACTCGACATCTCCACGAGCAGGTCGCCGAGCTCCCTCGGCTGGTCTTCGGGTCGCACCACGAGAGCGCCGCCGTCGGCCAGGTACGGTCCGGCGTCCGTCGTCGGGACGATGTCGAGGGTCCGGATGCCGAGTGCACTGGCGTCGGTCACCTTCGCGGTCGATCCCACGGGAACCCGCGTGTCCGGGTCGAGTCCGATCGCGAGCTCGACGCCGGTGTCGGTGACGGTGATGTCGGTAATTTCGCCTACCGCGACACCCCGGTACGTCACGCCCGCTCCGACACCGAGGTTCATGGCGTCGGGCATCGTCGCGGTCACCGCGATCGAACTCCGGAGGAGGTGGGGCCCCACCACGTAGTGGGTGCCGACCAGTACCGCGACGACCGAGGTGACAGCGAAGAGCGCCAATTGAATGCGCACCGTACGCCTCATCGAGGACCCTCCGGGACGAGTAGTTGTTCGAGCGTCGCCGGCACATCGGCGACGCGTCCGCCCGTCATCAGTTCGCCGACCGTCTCCGGAAGGTCGAGAGCACCGTCGAAAACGAGGTAGTCGCCGTGTACCGCGCCGTCGAACCCCTCGATGAACTGGTTCATGTTGTCGAGCGTCGGCGTGACCGAGTCGTTGAATCCTTGGATCGATGCGAGAAGAACCGCAAGATCGTCGACGCCCGAGGCCAATCGATCGGTATTGTCGCCGAGCAGTTCTCGTGCATTCTCCGCGAGCGACGACGTCGTGGTGATCAGTGACGATATCCGGTCTCGTTGACGGACGAGCAGGTCCATCGTCGGGGCGGCGACGGCCAGACCTGCATCGAGGGTGGCGCGATTGTCGGCGAGCGCGGCGGACACCGCACCGGCAGCGATCAGCACTCGATCGAATTCGGCTTGCTGCGCATCGGCCTTCGCGAGGAGTGCGTCGGCGCTGTGCATCAGTTCGCGGATCTCGGGGCCACGTCCGCCGAACGCGTCGTTCATCTCGGTCACGATGCCCTGCAGTTGGTCGATGCCGCTGCCGTTCAGTACCAATCCCAGTGTGGCCAGCGAATTCTCGAGCTCCGGGCCGATTCCGGTGTTCTCGATGACGTCGCCGTCGACCAGGATCGTGGACGACGGATCGGCAGGCACCTCCAAGCGGACGTACGGCTCACCCAATGCGGACGGAAGCTCCAGCGACGCGGTGACGTCGGCAGGCAGCGGAGTCGACGCCTCGAGGCTGAGTCCGACCTGGGCGCCACGTCCGTCCGTCGTCAGGTCGTGGACGCGTCCGACGAGATGCTGTCCGACGCGCACCTCGGTCCCGAGTCGGATGCGGTCGGCGCGAGGGAATTCGGCCGTCACGAGGTAGTCGTTGCCGTCGGCGGAGCGGCCGATCGGAAGCTCACCGAGACCGAGGCTGCAGCCCGACAGCAGAAGGGCAGTGCAGCAGAGCAGTACGAGGCGCGTCATCGTCCTCCCGTCATCAACTGGGCGAGGCCGAGCGGATCGGACGTGCTGATGGGCACCGGAACCGGGTTGGTCAGTCCGGCGCCGGTGCAGATCGGCAACGCGAGATCTCTGCAGAGCGGCGCCGCCGCGGCGAACTGGTCCAAATCGGTGGAGATGTTCAGGCGGATGCGGGCGCGTTCGTCGTCGCCGATGGTGTTGCCGATGTTCTGCATCGTCAGTGGCAGCAGGTCGAGGAATTCGGCGAATTGCGCTTCGTGCGCGGCGAACCGGCCGGTGAGGTCGCGAGTGTTCGCGAGGACCGCTCGAAGGTCTTGTCCGCGGTCGGCGAGCAGGACGTCGAGTCGGTCGAACATGCTGCGCAACTGGGCAATCGGCGTGCCGATGTCGATGTCCTCGGACGCGAGCTGGCGTCCGAGCAGATCGAGCGAGTCGGTAACAGAGGTCAGGGCGCCCTCGCGTGATGCAAGCGCGGCGACGAGAGTGTTCAGATTCTCGATGAGCGCACCGATCTGATCGCTGTTTCCTCCGACGACCGCGGTCGCCTGAGAAATGTCGCGTATCGCGTCGTTGATCGCGGGACCGAGGCCTGCCGTTCCGTCGGCGACGATGTCGAGGGCGGACCCGACGTCGCCGCCGTCGGGGCCGAGCGCGCCTGCGAGTGTCGTGACGCTCGCCATCAGCTGATCCCAGTTGATGGGCGCGTGGCTCCGTTCGACAGGAATGATGGTGTCGCCCAGCGTCGGTCCGCCTCGGTATGCCGGTCCCAGTTCGACGAAGCGATCGCTGACGACGGACGGGTTCATGACGTAGGCCTGCGCGTCGGCCGGGATGTCGACGCCCGACACCGACATGGTGACCCGCACACTCGTCCCCTGCGGCTCGACGGCGTCGACCGTCCCGACGGGAACGCCGAGCACCTGTACCGGGCTTCCGGGATAGATTCCGTCGATGTAGGCGAAATCGGCTGTGACGGTGGTGGAATGGTCCGTCGATATCACGAACCAACCGCCGCAGGCCACGACGGTCAGGAGCACGAACAGAGCCACGTACCTCATCCGGTGCACCCCGTCATCACACCGAGTGCACACAGCAGATTGTCCGGAACCGGGCCGGCGGGGGCGGACACGTCGACCCAGTTGCCGTTGCCGGTGGCGTCGGTGACCGCGCGGAGACCCGCGGGCAGTGTGGACATCAGGGCGTCGATGTTCTGTCCGTTGCGCTCGAGTGTGTCGGTCACGGAGCGCATGTCGATCAGCACATCGTCGAGTTCGGCGGTGTTGTCGTTCAGGAACGCCTCGGCCGACGCGGTGAGTGTACGCAGGTCGGTCACCAACTGGCTCACGGCTGCTCGACGGTCCGCCAGAATGCCGAGAACGGTCCGTGCGTTTCCGAGAAGCACTGCGAGCGAGTCGCTTTCCGCGGCCACGGCCGTCGACAGGGACTGCGACGCATCGAGAAGCCCTGCGATCTGCTCGTCGTTCCTGGCCAACATGGCCGACGCGGTGCTGACCCCGGTCAACGCGTCGGCGACGATCGTCGTGTCGGTCGGGGTGACGTCCCGCAGCGTCGCCACCATCTGCTCCAGCGCCGGGACGTCCAGTTCGTCGGCGGCGTTCGTGGTGGCGGTCCCGATCTCGTCGAGCGAATACGGCACGATGGTTCGAGCCAACGGGATGGTGTCGATGGAACCTGTTCCGTCGGGGATGATCTCGAGATACCGCTTACCGAGAATGGTGCGCAGCTTGATCGCCGCCTGAGTGCGATCACCCAATGGTCGGCTGCGGTCGAGCCTGAAGTGCACCTCCACGTGGTCACCTGCGATGTCGACGCTGTCGACACGTCCGGCGGGAACGCCCGCCACGTAGACAGGGTCCGATTCGGTGAGACCGCCTGCGTTCTCGAACTGAGCGCTGTAACCGGTGGTGCGAAAGACGTACCAGCCGTGCGGAATCACGATGGCGGCGATCAACAACAGCGCTACGAGTGCGATGCCGGTGACCCCTAGTCTCACCGTCGTCATCGGCATATCTCCGTGTGTGTTCCACCGAAGATGTTAGCCTCGGCGTCCCCGGCCTTCAGAATGAAGTTGCAGGTGTACAGGTTGAGCCAGCCGCCGTAGTCGCCGAGATGATTGATCGCCGACGCCAGTTCCGGCAACAGGGTCATCGTGCGGTCGAAGTTCGAGGTGTTCGGAATCCACGAATCGGTCGTGGCGTTCGCGTCCGACAGCGCAGCGTCGAGAGGGTCGACAGCGTGAGTCGTCAAGACCGACAGCGACCGCACCGCGTCCGATCCGTCGTCGAGAAGCGTCTCGAGCTGGTCTCCCTGCTGTGCGACGGTGCTGCTCATGTCGGTCAGGCCTCCGATCACGCGAGTGATGTCGTCACGATGCGAATCCATCGTCGTAACAACGGAACTCAGATCGGTGATCAGGTCGGTCAGCACCTGCTCGTTGTTCGCCAACCCCCGGGTGACCGACGCGACATGCCGCAGCAGGGAGTCGATCGTTCCCGCTTCACCTTCGAACGCGTCGATGATCGAACGCGCCAGCGCGTTGACCTGGTCGGGATCGACCGCGGCGAACAACGGCTCGAATCCGTTCACCAGAGCCGTGAGGTCCACCGGGGGCGTCGTACGTTCGAGAGGGATGGTTCCGCCGTCCGGCAAGGCGCCGGACGGTTCGGTAGGTGGGTCGAGTGCGAGATATCGGGCGCCCAGCATGTCGCCGTATCGAATGGCCGCGGTGATGTTCTGCGGTACCGCCACTGCCTTCTGCACCGAGAAACGCACGACTGCGGTGCTGCGGTCCGCGGCGGTCGTGAAATCGACGTCGTCGACCCGTCCGACGCGTACTCCTGCCAGGGTGACGTCGTTGCCGTCACGTAAGCCTTCGACTCCGCTGAATTCGGCTGTGTACGAGACGGTGTCGCCGGGCACGGGAACACTGAGCGTGTCGACGACGACGATCGCCGACACCACACCCGCCACGGCGAACGCGGCGAGCTGCACCAGCGGTGTGCGAACGGAGGTCATCGAATCGTCACCTCGGTGCCCTGCAGGACCGGTGCGAGCAGCATCGTGCTGGCAGGGTTCAACGGGAGGGGAGCACCGACGGCTGCGTCCTGCACGGTGGAGAGTGCGCACGCGCGGCTGTCGAGGCCGGGATAACGAGGGCAGTCGGCCGCCGTGTACGGCAGGGGATCGGAGAAGTCGGGCACCGCGGTGATGTCGAATCGACCGCTCGCGAAGATTCGGGCTCCGGCTGCGCCGAACGGCTCGAGCATGTCGAGTGTCGCCGCGAGCCCATCGGCGTTGTCCGACAACGTCTCCAGAACCGTTGCACCGCGCTGGACCACGGTGATCGTGGTGGAAGTGTTGTCCCGTGCCACGGCATCGGCCGACGCGGCCAGGCCGGCGGCATTGGTCAGCAGAGCGTCGAATCCGTCGGCGCGGTCCAGCGTCGTCTGCGACAACGCGGTGGCTGCGTCGATCGTCGCCAGTACGTCGGGTGTGGCATCGGCGAGGGCTTCGGCCACGTGCCGAACCGACGTGGTGTGATCGAGCGCTGCGGCGATCTGCGGCTGAAGCTGCGCCTCGATGGACGCGACGCGGTCGATCGTCTCGCCCAGACTCCTGCCCCTTCCGTCGAGAGCCGTACCGATGGCGGTGAGCGCAGTCTGCGCCCTGGCCGGCTCCACTCGGTTCAGCAAGCTGGCGACGGTGCGATAGACGTCGGCGAGTTGTACTGCTTCGGCGGATGTGTCGACGTTCAGGGTCGTGCCACCGGTGAGAGGCCGTGACGCCGTGCCGGTGTCGACGAGATCGACGTAGACGTCACCGAACAGGGTTCGCGGCGCGATACGGACGAGCGCCGATGCGGGGACGGTGTCGATCTCGTCGGGGTCGATGCGCATCGTGACGCGAGAACGGTCGGTGCCGCTGTCGATGGCGACGACTCTGCCGACCTGTACACCGCGGTACACGACGCCGATCTCCCCGATCAACAGACCGGCAGATGCCGGAACATCGGCGTACACCTCCGGTGCGCGCTCGAACGCGCCGTCGGCGTACGCGACGGACGCGACCGCCGCGGTCGTCAGCGCCGCCGCGGCCGCGACGCCCCGCATCGCAAGCCCGGTCCGGCTCGGCCCGAGACGTCTCGGCAGCGCAGCGGTCACGAGACACCGAGCCCGGGCACGGTGGGCGCGATTCCCCACAGCACGAACGTCAGGAACACGTCGGTGATGCCGATGGCGAGAATGGAGGTGCGCAACGCGCGCCCGGCTGCGCGCCCGACGCCCTCCGGGCCGCCGGACGCGTGGAAACCGTAGGCGCAGTGGACGAGTGCGACCACGATCGCGAAGACCACGGCCTTGACGACCGAACCGACCATGTCGGCGGGTGTCATCGCGAGATGGAAGTAGTAGTCGTACGTCCCGGCCGAACTGCTGCCGAACGTCACGACGACAAGGCGCGTGGCGACGAACGTCGCGATGAGCCCGACCAGATAGATCGGAACGATGCACACGACGGCCGCGAGCAGGCGCGTCGTCGCGAGGAAGGGAATCGGTCGGACGGCCATCGAATCGAGTGCGTCGATCTCGTCCGAGATCCTCATGGCGCCCAGCTGAGCGGTGAAGCCTGTTCCGACCTTCGCCGCCAGCGCGATACTGGCGATGACCGGCGCCAGCTCTCGAGTGTTCGCGATGGCGGACAGCAAGCCGGACAACGATGTCAGGCCGATCAGGTCGAGACCGCGGTACGTCTCGACGCCGACCATCATCGCCGCGACGGCGGACATGGCGAACACGATGCCGATCGTTCCGCCGCCCGCGAGAAGCGACGCGTATCCGAAACTCACTTCGCCGATGTGCTGAGCGACGTGCCGGTAGTAGCGGCGGAGCGTGAACGGTATCGCGGCGACGGTCTCGGTGTAGAACGTGACGTGCTGACCGAGAACGACGAGTGCGCCGGTGGCGCGATGTCCTTGCCGGCGGAGTCGGACCACACCGTCGTACGGCATCAGTACGTCCCCACTGCCGGAACCGCGACCGAATAGAGCTGGGACAACACGGTATTGACGACGAAGGCGAGGACGAACGCGAGCACGACGGCCTCGTTGACGGCATCGGCGACACCGCTCGGGCCACCCTTGGCGTGCAGACCCTTGAACGACGCGACGAGGGTCGACGTCACCGCGAAGCAGACCGACTTGATCATTGCCATCGTGAAATCCGATACGCGACCGTACTCGCTGAACGTCGCGAGGAACGCGCCTGCCGATTGATCGGCGACGAACACCTGATAGAAGAAGCAGGCACCGACGCCGACGGCCGTGACCATGGCGCAGATCGCGAGTGACACGACAGCCGACGCGATCAACCGCGGTACGACCAGCCGTTCGACGACGTCGAGACCCATCACCTCCATCGCCGCGATCTCCTCGCGGATGGTCCGGGATCCGAGGTCGGCGCAGATCGCCGACCCGGCGACCCCCGCCAGCATCAACGCGCAGACCAGCGCTGCTGCTTGACCGACCACGACGAATGCGACGACGGCGCCGGAATACGCTCCGGCGCCGAGCCTTCCGGCCAACGAGCCGACCGATACCGCGATCAGTACGCCGATGGGCAGCATCAGCAGCAACGCGGGAACGGTGCAGACCCGCGCGACGAAGAGAGCCTGCGTGATCGTTTCCTCGAGCGACAGCCGTCCTCGAACGACGGTCGTGATCGTGCGCTGGATCGCCGTGACCGAGAACGCGACGAGGCCGCCGATCTGGTTCGCCAGGTCGCGTCCCGGACCCCGCGCGACGGGGAGTTCGAAACTCACCGGTTATGCGGGCGTCGGCGAATACGTGTTGCGCAGAGCAACTTTCACGACCTTGCCGCTCGCGTTGCGTGGCAATGCATCGACTGTCACGAGCTCCTTCGGATGTTTGTAGCGCGCGAGGTGGTCGCCGAGCCACGACGACAACTCGTCCAGGCTCAGGTCGGGACCTTCGTCGTTCAGCGCGACGATCGCGACCGGCACCTCACCCCACTTGTCGTCGGGACGTCCGATGACGGCCGCCTCCAGGATGCGTGGGTGGCCGAACAGAACGTTCTCGACCTCGGCGCAATAGATGTTCTCGCCGCCCGAGATGATCATGTCCTTCTTGCGGTCGACGACGAACACGAATCCTTCGTCGTCCTGACGCACGAGATCACCCGAGTGGAACCAGCCGCCGTGGAACGCGTCGGCGGTGGCGTCGGGGTTCTGCCAGTACTCACTCATCAACGTCGGCCCGCGATAGACGATTTCGCCGACGGATCCTGGTTCGACGTCGTTCATGTCGTCGTCGACCACACGGGCGGCGATGGTCGGGATCACGCGGCCCACCGAGCCCAGCTTGCGTAAGGCGTCCTCGCCGTCGAGGACGCAGGTGATGGGTGACATCTCGGTCTGCCCGAACACCGCGACGTTGAGTGCGTCGGGGAAGGTCGCTGCCATGGCCTTCAGGATCGTGTCCGATGCAGGCGCGGCTCCCCACGAAATGACCCGCAGTTTCAGCGATCTGGGGTTGCGCGACTGCTCGGCGCACATGGCCTGCCACTGCACTGGCACGAGGAACAGCGTCGTGACACCCTCGGCGGCGAGCACGTCGAGAAGAGCCGACGGGTCGAACGCGCCCACGGGATAGATCACGGTCGGAACACCGAGTTGCAGGCTCGGTGCCAGGCTGCCGAGCGCGGCGATGTGGAACATCGGTGACGCGCAGAATCCGACCTCGTCGACGCCGTGCATTCGGAGCGCGCGAATACATGTAAGCGCCTGTGCCTGCATGTTCGAGTGGGTCAACACGGCGCCTTTGGGGCGACCGGTCGTACCCGAGGTGTACATGATCAGGGCGGGTGCGTCGTCGGGTACGTCGACGGGTTCGGCGGGCGTGGCGTCGGACAGCAGTGTCTCGTACTCCGTGCCCGTAGTGATCTTCGTGTTCAGCGAATCGACCTGTACGAGAACGGCATCGGACAGCGACGACAACGTGTCGTCGGTGACGAGAACCTTCGCGCCGCTGTTCTGTGCGAGGAAGGCGACCTCGGGCGGTGTCATGCGGAAATTGACCGGCACCGCGAGAGCGCCCAGAGCATTGACGGCGAGAACCGTCTCCAGATACTCGGGGCGGTTGAGCATGAGGATCAAGACGCGATCGCCGTACTCGATGTCGTTGTCGGCCAACACCCGAGCGAACCGTGCGACGCGATCATTCAGGGTGGACCAGGTGATCGATGCTCCTCGGAACCGGAGTGCGACGGCGTCGGGCTGCATGAGCGCGTGGCGTCGGACCTGATTGTTCCAGTTGTTGCGAATGGATCGATGGGGTTCGTCCGAATGGGCGGCCATCGCGCTTCCTCTCCGTCGAGGGTGGATGTGGTGACGAGCGTACCTCTGGCCGGGATGGGCCGAGGGCAAATCGACAACGGTATTTCTGCACCGTGCGGTGCCTCTAAGTTTGCGGTGATTCGCGTTCGAAATCGGGTCGGCGATGCTCGAGCACGGCAGCGATGCCTTCGCGGAACTCCGGGGCGGTCAACAGTTCGATCTGGCCCTCACGTTCGCGTTCCAGTGCGTCGTCGAGAAGAGCGAGCGTCGACGCCGTCAAGGCGCGCTTGGTGAGCTCGAGTGCACGCCGTGGCCCGCGGGCCAGGCGTCGGGCGATCTTCTGCACGTGGTTCTCGAGTTCGTTCGCGGGCAGGACCTTGTTGATCAGTCCCGCCGCGGCTGCGTCGGGCGCAGTCATCGGCTCCGCCAACAGCGCCATCGCCGCCGCACGGACGCGACCGATCGCCGCCGGAACGAGGAGGCTGCCGGCGCCGTCGGGCATCAGCGCGACCGTGGTGAACGCCAGCAGAAACGATGCCTCCTCGGCTGCGAAGACGAGATCCGACGCGAGTGCCAGTGATGCTCCGATGCCCGCCGCGACGCCGTTCACCTGCGCAATCACCGGAACAGGGGCATCGATGACCGCGCGGACGAGCGCCGACGCCGTCGCCATCGTGTCCTCCGCGGCGCGCCGCATGTCGTCCGGAGACGTCGGTGTCGACGCGGCCATCTCGGCGATGTCCGCGCCTGTGCTGAATGCGTGTCCGGTGCCCGCGAGGACCACGACGCGGACGTCACCGTCGGGGGTGACGGCAGACAGGGCGTCGACGAGCGCGGTGGCGGTGGGTCCGTCGAGTGCGTTCATGCGGTCCTGTCGGTCGATGCGCAGAGTCAGGACTCCCGCGTCCGACACCGAGTGCAGACCAGTGGCCATCGAATGCTCCTGCCATGAGGTCGGCCGTGCGAATTGCCGCTAACTTAACGCGTTAATTCTGCTGGCTGTCAAGGGTTGACGAAATCGACTACTAGGATGAGGATCGACCGGGTTAGCACACGAGGACGGGAATGGAAGCGGATGACGGACACCGAGGCGCCGCGTCGTCGACGGCCGAGAAACCGCAAAGCGCAGATTCTCTCGGCTGCGGCGGAGGCGTTCAGCGAGCGTGGCTACCATCCCGTCGGGATCGACGACATCGCCGCGACGGTCGGAATCTCCGGGCCGGCACTGTATCGGCACTTTCCCACCAAGTACGCCTTGTTCGTGCACACCGTCATGCGGCTCGCGGACCTGTTGCTGGCCGCGACGGACCCCACGGTCGTCGACGGGCCCGACGCGAAAGCGCGCATGAACGCTGTGCTCACGGCGGTCATCCGCACCACCATCGACAACAGGCGCACCGGTGGGTTGTATCGCTGGGAAGGCCGCTACCTCGTCGGCGACGACAAAGTGGCGCTACGCGACGCCCTGTACACGCTCCATGGGCGCGTCGAAGATCCGTTGAAGACGCTGCGTCCCGAGTTGCCCGACGCCGACGCGGCGTTGCTCGCCACCGCCGCGATCAGTGTCGTCGCGAGTATCACCGCGCATCGTACTGTGTTGTCCGCCAAACAGATCGAGACGATGATCCTCGAGGCGGCATGGTCGGTTCTGCAGGCTGATCTGCCTCCGGGCTCGGCGGACTCCGCGTCTCGTGACGTGTCGACGCCGGATTCGAAACGCGAACTGTTGCTGCACGAGTCGATTCTGCTGTTCTACGAGCACGGTTTCCACGACGTGAGTATCGAGGACATCGGCGCGGCCGTCGGCATCAACGCATCGAGCGTGTACCGATACTTTCCCAGCAAGGCCGAGCTGCTCGCGGCGGCGTTCCATCGCGCCAACGAGAAGTTGACGGACACGCTGCAGAAGTCGCTCGCACGCTCGACCGATCCGGTCACGGCCATCGCCACGCTGTGCCGGTTGTACACGGAACTGACGTTCGGGCAGAGCGAACTCGTCGCGGTCTACTTCGCCGAGATCGGCAATCTGCCCGCGGAACAGCGCTCGGGACTACGAAACGTGCAGCGGCAGAACATCGAACGATGGGCGCAGCTGCTGCGAGATGCGCGACCGGAGCTGTCGGTCGTCGCGTCCCGATTCCTCGTGCATGCTGCGCTGGGCGTCGTGTTCGACGTCGGTCGCGCGGTGCGATTCGATCGCTCGGACGCGACGGTGGCTCGGGTGCACACGGTGATGGTGGCGGTACTGATGGGGAGGCAATGAACGATGAGGGTACGGGAACTACTGGAGCAGTCCGACGTTTCTACGGACGAACTCGACGAGGTCTGGGCGACGCTCGACACGGTGCGTGCGGAGGACATCCTGGGGTCGTGGACCGGCGCCGCCTTCCGAACCGGCCACGCGCTGTGCGCCGCGCTGCCCGCAAGTAGATGGCACGGCAAGACTTTCCATTCGCTGACCGACGCGAAACCTCTCATCTGCCGCGCCGACGACGGGTCGCTGTACTCGAACGTCGAGCTCGGTGCGGGCGAGGCGTCGCTCTGGAACATCGAGTTCCGAGGCGAGGTCACCGCGACGATGGTCTACGACGGCAAGGCCGTGTTCGACCACTTCAAACGTGTCGACGACCGCACCCTGATGGGGATCATGAACGGCAAGCCCGACCTCGTGCTCTCTCGCGGCAAGCACTTCTACTTCGTGCTCGAGCGCAGCTGATGGTGACTGCCAGGGCGCTGGTCTCGCGAGACCCGTCGTCGCCGTTCTCGATCGAAAGCGTGCAGATCGACGACCCGCGAAGCGACGAGATTCTCGTTCGAATGCGCGCGACCGGCATATGCCACACCGATCTCGTTGCACGCGCGGCGGGTTCGCGCACGCGTCCCGTTCTGCTCGGGCACGAAGGTGCGGGAGTGGTCGAGACCGTCGGTAGTCGGGTGACAGGAATCCGACCCGGCGACCACGTCGTTCTCACATATCGCCGGTGCGGCACGTGTGCGAACTGCGCACAGGGACGACCCGCGTACTGCCACCGCGGCGGCGTCCTCAACCGGTTCGGTACGCGGGCAGACGGTTCGCCTCGGGTGACGAGCGGCGGCGGACCCGTTGCCGACGGATTCTTCGGACAGTCGTCGTTCGCCGAGATGGCACTGACGACACAGGACAACACGATCGTCGTCGACCGAGACGTCGATCTCGCCGTGGCGGCGCCCCTCGGCTGCAGCGTGCAGACGGGAGCGGGCGCGGTGATGAACGTGCTGCGCCCCGAACCCTCGGACTCCTTCGTCGTCCACGGCGCGGGCGGTGTAGGGATGGCGGCGGTGCTCGCTGCGGTTGCGACAGGGGTCGGGACGATCTGCGTCGTCGAGACATCCGGTGCGCGACGTGCACTGGCCCTCGACCTCGGTGCTACCCACGTGTTCGATCCGGCAGAAGTCGACGTGGTCGAGGCGCTGCGCGACGTCACCCGCGGAGGTGTCACACACGCGTTGGACACCACGGGTGTGGCCGACGTCGTCGCCGACGCGATCGCCGCTCTGGGTATCGGGGGAACGCTCGTGACCGTCGGACTCGGAAAAGGGACGGTACGACTCGACCTGCTCGACACCGTGATTACAGGGAAGACCGTTCGCGGATGCCTCGAAGGGGACTCGATACCGAAACAGTTCGTTCCGGTTCTGACTGCACTGCTCCGAGACGGCCGACTACCCGTCGACCGACTGGTGTCGTCCTACCACTGGCGAGACATCGACGCGGCCGTCGACGACCACCGTGACGGGAAAACGGTCAAGCCCGTGTTGCTGTGGGAGTGAGAGCTGCGCGTGCGAACCTAGTGGGAGCTCTCGGCGGACCTGCGGCGCGCAAGAAGGCGTGAGACGCCCAGCTGCGCGACGACGACGATCGTTCCGACGATCAGGCCCAGCAGCGCCGAGGCCAGCGTGTTGACGATCCACGCGAGCACCGGTCCGATGCCGGCGATGTCGTGGACAGCGTCCTCGCCGTGATGAACGAGCTCGTACAGCGGGTGGAAGCCGAGTTCGTCGATCCCGACGAGCAGGATGTGCCCGCCGACCCACAGCATGGCCGCGGTGCCGACGACGCCGAGGAACGACATGACCTTCGGCATGGCCTTGACGAGGCCGCGTCCGAACTTCTCGACGAATCCGGACGACTTCTCGGCCAGACGCAGGCCGATGTCGTCCATCTTCACGATGAGTCCGACGACACCGTAGACGACGACGGTGATGACCACCGCGACGACGGCGAGAATGATCAATCGGCTCCAGAAGCCTTCGGAGGCAATGGTGTCGAGTGCGATGACCATGATCTCGGCCGAGAGGATGAGGTCGGTGCGGACGGCACCGGACACGACGCTGTCCTCGTCGCGAGGTCCGTCGTCCTCGGCGTGGTGGTCACCGTGCCCGAACAGTGCACCCCAGATCTTGTGCACTGCTTCGTAGGCGAGGTAACAGCCACCGAGCATCAGGATCGGCGTCAGGAGCCACGGAAGGAACTGGCTCAGTATCAACGCGATCGGCAGGATGATCAGCAGCTTGTTCCGCAGCGAACCGATGGCGATCTTCTTGATGATCGGCAACTCGCGCTCGGCGGCGAGACCGCGGACGTACTGGGGCGTCACGGCCGCGTCGTCGATCACGACACCGGCAGCTTTCGCGGTTGCTCGTCCGGTCGCAGCGCCGACGTCGTCGATCGAGGCCGCAGCCAGACGCGCGAGCGCGGCTACGTCGTCCAGCAGTGCAACGAGTCCACCGGCCATCGTGGAGCCTCCTGTGAAGAGTGCGAAGCGATACCACCGAACGATACCCGCCCACATTGTGGGTAAAGACTTCGTCAAGAAAGGTTGTTAGCATGCCTTCCATGTCGGTGACCACGCGTGTACTCGTCGGATTGACTGCTTCTCTGATGCTCTGCGGGGGAGGTGCCACCGCCACCGCTGCGCCGATCGACGTGCCGTGGTCGCCCGACACTGCCGTCGACACCGAGGTCGAATTCGTGTCCGACGGCATCACCTACTACGGCAGTCTGCGACCCTCGGTCGGCGAAACACGAGGCGCCGCACTGCTTCTCCCGGGTAGTGGACCGATCGACCGCAACGGGAACGTGCAGGCCGCAAACATCTCGCCGAGCACCATCGCCTACATCGCCGACGCGTTGGCGCAACGAGGCATCACGACGCTGCGGTTCGACAAGATCGGGGCAGGCCGCACCGGAACCGACGGACTCGACCCAGCGGATCCCCCCGGCTTCACGGACCAAGTCGACGCGGCCGAGGCAGCGGCCGCAGTGTTGTCCGAGCGCACCGGAATCAGCGGCGACGACTTCGCGGTGCTCGGACACAGCGAGGGCGGGTTGACGGCGTTGGCGCTGGCCGACCGCGGAGTGGCCGTCGGCAAGCTCGGTCTGCTCGCGCCGCTGTCCATTCGCTATTTCGATCTGTTGCATGCGCAGTTGAACCGCAACTTCGACCTTGCGGTCTCGTCGGGTCAGGCCACGCCTGCCGACGCGGACGTGTGGCGAGGCCGTCTCGACGAGACCATCGCGGCGTTGCGGGCGGGTGAGCCGCTGCCGTACCCGGACGACGAGGTGCTCGCGCCGATCGGATTCGACGAGGAGAGCGCCACGTTCCTGACCGAGGCCGACGCGTTGGACCCGGCCGTGCTGGCCGCGAGGTTGCCGTCGGGCACCGATGTTCTTCTGACGTGCTCGGACAAGGATCTCAACGTGTCCTGCGGGCAGACGGACGTGCTGTTCGACGCGCTGCAGGGGACCGACGTCGACTACGCGCGTTTCACGAACGCCTCGCACATGCTTGCCGAACTAGGCCCGCTGCCGACGACGGGCTTCGACATGTACGCACCGCTACCGCAGTCATCGGAGTTCCGCGGCGCTCTCGACGCGTGGGTGGACCGCGCGTTCGCTTGAATAGGGACACGTGATGGCGCCGAGATCCTTCGGGGTGTAGTTCCCCGGGTAGCCGGGGTAGGTCTTGTTCTTCGGATCGTCGGTGGTGCGGGGCCTCTTGCGAGTCGGGAGGAAGCGTTCGGCGCGGGCCTTGGCGCGCAGGCTCGCGACGGCTGCGCGCTTGACGACGGGTGAGCCGGCCGGGAAACCGAACGCGCTCGCCATCCGGTCGTCCATCAACGCGAAGACGCCCTGTTCGACAGCAGGGCGAAGAAGCGCCGGGAACCAGGAGCAGAACAGGTCGAGTGTGTAGGTGCCGACCTTGTGGTTGTCGTCGGTGTAACGGAAGGTGCGTTCCTCGTAGTCGAGCTTGAACCGTGCGAAATCGGTGTACGACTCGGGAATGTTCTTGATCCCCATGCGCATTCCGACGTTGCGGTAGAAGTGGAACGTCGCGAGCCGCTCCGTGGGATGCAGCCGACGCCACCCGTACGTGTCGATCCATTCGATCGGCTCGTAGATGAAGGTGGTGAGCACGTACAGCATGTCGTCGTTGTCGATGTGGTACTGCCCGTGCATGCGGTTGACCATGCGCAGTGCCTCGCGACCGCGCGCGGAATCGTACCCGTGCTCGACCATCTCTCCCATCAACAGCGAGGTGTCGTCGTACCGTTTCTGGGGCCGGTTCGCGAACTCGCCGGTCTTCTCGAGCAGCGCGGAGATGGTCGGCACGCAATACGTTCGGAACAGGGCGAATTCGAGCGCTCGTTGGTAGTCCCACGGGAATTCGTATCCCGCGGTGATGCGATGGATGGTGTGGCAGTCGTCGACCGGGTCGAGTTGTTCGATACGTCGAAGCCAGCCGTAGCGGCCCCGCGCCGGCGTGAGGTCCATGGGGTCATCCCCGTCCGTGGCGAAGTTTCAGCATGAGCGCCGAGATCTTCAGATCACGCGCCTTGCGCTGCATGGTCAGCAGGTTCAGCGGTGCAGCGAACTTCTGCACGGCAAGCGATTTCACGGTGCTGAACTCGCGGAGACCGTCGGCCCCGTGAATACGGCCGAAACCGGAATCCCCGGTTCCTCCGAAGGGAAGTGCAGGTATTCCGGCGAAACCGAGGACCGAATTGACCGTTACGACACCACAATCGAGCCTCTCTGCTGCCCGACGGCCGGCGGCGGGGTCCTTCGTGAACACCGACGCCCCGAGGCCGTAGGACGACGCGTTCGCGCGGTCGATGCCCTCGTCGAGGTCGCGGACCTTGTTGACGACGACAGTCGGTCCGAACGTCTCTTCGGTGATCGCCGTGGACGTTTCGGGAACGTCGGTGAGAACGACCGGATCGATGTACGGCCCGTGCAGCGAATCGAGGCCACCGACGACGGCGTGTCCGCCCTTCGACAGCGCGTCCTGGATCTGTGCGCGCACGATGTCGCTCTGCTTGCCGAGCGTCATCGGACCGTACGACGACGTCGACGCTCCACCCGGTTTCAGCGCGGTGACCGACGCGGCGAGCTTGTCGACGAACTTCTCGTAGACGGGCGCCGCGACGTAGATGCGCTCGACGCCCGCGCACGTCTGTCCTGCGTTGCCCATCGCGCCGAACGTCGCGAACTCCACTGCCGCATCGAGATTCGCGTCGGCGTCGACGATCATCGCGTCCTTGCCGCCGCACTCGGCGACGAGAGGGGTGAGTGATTCGGCGCAGGTGGCCATGACCTTCTTGGCGGTGGCGGTGGATCCGGTGAACGCGATCTTGTTCACCGCCGACCGGCAGAGCGCGGTACCGGTGGATCCGTCACCGGTGACGGTCTGGAACACGGGATGCGGCGCGGCCAACGAATTCCATTTCTGCGCGAGCCATTCGCCGACACCCGGCGTCAATTCGCTGGGCTTGAACACGACGGCGTTGCCTGCGGCGAGGGCGTACGCGATGGAGCCCATCGGGGTGTAGAGCGGATAGTTCCACGGCCCGATCACGCCGACGACCCCGAACGGTCGATAGCCGACGTACGCCTGCTGGTTCGCACTGATCAGTCCGGACGAGACCTTGCGCTGCTTCAACGTCGTCTCGGCGTTGCGGGCTGCCCAGTCGATGTGTTCGACGCCCATCATCACTTCGAGAAGCGAGTCCTCGTCGGGCTTGCCGGTTTCTGCGGCGATGACGTCGGCGAGGCTCTGTGCGTCCTTGGCGATGGCTTTCTTGTATTCGAGAAGCCAACGCTTGCGTCCCGTGAAGCCTTGGACGTCCCACCATCGCGCGGCGGAACGAGCCCGGTCGACGGCGTCGTCCACCTCGTTCACTCCGGCTACCGGGTAGCTGGCGAGGACGTTCGACGTTCGTGGGTCGAGGCTGTCGAACGTACGAGTCGGGGTGCGTTCGGCCTGGTCCGTCATGGGCGATTTCCTCCGCGGGCTGGGGGCGATCTGCGTGTCACATCACATATATTTGATGTGATTTACTGTTGTCGAGCTCACACTATGCGCCGTATCCGGCCTGAGACAACCCCCAATCGTCCTTCTTCAGGAGCCAAGATGAGCACGGATTTCACGCAGGAACAGCAGTCGTTCGCTCGCGCCGTCGCAGATTTCTGCGCCAAGGAGGCAGGGACGCGAGGTCAGCGCGATGCCCTCACCGACCACGGCAAGCACACCCACAACCAGGCGCTGTACGAGAAGATGGCGGCGCTCGGCTGGCTCGGTGCAACGATCCCGGAAGAGTACGGGGGCGCCGACGGCAGCACCGTCGACATGTGCATTCTGCTCGAGCAGGCAGCCAAGGCCATGGCCCCGATCGGGGGCATCGGACCGACCCTGATCACCGGCGCCGCGTACGAGAAGTTCGGTACCGCGTCGCAGAAGGAGACCGTGCTCGGCGGCATCGTGGCGGGTCGCAGCTACTCGATCTCGATGTCGGAACCGGAGGCGGGATCGGACGTCGGGAATCTGAGTTGTCGCGCGGAGAAGACGGGCGACGGTTGGGTGATCGACGGACAGAAGACATGGTGTTCGAACGCGCATTTCGCGGATCGGATTCTGCTCGTCGCGCGGACCGGGCGCGGAGGCGGGAAGCATGAAGGGTTGACGATGTTCGACGTGCCCGCCGACGCGGACGGCCTGTCCATCGTGGGGATCGAGACGATGGGCGGGAAGGAAGTCAACGATCTGTACTTCACCGACTGTGCATTGCCCGCGGACGCGGTCGTCGGCGTCGAGGGCCAGGGGTGGTCGCAGCTGATGACAGGTCTGAACATCGAGCGTCTGATCCTGGCGGCGATGATGCTCGGCACCGCACAGCGGGCGTTCGACGACACTCTCGAGTTCATCACGCAGCGTAAGCAGTTCGGACGACCCGTCGGCACGTTCCAGGCTCTACGGCATCGGATTGCGGATCTCGCGACGGAGATCGAGTGCGGTCGGCTGCTGGTCTACCACGTCGCTCGACTCGTGGACGAGAACCCGCAGAAGCTGTTTCCGCGGGAGGCGTCGATGGCGAAGTTGAAACTGACCGAGACGGCGAAGAAGGTTGCGCTCGAGGGCATGCAGATGATGGGCGGGTACGGCTACGCAACGGAGTTCGACATGGAGAAGCACGTGCGAACGACGCTGGTGTCGTCGATCTACGGCGGTACCAACGAAATTCAGCGCGACATCATCGGAAAGACCTACGGGCTCTGATGTCCGCACCCGCTCTGCGACGTAGGCCCCAACTGTCGGAAGAGGTTGCCGGCCACCTCCGGGGGCAGATCATGTCCGGAGCCATCCGACCCGGTTCGTTCGTGCGGATCGACGAGACGGCAGTCGAACTGGGCGTCAGCGCGACACCCGTCCGCGAAGCGCTGGTGTGTCTGCGGGGCGAAGGACTGGTCGAGCAGGTTCCGCACCGCGGCTATCGCGTCGGCGAGCTGTCCCGGGACGACATCGAGGACATCTTCTGGCTGCAGGGCACGATCGCGAGCAAGCTGGCGCGTCGTGCGGCGCGGGTGATCACCGCCGAGCAGGTAGTGCAGCTGACGGGGTTGAACGGGTGTCTGCGAGATGCCGTCGGGCGTGCCGACGCGGAGTCGGTCGAGCGCTGCGAATTCGAGTTCCATCGAACGGTCAACAAAGTCGCGGGCGGCGCGAAGCTCGCGTGGTTCCTGTTCGGTGCGATTCGCTACACCCCGGCCCGGCTGTACGCGTCGGACCGCTCCTGGGGTGAGGAAGCGGTGCGCAGCCACGAGGCGTTGATCGCGGCATTCACCCGGCGGGACCTCGAATCGGTCGGTGAGCTGATGCGTCGACAGTTCGTGGATGGCGCAGAGCGTCTGATCGCGCACCTCGAACGCGTGGGGGTGTGGGGCTAGCGTTCCGGTGCCGCCGCCAGTAGCAGGTCCGAACACTGTGCGACGACGGCGTCCTCGTCGAGGTCCAGTTCACCGCCGAGCCATGCCGTGAGCACCTGGGCGAAGCCGCCGACGACGTACTGCGTCGTCAGGTCCAGGCTTCGATCGCCTGTGGTGCCGTAGAACTCCGACGCCTGTGCTGCGAGAAGGCCGGCGAACATGCGAGTCGACTCGGCTCGCTTGGCGGCGAGAACGTCGTTGCTCAGTGTGGCCGAGAAGAGGAGGCGGCCGCGTCGGGGATCCTCGGCGACCATGCGGACAACGGTCGCCACGGCCGCATGGACTCGTTCTTCTTCGGACATCGGTGACGCGGCGACGGCGGCGAGAGTGGCTGTCGTCAGTTCGCCGACGACTCGGTCGTAGACGGCGTCCATCAAGGCGTTCTTGTCCGCGAAGCTCTCGTAGAAGTACCGCGACGCCACTCCCGCGGTACGGCAGACGCCGCGGACGCTGAGTTCGGGCTCGGTCGTTCCGAGCAGGTCGAGGCCCGCCTCGATCAGCACGCGCCGACGCTCGGCGACGCGCGCCGACCCGTCGACTCCGCCGTAGGTTCGCGGTGTCGGGGACATGTGCACATCTTGACACCCCGTGTCGTGTGCGCCTAGCGTCATCTGAACACACCCGTATGCAGATTCCGCCATTGGGGAGAGCGATGACTGCCGACAACGAACTACTCCGCAAGTCCATGACGGGCGTCGGCCTGCTCGCCGGAGGCGCCAACGTGATCATGCAGTTGGCTCATCCCAGCGTCGGCTACGGCGTCGTCGAGAGCCGCGTCGAAAGCGGTCAGATCAACCGGCATCCGATGAAACGCACTCGAACGACGCTGTCGTATCTCGCGGTTGCCGGTATGGCCGACGACGACGTGAAGACGGCCTATCGGAGAGCCACCGACAGATCTCACGCTGCGGTGAGGTCGACCGCCGACAGTCCGGTGAAATACAACGCGTTCGATCCGAAGCTCCAGCTGTGGGTCGCAGCGTGCCTGTATCGGGGATTCGAGGACGTCTATCTCGCGCTGTACGACGCGCCCGAGCCGGGCTTCATCGACGAAATGTACAGCCGCAGTCATGTTCTGGGATCGACGCTGCAGATGCCGGAGGACATGTGGCCTGCGGATCGTGCCGCGTTCGACAAGTACTGGGACGCCGCACTCGACGACGTGCACATCGACGCGACGGTTCGGCGGTATCTGTACGGCATCGCGTCCGCTACCTTCGTCAAGCCTGCCGTGCTGCATCCGTTGATCGGACCGTTCATGCGTTTCGTCACCACAGGCTTTCTGCCGCAACGATTTCGCGACGAGATGGAGCTGCCGTGGGACCCGGTGAAGGAGCGGCGGTTCGCGCTCCTGCTGCGAGTCCTGGCCCTGGGAAACCGGATGACTCCCGTCGCCGTGCGCCAGTTTCCGTTCAACGCCCTGCTCTGGGACGTGCGACGGCGAATGCGGTCGGGGCGGAAGTTGGTATAGGGCGGCTGCGCCACCATGTGTCCGGAAATACGTGGCCCGCTATGTATTTCCGGACACATGCGCCGAAGGCGCCTAACTCAGATGATGCGGCTGCGGGTGCGTCTTGTGCGACCAGTCGGACCCCGTGTCGTCCTGATGGCCGTGACCGACGGGCTCGCACGCTGTTCCCGCCCGAACGACCTGGATCACGACGGATTTCGACGTCGGACAGTTGCTTTCCATCGCCGTCGAGTCCAGTGGCACGAGCGGATTGGTCTCCGGGTAGTACGCCGCCGCGCATCCGCGCGGGGTGTCGTACTCGACGATCCGAAAGTTCGACGCGCACCGCTCGATGTCGTCGTCCTCCCAGCGCGTGACCAGATCGACGAAGTCGCCGTCCTGGAACCCGAGTGCTGCGATGTCGTCGCGATGCAGGAAGACGACGCGTCGGCCACCCTCGATGCCGCGGTACCGGTCGCTCAGCCCGTAGATCGTCGTGTTGAACTGGTCGTGGCTGCGCAGTGTCTGCAGCAGCAGGTGGCCGTCGGGTACGTGCAGCACCTCGATCGGCGACGCGACGAATTCTCCCTTGCCGGACTCGGTTTCGAACGTCCGCGAATCGCGCGGGGGATGGGGAAGGATGAAACCGCCCGGGCGTCGAACATTCACTTCGTACCCCGCACACCCGGGTACGACGCGTGAGATGTGCTCGCGGATGAGGCGGTAGTCGTCGCGCATGCCTTTCCAGTCGATGCCGTACCGATCACCGATGGCGGCCTCGGCGATGCCGGTGAGAATCGCGACCTCGGAGCGCAGGTGCTCGCTCGCGGGCTTCAGCGGTCCGCGCGACGAATGGACCGAGCAGGTCGAGTCCTCCACCGAAATCCATTGCGGCCCAGTGGCTTGTACGTCTTTCTCGGTCCGGCCGAGGGTCGGAAGGATCAGCGCGGTGTCGCCGGTGACGAGATGGGACCGGTTGATCTTGGTCGAGATGTGAACGGTCATCGCGAGATTGCGCATGGCCTGGGCGGTGACGTCGGTGTCCGGCGTCGCCTGCACGAAGTTGCCTCCGAGCCCGAGGAAGAACTGTGCCTTGCCGTCGCGCATCGCACGGATCGAGTCGACGGTGTCGTGTCCGTGCTCGCGCGGTGGGTCGAAGCCGAACTCCTTCTGGATCGAGTCCAGGAAGTGCTGCGGGACGCGCTCCCAGATGCCCATCGTGCGGTCACCCTGCACGTTGGAATGGCCGCGCACGGGAAACAGACCGGCCCCCTTCTTGCCGATATTGCCCTGTGCGAACGCAAGATTGGTGACTTCCTTGATCGTCGCGACGGCATTGCGGTGCTGTGTCAGGCCCATGGCCCAGCAGAACACGGTGGCCTTGGAGTCACGCAGCATCTTCGCGGCGTCGGTGATCTGCTCGCGCGTCAACCCGGTCGACGACGTGACGACGTCCCAGTCGACGGCGGTGACGTGCGCCTTCCATTCCTCGTAGCCGTTCGTGTGCCGATCGATGAAGTCGCGGTCGATGCAGTCCCATTCGACGAGCAGTGAGCCGAATGCTTGGAACAGCGCGAGGTCACCGTTGACCTTGATCGGCAGGTGCATGTCGGAGATGTCGGTGCCGGGCCCCACCATGCCGCGTGGTGTCTGTGGATTCTTGAAGTTGACGAGTCCCGCCTCGCGAAGCGGATTGATCGACAGAATCTTCGCGCCGTTCTGCTTGGCCTTCTCGAGTGCCGAGAGCATACGCGGGTGGTTGGTGCCGGGGTTCTGGCCGGCGATGACGATCAGCTCGGCCGCGTAGACGTCCTCGAGCGTCACGCTCGCCTTGCCGATGCCGATCGACTCCTGCAACGCGATGGACGTCGACTCGTGGCACATGTTGGAGCAGTCGGGCAGATTGTTCGTGCCGAAGGCTCGGGCGAACAGCTGGTACACGAACGCCGACTCGTTCGACGCGCGCCCCGACGTGTAGAAGATTGCTTCGGTCGGATCGGCGAGAGACTTCAGCTGGTCGCCGATGAGGCGGAACGCGTCGTCCCACTCGATCGGTTCGTAGTAGCGCGCACCGGGCAGCTTCACCATCGGGTGCGTGATGCGACCCTGCTGGCCGAGCCAGTGTTCGCTGCGCGAATCGAGATCGGCGATGCTGTGCGCGGCGAAGAAATCCGGCGTCGCGCGTGTCGTCGTCCCTTCCTCGGCGACCGCCTTCGCGCCGTTCTCGCAGAACTCCGCGACGTGGCGATGGCCGGGGTCGGGATCCGGCCATGCGCAGCTCATGCAGTCGAAGCCCTCGGCCTGATTGAGGTCGAGGAGGGTCTTCGCCGTGCGCACCGGGCCCATGTGGCCCAGCGCGCGTTTCATCGACACAGCGACCGCGGTCGCTCCGGCGGCATGGGTCTTGGGCTTCTCGATGTCGAGATCGGCCTCGTCGTAGTCGCGTACGTCGTGTTTGCCGGCGCGCATGTGGATCCTCTCGCAGTCGGGATCCGCGCCGAGAAGCTACCGTCCGAGGAGGCGGTCGACCAGGTCGACGTAGGACTGCTTCGCCGACTCCTGGTCGGTGCCCTCCAGCTTCGCCCAGGCGTCGTACTTGGCGCGGTTCACCATGTCCAGTCTTCCCGGGCGCTTACCCGTGACGTCGCCGTTCGAACCTTGTTTGTACAACGAATAAAGATTCAGCAGGTCGTCGTTGCTCGGCTTGGTCGTGAGCGTCTTGACGTCGATCTGGGCCTGCTGGAACGACGCATCGAGATCGGACATGGTGAGTGACTCCTCGGGTGTCGGCGGGCCTCGATCATGGCATGAAGGAGCCGGTTTTCCGGCCCGCTTCGGACACGAGTTCCACACAGTGGGCGACGAACTTCTCGCGTGGCACGGTGACGGTCCCGTCGAGATAGCCCGCGAACAACGCCGTCAGGGCGCCGACGACGCCCACCGCGACGAGCTGTGCGTCGTCGGCGTCTCGATCGGTGAGTTGCGCGCGTACCAGCTCGACGAACCCCGGCACGAGCGCGGCGCCGCTGCCGCCGAGCGCAGGCTCGGAAAGGGGGGCCAGGAGCAGGACACGTCCGACGGCCGGGTCGTCCAGCACGAGTTCGACGAAGGCTCGGACGGGTGCTTCGGCTCGCGCGTCGCCCTGCGCGTGTTCGACGGCTGATTCGATCGCCGCGCGCGCCCGCTCGCCCACCTGGGCGTAGACGGCGCGGACGAACTGGTCGCGGTCGGTGAAGCTCTCGTAGAAGTACCGCTCGGTGAGCTTCGCGGCCCGACAGACCGCCCGCACGCTGACCGATGGGCCTTCCGGGGCGCCGAGCAGGGACGTTCCGACGTCGAGAAGCGTCGTGAATCTCTGTCGGCGGCGATCGTCGATGCTCATCGCCGCGACCATTGACTACGCATGTTGTCAGATCCTAGTCTGACAACATGCGTAGTCAGTCCGGTGAGGAGCGACCGGTGCCACTCGGCCCCGACTCGCTGACGTGGAGGTACTTCGGCGATTGGCGCGGCATGCTGCAAGGCGTGTGGGCCGGGTCGATGCAGAACATGCATCCCGGGCTGGGCGCGGGCGTCGAGCAGCACTCGAGCTTCTTCGACGAGCGGTGGGAGCGGCTGTTCCGCTCGCTCTATCCGATCGGCGGCGTGGTGTTCGACGGCGACCGCGCCGAACGGACGGCGCTTCAGGTGCGCGGCTACCACGCCGAGATCAAGGGGGTCGACGCGCAAGGCAGGCGCTACCACGCGCTCGACCCCGACACCTTCTACTGGGCGCACGCGACCTTCTTCATGGGCACGATCATCACCGCGGATCACTTCATGGGCGGCGTCACCGACGAGCAGAAACGGCAACTGTTCGCCGAACACATCCAGTGGTATCGCCTCTACGGAATGAGCATGCGACCGGTGCCCGAGACGTGGGAGGACTTCCAGGTCTACTGGAAGCACATGTGCTGCGACGTGCTCGAGGACAACAAGGCGACGCGTGACGTGCTGGATCTGTCGCGTCTCGGGCCCCCGCCGTTCGCGTCGTGGATTCCGGGGCCGGTGTGGTCGGTGCTGCGCATTCCCATCGCCCGCGGATTCGTCTGGTTGACCGTCGGGATGTACGACCAACCGGTGCGAGATCTGTTGGGCTACAGCTGGAACCAGCGTGACGAGCGGATACACCGGCTCGTCGGGAAGGCGGTGAACGCGGCGTTCGCGTTCGTGCCGCGTCGCTACCGCATGCATCCGCGCGGCCGGGCCGGATGGGACCGGGCGACCGGGAGGGTGGCGTCGGACAGTCCGTTGCCGGAAACGCCTGCTCGCAATCTGCCGCCGCTGTCGGAACGCGACGACCCCAAGCATTACAACCCGCGGGTGTAGCTCACCCGGTATCGGGTACCTGACGTCACATGCACAACGTGAGAACAGGATCCGGCAAACCTTTGGTGCTCGTCCATGGCCTGGGATCCAGTTTTCGAAACTGGGACCCGATCGTGCCCGCGCTGAGTGCGGAACGGCAGGTGATCGCCGTCGATCTTCCGGGATTCGGTCGGACGCCGCCGCTGCCCGAGGTCACCATCGCGACGCTGACCGACGCGCTGCGTGAATTCCTCGACGCCGAAGGACTGTCCGACGCGGATGTCGTCGGCAGTTCCATGGGGGCCCGGATGGTGCTCGAGCTTGCCCGACGCGGCCACCGCGGCACCGTCGTATCGCTGGATTCCGGTGGTTTCTGGAACGACACGCAGGTGAAGGTGTTCGGTGCGTCGATCACCGCGTCGGTGGCGCTGGTCAGTCGGATTCAGCCGTTGCTGCCTTTCGTGACCGGCAATGCCGTGACGAGAACGCTTGCGCTGGCGCAGTTCTCGGCGGCACCGTGGAAGTTGCCGCAGGAGCTCGTACTGCGTGAGCTACGCGGGTTCTCCGACGAGGCGTCGCCCTCGCTGTCCGCCGCGCGCAAGGCTTTGATTCACGGGCCACGTCAGGAAGGTGCGCCGCGGGGTTCGCTGCAGGGCAAGGTGGTCATCGGCTGGGGGCGTCAGGACAAAGTGACGTTGCCCAGCGAGGCGAAGGTCGCGATGGAGCGGTTCCCCGACGCCGAGCTGCACTGGTTCGACAAGTGCGGGCATTTCCCGCACTGGGATCAGCCGGAGCAGACATCGGCCCTCATACTTCGGGCATGTGCATAGAAATACGTAACCCTCTATGTATTTCTATGCACATGCGACGAAGTCGCCTACCCCTCCCACCACGGGCGCAGCGGCACATCCGCCTCGCCCTTCGGGCCGAGCTTGACGCCCAGAACCTGGTGCAGCTGAACGACGTTGCGCTCGAAACCAAGTCGCGATCCGGCCATGTACAGGCCCCACACGCGTGCCGTTCCGACGCCGGCTTCCGCGACACAGGCGTCCCAGTTGTCGACGAGGTTCTGGCACCACGCCTTCAGCGTCAGCGCGTAGTGCTCACGTAGGTTCTCCTCGTGCCGCACCTCGAGGCCGACGTCCTGCATCTCGGTGATGATGCGGCCCGAGCCGGTGAGCTCGCCGTCCGGGAAGACGTAGCGATCGATGAAAGCGCCTGCGCGAGCGTGGCTTCGGTTGTCCGGTCGCGTGATGCAGTGGTTGAGCACCCGGCCACCGACGCGAAGCTTGGACTTGATCGACTCGAAGTACGACGGGTAGTTGTGCACTCCGATGTGCTCGGTCAGCCCGATCGACGACACCGCGTCGAACTCGGTCTCGGGGATGTCGCGGTAGTCGGAGAAGCGCACCTCGGCGAGGTCGGACAGACCCTCGTCGGCGATCGCCTTCTGCGCCCACGCGGCCTGTTCCTTCGACAGGGTCGCACCGATCGTCTTGACGCCACGGCGGGCGGCGTAGCGCACCATTCCGCCCCAGCCGCAACCGATGTCGAGCAGACGATCGCCCTCCTTCAGTCCGAGCTTGTCGAACACGAGGCGGTACTTGTTCTCCTGCGCCTGTTCGAGGCTGTCGCCGGAGGAGGTGTACGCCGCGCACGTGTACGTCATGGAGGGCCCGAGCACGTACTCGTAGAAGGTGTTCGACACGTCGTAGTGATGCGAGATGGAATCGGCGTCACGAGTCTTGGAGTGACGCAACCCTTCTGCGATCCGACGCCACCGCGGTACGACTTCCTGCGGGGGAGGTGCGATGGGACGCAACAGGTCCCAGCCGAGAGAGCGAGTGATCGACGCGAGGGTCAGTGCGCTCGGGCGTCGAAAATGCAGTTCGTCGCCCATCATGCGCAGGAGGTCGTACGGGTCGCCCGGATGTACGCCGATCGCCTCCAGGTCGCCCGAGACGTAGGCGCGAGCCATACCGAGATCGCCAGGGGCTGTCGCGAGATACGTCGTTCCTCGCGGGCTCTTCAGGTCGAGGCCGAGCGCAGCATCCTCCGGGCCCGCGGCGCTGCCGTCGTATGCGGTGAACCGGAGAGGGATGTTGCCGTCGGAAAGAAGTTCGAGAATTTCGGAAATGGTGAGCTTGTGCGCTCTCGCTGCGTCGCGGGTACCGGGCTCTTTGAATGTCGTCATTTTCTTTGCACCGCCTTCGAATACATGTCCAACAGACGTGATGTGGGGTCGTAACGCTTCTTGAGTTCCTTGAATTTCGCGCCGCCGTAGAGCGCGGCGAACTCGTCCTCGGTGTAGAACGCCTCCGAGTAGAGAGATTTGTGCCCGCCGAACTCGGTCACCTTCTTCTCGATCGCGCGGTTCGCCGCACCTTCGGGCTCGCCTGGGACGATCGGAACCGAGGACCAGAAGCCGACGTTGACGTAGGTCCGCTTCGGTTCGAGGGGGTACAGGGGCCACGGCCGGGCTGCGTCGGCGCCGGGTGCGGCGGGTTCGCGAAGTCGTAACGGGCACAACCACAACGGCTCGATCGGGATTTCGTCCAGGAACCAGTGCACGAACGCGGCGGTGTTCTCGATCGGCACTTCGATGTCCTGTACGACGCGTTCGCGCGGTGGGTTGCCCTTGCGTGCCTCGAGGCGGTCGGCGATGTCGTACTTCTGGTCGAGTCCGATGAGCTTCCAGTAGAAGCTGGAACGGCGGTACTTCGTCGGCCAGAAACGTCGAATCCTCGGATTCTGCGTTCCGAACGCACGCGAGCACCAGAACCAGTCGGTGTCCCACCGCCACAGGTAGTCGTGGATGGTGAGTCGATCGGACTTGGGCGTGCTGCCCGTGTGTTGAATCGAGCGGTAGTAGATCTTCGAGCCGGCGTGGTAATCGCTGACCGGGCCGGGTTCGGCAGTCTGCACGCCGAGCGTCAGGTAGCTCTCGGTCGCGGAGAAGACGACGCCGTCGAGATAGTGGACTGCGATGCCGTCGTACTCACGCTCGGTGGCGATGCGGTCCATCGTGGCCTGCATCGTCTCGAGGTCGTCGAAACGCACGTGCCTCAGCGCGACGTACGGCAGGACGGGTTCGAGGCGAATCTTCAGTCTGGTGGCATAGCCGAGCGTGCCGTACGAGTTGGGAAAGCCCCAGTACAGCTCGGAGTTCTCGCCTTCTGGTGTTGCAGTGAGGATCTCGCCGCTGCCGGTCAGGATGTCCATCTCGAGGACGGATTCGTGGGGCAGGCCGCTGCGAAACGACGTGCTCTCGATGCCGAGGCCGGTGACCGCACCGCCCAGGGTGATCGTCTTGAGCTGGGGGACGACGAGAGGAGCCAGGCCGTAGGGAAGCGTCGCGTCGACGAGGTCCTCGTAGGTGCACATGCCCGCGACATCTGCGGTGTTGTCCTGAGGGTTGACCGAGATGACGCGCGAAAGGCCGGACACGTCGAGGCCGGGCGCGTTCGCGACGGCCCGCGTACGGAAGAGGTTCGACGTCTTCTTCGCCAGCCGAACCGTCGCATGGGAAGGAATGGCGCGGTAGCTTCCGAGTAGCTGCTCGACCCCCGCCCGATGTGCCGCGAAACCGGTTTCCCTCGGTTCGGGCCTTCGTCTCATGAACCCTCTCGCTGAAGCCACAGGAAGACGCTATCGCCACGGGTCGCTCGGAGCCACCGCGATTGCTGCGCGCGCGGGCAAATTTCACTGAAATGTTGCTCCGTTCGCGCTGGATAACGGTGCAAAAGCGACAAATGGTTGCGTTCTACATCTTTTTTGTCGCGCTGAGAAAGTGTGCCGTGAACCATCTCACATCGCCGTATCCGTTCGTAGCCGAGCGACCCCTCCTGAAGGCAGGATGGAAAACGGACATGTTCGCTCGGTACGCACAAGGAGATTCGCCCGTGGCACAGGTAAGCGCCAGCAGTTCCATCACCCTCGCTCAGTCGCCCGATCAGGTGTTGGCAGCGCTCACCGACTACGAGACGGTTCGACCTCGTATTCTGCCCGAGCAGTACCTCGACTACACCGTCCTCGAGGGCGGTCAGGGCGCAGGCACGGTTGCTCAGTGGACCCTGCAGGCCACGTCGAAGCGTTCGCGGAACGTCAAGGCCACGGTCAGCGTCGACGGTTCGACCATCACCGAGCGCGACGCGAACTCGTCGATGGTGACCACCTGGACCGTCGCGCCGTCGGGATCGGGCAGCGAGGTCACGACGACGACCGAATGGAAGGGCGCAGGCGGCATCGGCGGCTTCTTCGAGAAGACGTTCGCGCCGCTCGGTCTGAAGAAGATCCAGGCGCAGACGCTGGCCAACCTGGAGAAGGAAACCCGCTAACGCTCGTCGAACCGCGGGTCGCCGATCACAGCGACCGTGCCGACGACGGCGGCCCGCATCGACCACTCGAAGTCCGAGTCCAGACTTCGACTCTCCGCATCCACGCCCAGCGGAATCACGCTCAGGTCGTCTCTGGCCACCATCGCAGGCTGGTTCTGCCGCCTGTCCGGGGTGTGGACGAGTTCGGCCAGCGCGATGGCGTGTTCCGCCACCGTCGCGACCGCCCACACCGCCTGCGTGGGGCTCAGGTCGTACTGGGTCGCGTACCGCTGCTGCACCGCGTCGATCTTCGCGAGTGCATGGTGCGACCCGGCGCCGATGTTCACCAGGTAGTGCGCGATACCGGGATGCCCGTGAACGAGCCGACGTAGATCGATGGCGAGGCGCATCAGAGCGTCGTGCAGCGATTCGCCGTCCGCGGGTGCGGGAAAATCCCACCGCCGCAGGATCTCTTCCGCGACGAGATCCTTCACGGCGTCGATGCCGTCGATGTTGTTGTAGATCGCGACGATGCTGACCCCGAGCTTCTCGGCGAGCGTCTTGACGGTCACCTTCGGCAGCGTCAGTTCGATGCCTGCCGCCGTGATCGTCTCCGGGGTCACCCGGCGTCGGCGTCCGGCGGCGGGTCGGATCTCGGCCTGCATACACAAAGCATACGAGTAACCCGGCTGGTGCGAGGGCGTCGCCGAAGTTTAGCCTTACTCAAGTAGTGATGACTTCCGGGAGGTGGGTCATGACGGTTCCAGAATCGGGACCAGGCTTCTACGAGCCGGCTCTGCGGACGCTTGCTGTCAGTCGGCCGCGGCCAGGGGTGCTGCGCATGACGTCGATGGTGACGCCGACTCGTCATGCCGCCGACTGGGACGCGCTCAGCATCACGGAGTGGCTGCAGTTCCCCGGCGTTCCGTCCCTCGACATCACGGTGCGGCAATTCGACGCCGACCGCGGCATCCTGGACATCGAATTCAGCCCCAGCCTCGAGAACACGATCATGCAGCGCTGGCTCGGATCGATCGAGGTCGGTTCCTCGACGCCCATCGGCGGGCCCAGAGGCAGAGGTCTTCCGAACTTCGAGAGTGGTCGACGCGTCCTGCTGTTCGCCGACGAGGCGTCCGTGCCGGCAGTGCGCGCGATACTGCAACAGTGGCCCGCGTCGGCCACCGGAACGGTGTGGTTGGACACGCCCGACCCCGCCGCTGTCGCGGAACTACCCGTCGTCGATGGCGTCGGCGTCGTCAGCTTCCACGTCGGTATGGGGTTCGACCCGCTGGTGACCGCAGCCAGGCGCTCCGACATGGACTCGACCACCACCGTCTGGGCGGCCGGCGAGCGTTCACGGATGGACGCCATTCGGGCGGTCTGCCAGGACGCGGGGCTGTCCGCGGACGATACGAGGATCTTCGGGTACTGGTCGGACGACAGGCGTGGTCGCCGCGGCTAGGGGCGGCAGCGGGTGTGCTGGACCGGATCCCTACTAGGCTGAACGCGACAGTGCGACGAGAGGATTCTTCAGTGCAACCCGGTGAGCAGCCAGACATCGCGTCGATCATGCAGCAGGCGCAGCAGATGCAGCAGCAGTTGATGGCCGCGCAGGCGGAGATCTCACAGGCGGAGGTGTCCGGACAGGCCGGCGGGGGTCTCGTGCGGGCGACCGTGAAGGGCACCGGCGAACTCGTCGGGCTCACGATCGATCCGAAGGTCGTCGATCCCGACGACGTCGAAACGCTACAGGATCTGATCATCGGAGCCGTGGCCGACGCGTCGAACGCTGCGCAGTCGGTTGCGGCGGAGAAGCTCGGCCCTCTCGCGGGTGGTCTCGGCGGCGGTTCGCTCGGCCTTCCCGGCTTCTGAGGACGGACACGTGTACGAAGGTCCTGTTCAGGATCTGATCGACGAGCTCGGCAAGATGCCGGGCGTCGGCCCGAAAAGCGCGCAGCGCATAGCTTTTCACTTGTTGGGTGTCGAACCACCCGAGGTGGAGCGGCTCATCAAGGCCCTGCAACGTGTACGTGACGGCGTTCAGTTCTGCACGGTCTGCGGCACGGTGTCCGACAAGGAACTGTGCCGCATCTGTGCCGATCCGCGACGCGATCGCAGCATCATCTGCGTCGTAGAGGAGCCGAAAGACGTTCAGGCAGTGGAACGTACACGTGAGTTCAAGGGTCGATACCACGTGCTCGGCGGCGCACTCGACCCGTTGAACGGCGTCGGGCCGGACCAGTTGCGCATTCGAGAGTTGTTGATGCGCGTCGGGAATCAGGACGACGGCGTCGACGTCGCCGAAGTCATCATCGCCACCGACCCGAACACCGAGGGTGAGGCGACGGCGACGTATCTGGTGCGCATGATGCGGGACTTCCCGGGACTTGCGATCACCCGTCTGGCCTCGGGGCTGCCGATGGGTGGGGATCTGGAGTTCGCGGACGAGCTCACCTTGGGGCGCGCTTTGACGGGTCGTCGAGCGTTGTAGGCGGCTTCGCCGCATGTGCATAGAAATACATAGTCCGCTGTGTATTTTCATGCACATGAGTTGTCCCCACCCTGTGGATAACTCATGGTTTTCGGCTTTCGCTGTCGGAGCATCAGCGCATTGTGCTGCGCATGGTAACGAAACCCAGCGGTCGATGGCAAGAACTACTCGACGCCCAGAACGGCATCCTCACGACTACCCAGCTGTACGAACAGGGTGTCAACCGTGAGTCGATCCGCCACGCGGTGGAAAGCGGCCAATGGCTTCGAGTTTTTCGCGGCGTCATATCGACTACCAACGGGCCGCTCACACGCTCGATGATGTGTTCGGCGGCTCTCCTGTACGCCGGGCCACGGGCGCTGCTCAGTCATGACACGGCGGCCGAAGAATGGGGAATGCTGCGACCTCGGTACGGACCTGTACACGTGACGGTCCCGTTCGGGACATCGGCGACAAGTCAGGGTGCGGTCTTGCGACACGCGAAGCTGCGGTTCACGGCGCAGTCGAACAACGAGATTCACCCCGGCGTCGTGATTCACCGGTCGCGCGCGTGGTCGCACATCGGGGTGGAGACCGATCCGTGGAGGACGAGCAAGCCGGACACGGTGCTGGACCTTGCGGTCGACTCTGCCAGCGCCCGAGATGCAATGGTGCGAATGGTGTCGGCGATGTCGTCGGGTGCAGTCTCGGTGGATGCGATGCGAAAGAAGGTGGAGCTCAGGCGTCCCCGTCGATACCGGAAGGCGCTTCTCGACACGTTGGCGCTGCTGGCCGATGGAGTGCATTCTGCTCTGGAGCACCGATACGTAATCGACGTCGAGCAGGCGCACGGGTTGCCTTCGAGCGCGCGCCAGGCGCCACATCACGTCGACGGGCGGACGCTTTTCGAGGACGTCCTGTACGAGGAGGTGGGACTCATCGTCCGGCTGGACGGTCAGGCATTCCATTCGGCGAAGCAGCGTCGGTTCCGGGATCGACGACGCGACAATGCCGCAGAACTCGGAGGCCTACCTCGTCTCGTCTACGGGTGGGACGAGGTGACGAAGGATCCGTGCGGGGTGTATTCCGAGGTGCGGGCGGTGCTGGTCAGGGAGGGATGGGACGACACGTCGTTTCCCTGTGAGCGGTGCGCTCATGTGCACGAAAATACATAGCGGGGTCTGTATTTTCGTGCACGTGCGCGTCAGCGCCTCAACCGCTCTCTCCGAAGCTGCGTGACTTCCTCCAGCTCCAGGGGAGCCAAGGTCGACCCCGTCGCCTTCTCCAGCAAGTAGTCCGCCAGCTGCGGATTCCGGGCGAGCAACGGACCGTGCATGTACGTGCCGATCACCGACCCCTGTATGACGCCTTCACGCCCGTCGCCGACGCCGTTGCCGATTCCGCTCACGACCTTGGCCAGCGCACCGGCGTCGGGACCCAAAGTCGTTCCGCCGCGGTGGTTCTCGAATCCGGTCAGCTTGTCGGTGAGGCCGTCGAGAGTCGGCTCGGAGATGACCTCACCGATGGAGCGCACGTCCTGCGGCGACGTCGTCACGTCGAACAGCGAGATGCCGTCGACGCGTTCGCCTGCGGACGTCTCGTACCAGTGACCCAGGACCTGGATGGCCGCGCAGATCGCCAGTACCGGAACGCCGCGCGCCGCTGCGTTCTGCAGTCCGGGGTATTTCGTCAGATGTCGGGTCGCGAGCCGTTGCGCCGAATCCTCGGCTCCGCCGAGGGTGTACAGGTCGAGCGATTCCGGAACGGGATCGTTCAGCGTGATGTGCACGACCTCGGCGTCGATGTCGCGCATGCGCAAACGTTGTTTCAGCACGAGCGCGTTTCCGTTGTCGCCGTAGGTGCCCATGACGTCGGGCAGTACGAGTCCGATGCGGACGGTGGACTCAGACATCGTTCACCTCGCGTGCGAGTGCGCGCCCGAGATCACGGAACGCGGTGTAATTGGCGAGCACCTCGACGCGCCCGGGCGGACAGGATGCGATGGCCTTCAACGGATCTGCGACGGTCGTGTGCTTGGATCCGGCGTACAACAGTCGGACACCGAGATCGGTGGCCCGTTCACCGGATGCGACGACTGCGACGTTCTCGAAATGTTCGAAGCGAACGTCCCACAGCCACGACAGGTCCTCGCCGTCGGGTACCTGCCCGTTGACGGCGATGACGAGGCCGTCGACCGTCGGATCGATCATCGACAGCGCTTCCTGCCAGCCAGCGGGGTTCTTCGCGAGAAGCATTCGGACGGAATGAGATCCGTACTGCACCGTCGAATAGCGTCCGGCAACTTCGTTCACCGTGGACGCCGCGCGAACGGCATCCTCCGGAGTCGCTCCCAGCGTGACGGCTGCGGCGACGGCCTGAGCTGCGTTGCCTCGGTTGGCTTTTCCGGGTAGTGCCAACGACATTGGAATCTTCAGGCCGTCGGGCCCGTAGAGATTGTCGTCGTCGAGCCACCAGTCGGGAGTCGGCCTGGCGAAATCGCTTCCTGTCGAGTACCAGTGCTCGCCGTCCCAGATGATCGGCTCGCCGGTGCGCGGGCAACTGACCGAGTCGCCTGCCCAGCCGCCGCCCGCGGCCACCCACACCACGTTGGGAGCGTCGAATGCCGCGGACGTCACCAGGACGTCGTCGCAGTTGGCGATCACGACGGACTCCGGATGACGGGCGAGCCCTGCCCGAAGCTTCCGCTCGATCATGTTGATCTCGCCGACGCGGTCGAGCTGGTCGCGGCTGAGGTTCAGCAGCACGACGGCAGCGGGGGAGACGGCGTCGCACACGTGCGGAACGTGGAGCTCGTCGACCTCGAGAGCCGCGAGCGGCGCGTCGATGTGCGCGTGCAGCGCCGCGACGATCCCGGCGTCCATGTTGGCGCCGTCGGCCTGCGTTGCGACCTCACCGAGCGTCGAGAGCGCGGCTGCGGTCATACGCGTCGTCGTCGATTTGCCGTTCGTGCCGGTGACGACCACTGTGCGACGGCCGGAGCCGAGCCCCGTCAGAATGTCGGGATCGATCTTCAGGGCAACCAGCCCGCCGATCATCGACCCCTTGCCGCGGCCTGCCTTGCGCGACGCCCATGTGGCGGCCTCCGCGGCCTTCAAAGCCAGCCGGCCGCGCGCGCCTATCGCGGCCTTGCGCTCACCCGTTCGAACCATGCGCCGAGTCTGGCACAGACCTGTCCGGCAGCTCTCGTCGGAAGGTGGCTCAGCCGGGGAATCAGGCCGATGACGAGGGGAAGATCACGCCGGTGGGGCGGACGAGCGCGGTCAGGTGTACGCCGTCGCGCGACTCGTCGGAAGAGCCTCCGGCCGTGCCGCCTTCTGCATTCCACCCAGACATCCGGCGATCACGACAGCGCCGCCGATCAACGCCAACGGGCTCGGTTCCTCGCTCAGGAACAGCCAGGCACCCGCGATCCCGACGACGGGCACCAACAGCGAGAACGGTGCGACGACGCCCGCCTGGTGCCGGCTCATCAACATCGTCCAGAGTCCCGAACCCACCAGCGTTCCGAACACGGCGATGTAGCCGATCCCGGCCAGTGCCTGCCATCCCTCGGGGCTGAACGCGTCCGCAAGCGCGACCCAGCCCGTCGTGGGTCCCTCGGTGATCGCCGACAACGCCAGCATCGGGACGGGCGGTACGACGCACATCCACAGCATGAGCCGCATCGGTTCCCCCGGAGTGGAGTGACCCGACCAGGTCGAGGCAGCCAGCTTGTTGCCGAGGTTGCCGAATGCCCAGCAGAGGCCGGCGAGCAGCGTCAGCAGGACGGGAAGCAGTGTTGCGGCTTGGGCTCGGTCATAGCCGATGAGCGCCATGCCCGCTATCGCGACGGAGATGCCGAGAATCTGGCGTCTGCTGATGCGCTCGCGCAGGAGAAGGGCGCCGAGGACGACCGTGAACGGCGCTGACGACTGCAGGACGAGCGACGCGAGCCCGGTCGGCATCCCCGCGTTCATCGCGCTGAACAGGAACGCGAACTGAAGAACCCCGAAGCCCACGCCGTAGAGCAGCAGCCACTTGATCGGGACCTTCGGCGGACGAACGAAGAGCAGCACCGGTACTGCGATGACGAGGAATCGCAGAGCGTTGAAGAAGAATGGAGGGAACTGATCGAGCCCGACGCGTATGGCCAGGAAATTCAGGCCCCACAGGACGGCGACAAGGATACCGAGGCAGCGGTCGCGGGTGTTCACTCGTTCATCGTCAGGTCTACCCACGTGTCAGCACAATCGAATGTTGCGACACCGACACTTAAGATTCGCTACATGAACGTCGAGCGCCTGCGAATACTGCGCGAACTTGCCGACCGCGGAACCGTCGGTGCCGTCGCAGTCGCATTGTCTTTGACGCCGTCGGCCGTGTCCCAGCAACTCAAACTGCTCTCGAAGGAGGCAGGGGTCGCGTTGCTGGAACCCGACGGGCGCAGACTCCGCCTCACCGACGCCGGCCATGCCCTCGTCCTTCGGGCCGACGAGGTCCTCGGGGCCTTGCGTCGAGCGACGGCCGAAATGGAGTCGTACAGTGCGTCACCGAAAGGGCGCGTGCGCGTCGCGCTGTTTCCGTCCGGTGCCGCTCTGTTGCTGCCGGGGGTTCTGGACCGCCTGCGAGACAGCGGGACACGAGTGGTTGCGCGTGACGAGGACCTACCCGCCTCGTCGGTGCCGGCGCTGCTTGCCGACTACGACGTCGTACTCACCCATCGCGACGATCGAGCACCGGCAACCGCTGCCGCGCGCATCGAAGTGGAATCCCTGATGCGTGAGCCGATCGACCTCGTGCTCCCGCCGAGTCATTCGTTGGCGTCGAGGCAGTCGGTCGATCTGCGCGAACTCGCCGACGAGCACTGGATCAGCGTCCGTGGCGGTTTCCCGGTCGACGACGTGTTGCTGTCCGTCGCCGCGGCAACCGGGGTGCAGCCTCGTGTGGTCCAGCGTATCAACGACTTCCGGGTCACCGAGGAATTGGTGGCGCGAGGCCACGGGGTCGCTCTACTGCCGCGATATGCCGTCGTACATCCTGCGCTCGTGCGTATTCCACTGTCAGGAGTGCGAGCAGGCAGGATCTACGAACTCGCGACGCGACCCCGTGCTCGCGAGCTGCCGGCCGTGAGGGCGGTGGTGGAGGCGTTCGAGGCGGAGGCTGCGCGTGTGCACGGAAATCCGTAGCCGTCCATGTATTTTCGTGCACATGCTCTGAGCGTCAGCGAAGAGCTTTCTCCTTCAGCTGTGAGAACTCCTCCTGCGAGATGGTGCCGTTGTCGAGGAGTGTCTTCGCGTGCGCGATCTCCTCGGCGGACGTACGGCCTGCCACCTGCTTGATGTATTGGTCCTGCTCGTCTTTCGCGTGCTGGACGGCGGCCACCTGCCGTTTCGTCATGTCGCCGCCCTTGACGATGATGTAGATCAGCGCGGTCAAGAAGGGCGCAACGATGAGGAAGAAGATCCAGATCGCCTTGACCCATCCCGACGTCTTGTGGTCGCGGAACAGGTCCCCGATGATCGAGAACAGCACCATCAGGTAGGCCACGAACGCGAAACTCACGATTACCAACCAGAGAAAATCCCAGAACGAGTCCACGGCTTGCTGCTCCATTCCGCTGATAGTGAATCCAGACAGCTCATCGTGGCTCGGACGCGCAACTTGATCATCATCCGAAACAGGTGAATTCACCCGCGCCGGATGATGCGCAGGCGCAGGGCGCGGAGAAGCATCGTGACGATGAACGAGACGATGTTCGACGTGGGTCCGGTGGGCGTTCTCGTGGTGACGTTTCCCGGCGATCGAGCCGACCCCGCCGTCGTCGCCGCGCTGGCGCAGGTCGTCGAGCAGCGTGTGATCACGCTGCTCGATCTCGTGTTCATCGGCCGCAGTCTCGACGGATCACTGCGGCAGGTCGATGTCGACGAGGCGCTCGACGACGTCGGTCTCGAAATACTCTCGCTCGAGGCGAAAGCTCTGATCAGCGACGAGGACCTCGACGTCGTACGGGGCACACTCGAGCCGGGCACATCGGCGGCGATACTCGTCTACGAGCAGACATGGGCGCGCACGCTGTCGCATGCGTCGCGCGAAGCCGGAGGAGATGTGGCGCTTCACGTCCAGATCCCCAGGGAAACAGTCGAAGTCGCGCTCGCGGCAGCACTGGTGTAGGAGGCAGGCGATGGTATTCGGACGCGGCCGCGTGGGCAGGCCGGGACTCCTCGGAACGGTGGCGCGCACGGCGGTGGTCGCCGGAACTGCCAACGCGACCAACAACATGATGAACCGTCGCAGGCAGGAGCGCGAGCAGCCGCAGCAGCCGCCCCGACAGGCTCCCTCACCCGATACGGGAGACGACCTCGTCGGCAAGATCCAGAAACTCGCGGACCTGCGCGACCAAGGAATTCTCGACGACGCCGAATTCGCGAAGGCGAAAGCCTCGCTGCTCGGCACCTAGCACCCCGGGGGCGGTGGAATCAGAAGGGCCCCGCGCTGATCGAGCGCGGGACCCCTCTGGTGTCAAGCGACCGAGTCCTTCTCTCGGATAATCGAATCGGCGAAATGGCAAGCGGACACGGACCCGTTGTCGCGTCGCTCGAGGTTCGGTTCGATGCGAGTGCAGACCTCCTGGGCGTATGGGCATCGCGATGCGAAGGCGCAGCCGGTCGGTGGATGCGCCGGGTCCGGCGAATCGCCCTCGAGAATGGTTTTGGGGCGTGCACGTTGGATAACCGGGTCAGGAACCGGAATCGCGGACAGGAGTGCTTTCGTGTACGGGTGGCGTGGTGAGTCGTAAACCTCTGCCGCAGAGCCGAGTTCGACGATTCGACCGAGGTACATGACTGCGATTCGATCACTGATATGCCGCACTACGCCCAGGTTGTGCGAGATGAACAGACACGTGAGGTCGAATTCCTTGTTGAGGTGGACGAGTAGGTTGATGACTTCCGACTGCGTCGATACGTCGAGTGCGGACACGGCCTCGTCGGCGACGATCACCTTCGGATCGAGCGCGAGAGCACGTGCGATGGCAACGCGTTGGCGTTGCCCGCCGGACATCTCGCCGGGATACCGCATCGCGAATTCGGTTCGCAGTCCTACCTTGGTCAGTAGTTCGGCCACTTGATCGTCGTGGTCTGCGCGCGAGGCCCTGTCGTAGATCCGCAGCGGCTCCGAAATCGCGTTGCCTACGGTCTTGGTCGGATCGAGCGATGCGTACGGGTCCTGGAAAATCATCTGCAGGTCCCGACGAGTGCGCCGAAGTTCTCGCCGGCCCAACGCCAGCAGATCTTTGCCCTGATACAAGACGGACCCTTCTTCCGGGTTCTCGAGCCGCAGGATCGAACGACCGAGTGTCGACTTGCCCGAACCCGATTCGCCGACGATGCCGAGCGTCTCACCGGCACGGATACCGACGCTGATGTCCCGCACTGCTCGGACGGTCTCACGGGGACGCCCCAGTACGTCGCGCGAACGCACGAAGGACTTGGACAAGTGCTGTACGTCGAGCAACACGGGCTTGGTGACGACGTTCTTCTCGAGAGTGGTCACAGCGACGCCTCCAGGTCTGCCGAATCGATGGTGCTGCGGGCCGGAACTGCCTCGATGGGCAACGCAGGGAGCAGGCCCGTCAGATCGTGGTCGGCGACGCGAACACACCGGGTGCTGCGGTCCGATCGGATTTCGATCAGTTCGGGATGCCGACCGTCGCACGTGCCCGCGACGGAATGTCGACACCGGGGCGAGAAGCGGCATCCCGACGGCATCTGCTCGGGCCGAGGGACCATGCCCGGGATCGCGACCAGATCATCCCCCGGTGCGATGCGTTGCGGTAGCGATTCGAGGAGCCCAGCTGTGTAGGGATGCAGCGGTTCCGCGAACAAGTGGTCGGCATGTGCAGTCTCGACGGGTTCTCCGGCGTACATGACGGTGACCTCGTCGCAGAAGTCCGCGACGACGCCGAGGTCGTGTGTCACCAGCAGCACCGCAGTGCCGAGTTCCGACTGCAATCGTCGAAGTAGTTGCAGCACACCGGCTTGCACGGTGACGTCGAGCGCTGTCGTAGGCTCGTCGGCGATCAGCAGTTTGGGATCACATGCGATCGACATCGCGATCATCGCGCGCTGCCGCATGCCACCGCTGAAGCTGTGGGGATAGTCCTTTGCCCGGCGTGCTGCGGCCGGAATTCCGACGAGGTCCAGCACCTCGATCGCCCTGGCCCATGCCTGCTTTCGTGAACTTCCCATGTGCGCGCGGACCGTCTCCGCGATCTGCTCGCCGACGGTGAAGACCGGGTTGAGACTGGTCATGGGTTCCTGGAAGATCATCGCGATCTCACGGCCGCGGATGGAGCGCATTCGGGCATCGTCCGCGTCCAAGAGATTCTCACCCGCGAAGTCGATGGTGCCGCGCGTGACTCTACTGTTGTGCTTCGGAAGTAGGCCGAGTATCGACAGTGCGGTCACAGTTTTGCCGGAACCGGATTCGCCGACGAGCGCACGAGTGCCACCCGCTGCAAGGTCGAGATGCGCGCCGGTCACTACCGGCGTCCAGCCTGCTTCGGTGCGAAATTCCACTTGCAGGTCGTCGATCGACAGAAGGTTCACGACTTTCTCCGTTCCTGGCCGACCGCGTCGCGGATGCCGTCGCCCAGCAGATTCAGGGACAGGATGGTGAGCATGATCGCCAATCCCGGCGGGACGACCATCCACGGGCTCTGGAATCGGTTGTCGAACGCGCTGCGGAGCATCGATCCCCAACTCGCGGTGGGTGGTTGGACGCCGAGTCCGAGGAAGCTCAGGCCGGCCTCGGCCAACAGGGCGAGCGACAGCATCAACGTGATCTGCACCAGCAGTGGTGATCTCACGTTCGGTAGTACGTGCATCAACACGGTGCGAGGCGTCGAGCACCCGACTACCTTGCTTGCTTCGATGTACGTCTCCTCCCGTACGTTGATGGTTGATCCTCGCACGACGCGGAACAGGCGAGGTGCGGATGCGGCGCCTACCGCCAGCATCGCGTTGAGGAGGCCGGGCCCGAAGATCGCGATGATCGCCAGAGCGAGCACGAGCGCAGGAAGGGCGATCAGGGCGTCGGCGATTCGTCCGGTGATCCAGTCGAACTTGCCTCCCAGATATCCAGCAAGAAGTCCGAGCGGTAGCCCGGTCACCGCCGCGAATCCAACGGCGATGAGCGGCGCGACGAGGGAAATCTGAGTGGCATAGATGAGCCGGCTCAGCGTGTCTCGCCCGAGCTGGTCGGTGCCGAGGATGTGACCATCGGAGAACAGGGGTAGGAACGCGGACGCCAGTTTCTGGTAGGCGGGATCGTACGGCGCGATCCACGGTGCAGCGATGGCGACGACGCCGAGGAGACCGAGAAAGATGAGGCACGCAATGTTGGTGCGGGACTTGAGGATTCGCCGGACGAAGAGACGACCAGGTGATGGTGGAGCCTGCCGGGTGCTGGTGGTCTTCGCCGAGGATTCGAGCTGACGTCGAGCGTTGTCCAGAGGCGACGAGAGAGGCTTGATCGTCATGATGTCCTGGCTTTCGGATTGAAGTACGCGTACGAGATGTCCACGAGCAGGTTGATCACGAGGACGAACAGCGTGATCACGACGACGAATGCCTGGATGACGGGGAAATCACGTTCGAGGATCGCCTTGAGAGCGACGGATCCGAGCCCCGGCATGCCGAACACCTGCTCGATGATCACCGCGCCACCGATGAGCGCGGCAGCCTGGAGACCGAACACGGTGACGACCGGCACGGCCGCATTCTTCGACGTGTGTTTGACGATCACCTTCCAGCGCGGCAGACCTTTTGCGGTGGCCGTGCGGATGTAGTCCCGTTCCAGAACGTCGATGACACCAGCCCGGGACTGCCTGGCGATCTCGGCAGCTGTGACGGTACCCAGTGCGAGGGCGGGCAGCACGAGGTGAGAGAACCATGCAGCGATGCCGTCGCTGAGAGGCGCGTACCCGGTTGCGGGGAAGAGTCGGAACTGCAACGAGAAGAACGTGACGAACAACAGACCGAGCCAGAAGCTCGGCATCGAGATGCCGAGGGTGGTCAGACTCGTGAGGGTTCGGTCGATCCACGTGCCCTGTCGTAGTCCCGCGAACACGCCGACGACGACTCCGAACACCAGCGACCACGACAGCGCGACGAACGCGAGAGACAAAGTGACGGGTAGAGCTTCGAGGATTGCGTCGATGTTGCGGTGGCTGCTGAGCAGCGAGGTGCCCAGATCGCCGGTCAGCAGGTTTCCGACCCAGCTGAAGTATTGAACGACGATGTTCTGATCGAGCCCGAGTTGGGCCCTGGTCGCGGCGATCTGCTCGGCCGACGCGTTCTCACCTGCCGCGACCACCGCGGCGTCGCCTGGGATCAAGTGGATCATCGAAAAACTGAGAATGGTGACGAGAATGAGCACTGGAACGGCAGCCAACAACCGTTTGACCATAAATATCAACACAATTGGAACACCTCATCCTTGTTCGGTGGGTTTCACTTGCTCACGTCCAACGTTCTGAGGCCCGTACCGCCGGTCTTGTAGAAGACGTAGTTTCCGACGTTTCCCTGGCTTGCGACCGAGGCCACCGAGTGACAGAGAACAATCTGAGCCGGACCCATCTCGAATGCCTCGGCCAGGAGGTCTTCGTACGCTGCCTTGCGTTCCTCGACGTCGGTGCTGCGCGCGGTCGCGGCGTACAACTCGCCCATCCGCTCGGTGGTCAACTTTCCGGGGTTGTCGCCTCCGGTGGGAAGGTATGCGGAGGACACGTAGAGGCCAGGGTCAGTACCGCCGCCGTACTGGCCGACGAGGGCGTCCGCCTCCCCAGTGACGAATCGTGCTCTGGCCTGAGTTGCGTCCATGACCTCGATGCGCATGTCGATGCCGATGTCGGCCAGGTTCTGCTGCACGACCTGGGCGTTGTTCTGGTAGATGGACAGGCTCGGAACCGCGGCGGTGAACGTGAAGCCGTCGGCGAGGCCTGCGTCGGCGAGCAGTTCGCGGGCGCGGTCGGGGTCGTAGTCCGACCATCCGCTGTCGTCGAGCGCGTCGCTGTGTGCGAAGTAGCCCTCCGGGTACGGTTGCGCACCAGGAACGCAGTCGCCCGAGTACAGGACTCGCGATATGGCAGCTCGGTCGATGGCGAGATTCATGGCCTGACGTACAGCCTTCTCGCCGAACTCACTTCTCGCGGTGTTCAGCGAAATTCGCGCCATGCTGGTGCTCGCGCCGTCGGAGGTGAACACCTGCAGTCCACCCGCTTTCGCTTCTTCCTTCTGCGGCCCGACTACGCCGGTCATCGTCGACTCGCCTGCCTGCAGCGAGTTCATGCGCGTTGCGGTGTCGAGCTGTATGAGGAAGGTGAGCTTGCTGAAGCGGTAGGCGTCGTCGTCCCAGTAGTCGGGCCTGCGGTCGAAGTGGTATTCGGTGCCGGGAATGCTGCTCGTCATCGTGAAAGCGCCTGCGCCGACTGGCTTCTGGTCGAGGTCGGTGTTGCCTAGCGCGGCAGGCGACACGAGCATTCCGGGGCGTGACGCGAGCAACGTCGGTAGCGAACCGCCAGGCCCGACGAGGTTGAGTCGAACGGTTCTCTCGTCGAGTACGTCGACCGACCCTATGGTCTTGTCGATCTGAGATTTGATCGTGGACTGCGGATCGGTGAGGATTCTGTCGATATTCGCCTTGACCGCAGCGGCGTCGACCGGGGTGCCGTCCGAAAATGTAGCTCCCGCACGCATGTTCAGGATGAATGAGGAATTCTCGTCGTCCAACTCCCAGCTCTCGGCCAGCATCGGTATCGGGTTGCCGTCGGTGTCGACGTCAGTGATCCGATCGTAGATCACCGTCAGTAACGGTAGGTCGTTTTCAGTAACTCCGCGATGGGGATCGAGGCTGCTGGGCACGACGATCTGCCCGTATATCACCGTCGCGTCACGATCGAGCGCATCGATGTCGAAAGTCCGCTGGTCGATGCCGGCGCATGCTACCGAGACGGCGCAGACGGTGGCGAGTACAGCTGCGCGTCCGAGAATCGAGCGGTACGACATGTGATGACCTCCGAATGGGTCGAGGGGAGGCGCCCTTCGAGCGGCGAAATCGACTGTGACTCTGCCCGAGAGGGGCTTCTTCGATACGTCGCGCCCGGCGCCCTGGAGCGATTTCTAGAAGGATGTTCTAAAACATTTGCCGTGTCAAGGCTCCGCGCCGATCTCGAGAAATCGGGCGGTGCGGGCTTGACAAGAGGCAGTCAATCGTCCACTGTCCATCTAGATCGAAGTTCTAGAATATGATTCGATCCCGCCTCCATTCTCATCCCCGTGGACCCGGAAGGGACGTGCAAGACATGGTCGATTTTGCATTGAACGAAGAAGAAGAATTGATGCGCAAGTCGGTGCGCGCATTCCTCGAGAAGGAGGTGATTCCGCTCGAGAGCGAGGTGCTTCGGAACGAGCGTGAGGGCCGGCCCGGCCTACCGCCCGAGGACATCAAGGCGCTGCGGACGAAGGCGCGCAAGTCGGGATTCTGGGGTATCAACACCCCCGAGGAGTACGGAGGGGCCGATCTGGGGCCGGTGATGAGCGCGATCATCGCTGCCGAAGCAGGTCGGACCTTCGTGCCGTTCTCCTTCGGTGGTTCGGCGGACAACATTCTCTACGGAGCCAACGACGAGCAGAAGCAGCAGTATCTGATTCCGACGATCGAGGGTGAGCGACGATCGTGCTTCGCGATCACCGAACCCGGCGCAGGATCCGACGCACGGAGCATCAAGACCCGCGCGGTCAAGGACGGTTCCGACTGGGTCATCAACGGCGAGAAAATCTTCATCACCGGCGGCAACGAAGCCGACTTCGTCATGGTTTTCGCCGTGACCGACAAGGAGAAGGGAGCCAACGGAGGCGTTACGTGCTTCATCGTCGACCGCGACATGGGCTGGACTTCCGCACCGATTCCGACGATGGGGCAGTGGGGTCCGGCAGCACTGTCCTTCGTCGACGTCCGTGTCCCCGAGAGCAACGTGCTCGGTGAAGTGGGCAAGGGATTCGAGCTCGCAATGAGCTGGATCGGCCAGGGCCGCTACATGATCCCCGCCCGAGCGATCGGCTCCGCCGAACGTCTTCTGGACATGGCGATCGAGCACTCGAAGAACCGCGTGTCGATGGGGCATCCGATCGCCGAGTATCAGGCTATCCAGTGGCAGATCGCTGACTCGCACGTCGAGATCGAATCGACGAAGCTCCTGACGTTGCGCGCGGCATGGATGGTCGCACAGGGCGTCGACGCCAGGCATGCGTCGTCGGTGGCCAAGCTGCACGGTTCGATCATGGCCAACAACGTCGTCGATCGTGTCCTCCAGATCCACGGCGGCATGGGCTACACGAAGGAACTCCCGATCGAACGGTGGTACCGCGAGCTGCGACTCCTGCGGATCTTCGAAGGCACCGACGAGATTCAGCGTCGCACCATCGCACGCAATCTCATCAAGGGATATGTCAATTCCGACGGCTTCGGCCACTGACGCCAGAGATGCTGGAACGCAACAGCGCGAGTCGACGACAGGACGAGAATTCATGACCAACCCGACAATCGAGGCCCTCGATCTACGCGCTTTGTTCGAGCCCCGCTCGATCGCACTGATCGGGGCGACGGACAAATCGCCATGGTCTCTCAACACATTTCAGAACATCAAGGACAGCGGTTTCGCGGGCGAGACGTATCTGGTCAACCGTTCCAGTTCGGTTGTCCACGGAGAACGCACGTATCCCAGCCTCGCGGATCTGCCGGATGTGGTGGACCTGATATTCGTCATGGTCCCGACGACAGTGGTGCTGTCCACCCTGCAAACGGCAGTGGAACATGGCGTACGGGCAGCCGTGATCCTGACATCGGGATTCGGCGAGACCGGTGCCGAAGGAAAGGCGCTGGAGGACGAGATCGTTGCATTCTCCCGCGCGAGCGGCCTGACGGTGCTGGGGCCCAACGGCAACGGATTCATCAATGCCGCGGAGAAGATCACGCCCTACGGGTTGCCGATCGGGCGTCCCCTCCTGACCGGGTCCGTCGGGTTCGTGCTGCAGAGCGGAGCGCTCGCCAGCTCGGTTCTGCAGTTTGCGCAGGCCAGGAACGTCGGACTCAGTTTCCTGACGGCCATGGGCAACGAGTCGATGATGTCCGTGACGGACGTGATGGAATACCTGGTCGACGATCCCAACACATCGGTCATCGCCCTGTTCCTCGAATCCGTGCGCGACCCGCACGAGTTTCGGCGAATCGCCCGGCGTGCGCTCGCTGCGGGCAAGCCGATAGTTGCGCTGAAGATCGGGCGTAGCGCGCTCGGTGCCCGTGCGGCACTGGCCCACACCGGCGCGCTCGTCGGCGACAATGCGGTCATCGACGCCGCTTTCGAACAGATGGGCGTCATCAGGGTTCGCTCGCTCGAGGATCTGATCTTGACGGCCGGATTGATGGCCAGCCTCGGCGGCGGCCTGCCGGGACCGCGGATGGGCGTCGTGACGCCGTCGGGCGGAGCGTCGGAGATCATCGCCGACCGTGCCGAGGACGAAGGACTCGAACTGCCGGCGTTCTCCGACGACACCACTCGACAACTACAGGACATCGTCCCGGACTTCGCCACCGTGCAGAACCCACTCGACGTCACCGGGTACGTGGTCATCGATCGAACCCTCATGCGACGCTCACTGGCGGTGGTCGCCCAGGATCCCGAGGTCGATTTCACAGTCCTGCTGTCGGAGTTGCCGCGCGTCCCCGCCGCCGACCCCGAGTCGGCACTCGCCGCGTACGGCGACTCGGCGAAGAACATCAAGGCAACGGCCGTTCCCACGGTCGTGCTGAGCACGGTGCTCACCGATGTGACCGATCACGGCAGGTCGATTGCTGCGGCGACCGATTTCCCACACGTCCTCGGCGGAATCGAGCACGGAATCACGGCATTGGGCAACGCCGTCCGATGGGCGGCGATCCAGCGCAACTTCGCCGGCGACGACATCCCGAGTCCCGAGACCGGGTCTGTTTCCCTCGATCGTGAGCCGACGGGCATGTGGACCGAATACGCGGCCGGAAGGTTGCTGCGCGAGCATGGTGTGCCGGTGGTTCCGACGGAACTGGCGACGACGGCCGACGAGGCAGTCTCGCACGCCGACGCGTTCGGCTACCCGGTCGTACTGAAGGCGGTCGCCGAGAACCTCGGCCACAAGAGCGAAGTCGGAGGCGTCCGTCTGAACCTGCACAACGCCGACGACGTCCGGGATGCGTTCGACTCGGTGACCACTGCGTTGCAGAAGATGGGCTCGACGGGAATCGCGACCATCGTGCAGCCGCACCGAAGCATGGACGGAATCGAGATGCTCGTCGGTGTGGTGCGAGACCCCGTGTGGGGGCTGACTCTCGCGGTCGGGTTGGGCGGTGTGTGGGTCGAGGTGTTGGCGGACGCTGCGATTCGGGTCCTGCCCGTGTCCCACGACGACGTGCGGCAGGCGATCGACGGGCTGCGCGGCATCACACTGCTGAAGGGTGCGCGCGGTACCGCCCCAGTGGATCTCGACGCGTTGGCGGCCCAGGTCAAACGCATTGCCGACGTCGCATACGGCCTTGGCCATCGACTGCAGGCGCTGGAGATCAATCCCCTGATGGTGAGCGGATCGCACTGTGAGGCGCTCGATGCGCTCATCACGTGGAGCCCGACCGACGAAGAAGAGGTATCGCGATGAGCGGAATTTGTGAGGGCAGAGTCGTCATCGTCACCGGCGCGGGCCGCGGCATCGGACGAGGTCATGCACTGGAGTTCGCACGCGAAGGCGCGACCGTCGTCGTCAACGACATCGGCGCCGACGTCGACGGGTCCGGGACGGCCGACGGGCCTGCGGGAGAGGTCGTCGACCTCATTCGCGCAGCCGGAGGCACGGCGCGGGTCGACGGCACGGACGTGTCCGACGAGGACGGTGCGAGGCGACTGATCGAGGAAACCGTCGAGCACTACGGCGACCTGCACGTCTTGGTCAACAACGCGGGAATCCTGCGGGACCGAATGATCACGAACATGACCGCCGCAGAGTGGGACGACGTCATCCGCGTCCATCTGCGTGGGACGTTCATGCCCCTGCGCCACGCATCGCGCTACTGGAAGGAGCGGTCCAAATCCGGTGCTGCCGTCGACGCGCGCGTGATCAACACGACGTCGTCGTCGGGCATCTACGGAAACGTCGGTCAGGGGAACTACGGCGCAGCGAAGGCCGGTATCGCGAGCCTGTCGATCATCGCGTCGATGGAACTCGCCCGCTATGGGGTGACCGTCAACGCGGTCGCGCCCGCAGCGCTGACTCGGATGACCGAAAACCTGGGCGGCAACGTCGGCCGGAAGGCGCCCGCACCAGGCGATTTCGATCCGTCGGCAGCGGACAATATCGCACCGCTCGTGGTCTGGCTGGGAAGCGAACAGTCGCGCGACATCACCGGCCGTGTGTTCAACGTGCGCGGAGGACACATCAGTGTCGCCGAGGGGTGGAGCGCAGGCCCGAGTTTCGACAAGGGTGCGAGGTTCGAACCCGGCGAACTCGGCGAGGTGGTGCCGCGCCTGGTCGCCGAGGCGGCAGGTAACGCGGCGATGAACGGGCTCGTACCGGAGAAGGTGTCCTGATGGCCCTCGATCTCGGCGTCGTCGGGGTGCCGAGCAATCCCGTGCAGCGGACGTGGTCGTCGAAGGATGCCCTGCTGTACGCGGTGGGTGTCGGTGCCGGGCAGGACTCGTCTCTGGACGAATTGTCGTTCGTAACCGAGAACTCCGCGGACGTCGCGCAGCAGGTCCTGCCGACGTTCGCGGTACTGGCCACACAAGCACGGTCCGGGCGATCACTGGGAACCTTCGATCCCGCGATGCTCGTACACGCAGAGCAAGCCTTCGAGACCACCGGGCTGCTGCCCGTCGACGGTGACGTTCAGGTGAGATCGACCGTGACGTCGATGCAGGACAGGGGAAGTGGAGCGCTCGTGGTCACCGAGGCGACCGCAGTCGACTCCGCAACCGGTGAGCTCGTCGCGTCGTCGCGCTCGTCGGTCTTCATCCGGGGTGAATCGGTCGGCAGTACCGGAGACCGCACCGGCGACGCGCCGATGCCGAACACCGCGCCTGATTCCAAGCTGACCTACGCGACGCGTCCGGAACAGGCTCTGCTGTACCGCCTTTCCGGTGATCGCAACCCCTTGCACTCGGATCCTTCGTTCGCTGCGCGCGCAGGATTCCGGTCACCGATCCTTCACGGACTGTGCACGTACGGCGTCACCGGGAGGGTGCTGCTGCACGAGCTCTGCGGTTCCGACCCGACGCGACTGCAGTCGATGTCGGGACGGTTCACCAAGCCGGTGTTCCCCGGTCAGGAGTTGACGGTGTCGATCTGGGACACCACCGACGGCATACGTTTCCGGGTGACCACGTCGGACGACACCGTGGTCCTCGACCGCGGAACGGTGACCGTCCGATGACCGCCACGGTTCGGGAAGCGGCTGTGTCACGGCCGGACACCAAGGCGCCGTTCTTCGACGGCGGCGACGGACGCTACGAACCGCGGCCGCATGCCCGAAGTCCGTGGTCCGAGAATCTCGTTCACGGGCGCCTCGTTTCCGGGCTGATGGCGCGGGAAGTGGAACGGGAACACCTCGCCGATGGATTCCACCCGGCTCGAATGACAACCGATCTGTTCCGCCCCATTCCGATGGGGCCGATCGACATCACGACGTACGTACGACGAGCGGGCCGACGCGTCAGGATCGTGGAAGTCCAGGCATCCGTCGACGGCATGCCCGTGGCGTCGGCGAGTGTGCAGGCATTGCTCGCTGGAGCTGAATCGACTCCTGTGGCCTGGTCGCCCGTCGAATATCGCGCTCCGGCACCGGAATCGGTGTCGCCGCCCGTGAGGCAGGCGCCCAGGCACTTCGGAGAGGTGCGACGGCTGGAACCGTCGGAAGACGGCCGAAAATTCTCCTGGTTTCGTGAGACGTGCCGGCTGCTCGAAGGTATCGGTGACACGCCCTTCGAGATCGCGGCGATGGCGGCGGATTGGGTAAGCCCCTTCACAAACATGGGGGCGAAGAGTCTGAACTTCATCAACGCCGACGTGACGCTGTACCTGAGCCGGCTCCCGATCGGCGAGTGGATCGGCTTCGAGAATCTCGACCACGCGGTCGACAACGGCGTTGCGGTATCCGTGTGCGCCCTCCACGACGAACAGGGCCGCATAGGTACAGCGGCATCGGCTGCCCTGCCCTACTAGCACTACGAGAAGAGATACAGATGACAAGTTCCACGGTGCCCTCGTCCGCCGAGGTGAAGCCGAAGAAGACGCTCCGCAAACTCGCACCGAAACCCACTCCGGAGACGGCGTTCTACTGGGCCGAGGCTGCGGCGGAGCGACTGGTGGTGCAACGTTGCCTGGACTGCAGAACCGCGTACTTCTATCCCCGGGATTTCTGCCCCGCATGCAATTCCGGCAACGTCGAATGGATCGAATGTTCGGGGCGTGCGTCGCTGTACAGCTACGTCATCGAACACCGCCCAGGACCAGGATTCGAGGACGAGGGGCCCTACGTCGTCGCCGTAGTCGAACTGGAGGAAGGACCACGCATGATGACCAACATCGTAGGCGTCGAACCCGATCCCGATCTGTTGCCGCTCGACCTCGATCTCGTCGTCCGCTTCGAAGAACGCGGTGACATGAAAGTTCCCGTGTTCGGGCCTGCCGGGAGTGCGTCGTGAGTACCGGTGTCGTGATCGTCGGCGCGGCCGAGACGGACGAGATCGGGACGCTGCCGCACCGGTCGACACTCGGGTTGCACATCGAAGCAGCACGAAATGCGTTGGCAGACTGTGGACTACACCCGAAAGATGTCGACGGCATCGCAGGGGTCTCGATGCCGGGGCCGCTGTCGGTGGCTCACAGCCTCGGCATCGAACCACAATGGATGGATACGACGAGTGTCGGTGGGACGTCATTTCTGACGCACGTCCGTCATGCGGTTGCCGCGTTGAGCACCGGTCAGTGTTCGGTCGTATTGATTACCCACGGCGAATCCGGCCGGTCGAGAGTCGGTGCGCCCGCGTACGCACCGGATGCGGCGTCGTTGCCAGGCCAATTCGAGGCGCCGTACGGAGTCACGGGACCGCCGAGTCGATTCACGCTGCCATTCCTGCGGTTCATGAAGGAGACGGGCACGCAGGCGCGACATCTCGCCGATGTGGCTGTTGCGCAGCGCAAGTGGGCGAGTATGAACCCCAGGGCGAAGTTCCGCGACCCGATCACCGTCGACGACGTGCAGAATTCACCGGTCATCGCGTGGCCGTTCCATCTACTCGAATGCTGCCTGGTCACCGACGGTGGTGGAGCACTCGTCCTGACGACCGTGGACCGGGCGCGTGATCTCGACGTCCCGACCGTCGAGATCCTCGGCACCGGGGAAGGATACGAAGGGCCAGGAATATCGATGATGGAGGACTTCACCTCTTTCAAGGGATTCAAAAAGTCGGGGGCTGCCGCGTTCCGATCGGCGGGTCTGTCACCGTCGGACATAGACCACGTCATGATCTACGACGCCTTCGCCCATCTTCCGCTGTACGGATTGGAAGATCTCGGGTTCGTGGGGCGCGGGGAAGCCGGCGAATTCGTGCGTGAGGGGCATACGTCGCCAGGTGGATCGTTGCCGGTCAACACCAACGGCGGTGGTCTGTCCTATACGCACACCGGGATGTACGGGATGTTCGCGATTCTCGAATCGGTCCGGCAGTTGCGCGGGGATGCTCCAGCCCAGGTGGACGGTGTTCGAACGAGCCTCGTACAGGGCAATGGTGGCATGTTCGCGGCAGGGGCGACCCTTGTTCTCGGTGCGGCATAGCCGGGGCAGCCCTTCCCGGCTTGACCGCGTCTCAATTCTAGAATTACGCTCTTCCGATGTGGTACGTAAAGTGGGCGCGGGGGATTTCGTGACCGACAGAGATTCGTCGCCGACGACATGGCAGTGGGCCAAGACCGGTGAGACGCAGAGAAAGTTGCTCGACGCCGCGCAGACAGTGTTCGCGGAAGCTGGTTTCTTGAACGCCAACATCTCCGAGATCGTGGAGAAAGCAGGGTCGAGCACGGGAAGCCTCTACCACCACTTCGGTGGTAAAGCGGAACTGTTCAGCGCGCTGTGGGATCGACACAACTCCGCACATCTCGAACAGGTTCGTGCCGCAGTTCTCGAGCAACGCCGTTCGGGTACGACGGACCCCCTGGAACTGTTCTGTATCGGTGCCCGCGCTTACCTTGCGGGAAGTTGGCAGCGTCGGGACGTCGCCCTGGTCTTCGTCGACACGGATGGACCGCCTGGGTTCGAAAAACTACGGCGAGACAACCGAATCGAGTGGATTCGCCAGAACTCGGCGCTTCTCGGCCCCGGGAACGACAGTGAGCACCGCATCACGCTCGGGGTGCTGACTGACATCATCGTCGAGTCTGCGAGGGAAGTAGTGCTGAACTGCAAAACCAAGCGGCAGGCGAACGTCGTCGCCGACATCATGTGCGACTTGATACGGCGGATCGCGGCGAACTGACGCCTGAGTTCGTGGCATCGATGGCCCGTGGCATCCGATAGACGGTTGCCGCGGGCCATCGATGCTCTGCGGGAACAACTTTCGTGACTTCGGGTAGCGACTTACGTCAAATATTCGAGTAGCATTCTAGAAGTACCTTCTAGAGAGGTTGCCATGTTGACATCGAGAACTGAAGTTCCCCAGGTAGGCGTTGCGGTGCGGGTGGCGCCGCGAGTCGAGTGGTTGCTCGCGCCGAACGCCGGCGCGTGGACATTCGAGGGCACCAATACCTGGATAGTGGGGGACCCGTCGGCGGCAACCTGTGCGGTGATCGATCCTGGCCCGGACGACGGGCGTCATGGGGAGGCGCTTCGTGCCACAATCGGTGACCGCATAGTGACGGAAGTTGTTCTGACGCACGGGCACGACGATCATGCCGGTGCGCTGGCGTCGCTCGTGGGCGAAACGGGTGCGGCTGTCATCGCCGCTCGCCGGCCGGACGGCGCCCCCACCGCGCACGACGGTGACCGGCTGACGCTCGCGGGTGCGGTGGCCGCAAACATCGTATCGACTCCTGGGCACACTCGGGATTCGTTGTGTGTCCATCTGCCCGACGACAGGGTGGTGTTCACCGGTGACACGGTGTTGGGCGCAGGTTCTCCCGTCGTACATCCGAAGCTGCTGCGGAGCATGCTCGACAGTCTCCGCGCGCTCGAACGAATCGGTTCGACGAACACAGTGTCGGTCCTCCCGGGGCACGGCCCGGTCCTCCCGGATCTCGCAGCCGCGGTCAAGCGTCGAATCGACGCGCGGCTCAGAAGAATTCATCAGGTCGACGGCCTCCGGAGCCAGGGATACTCGGCCGTCCCGGTGATGGTCGAGCGGATGTATCCGCATCTGGAGCACCCGGACGTGGTCAAGGCAGCGCACAGTTCGGTACAGGCAATGCTGACGTTCCTGGACGAGGAGCAGCCCGAGGGGCAGGTGTCGGAACAGGATCGACAACGATGACCGCGAGACCGGACACCGACGCAGAATGCTCGCACGACACAGCGCGATCCGAACGCGACGTCATGCGCGATGCGTGGCGGACGCTCAGTGTTGTGGCGTTCGCCAGCATGGTCATCGGCATGTCGGGGAGTGCGCTGAATGTCGCACTGCCGACTGTTGCAAGGCATTTCGACGCCAGCAGCCTCGCCGCCAGCTGGATTCTTCTCGCCTACATGCTCACCAACACCGTGTTGTTGGTGGCATTCGGGCGTATGGCGGACATGTTCGGACGCAGGACGATGTACCTCACCGGTCTTGCGTTCTACACCGTGGGCAGCGTTGCGTGCGGGCTCGCCCCCAATGCCTGGTGGCTGGTGGGATTTCGGGTGATCCAGGCTGCGGGCGGCGCGATGTTACTGACCAACAGCGCGGCTCTCGTCACCGCCGCTTTTCCCCGCCGGCGCCTCGGCGAGGGCATGGGCATATACCTCGCGTCGTTCTCCATCGCTCAGTTGTGCGGACCGACACTCGGCGGTCTGCTCGCCCAGCAGGCTGGTTGGCAGTGGGTCTTCTGGTTCAACGTCCCGATCGGAATCATGTGTCTGATCTGGGGGTTCGTCGCACTGAAACCCACGCCGCGTACCGGTCGTTCGTACTCGCTCGATCTGCGTGGCAACGCCATGATTCTCGTTGCTCTGACGTGTGGTCTAGCGGCGCTGTCTCAGGCCACATCGCTCGGATGGTCCCACCCACTCGTCGTCGGCGGGCTGTTGATCAGCGCAACGATCGTCCCACTGTTCCTGTGGTTCGAGAAGTCCGTGGACGATCCGTTGATCGACATTCAATTGTTCAAGCACTGGCCGTTCGGGTTCGGGCTGCTCGCGTCTTTTCTCAACTCGATCTCGCAAAGTGGCGTCGTTCTGTTGATGGCACTGTATTTCCAGGCGGTTTCGGGTGTCACACCACTCGTCGCGGGAGTGATGGTGTTGCCAGTGGCGGTCGCCGCGTTGACGGCATCGCTGAGTTCGGGTCCGCTGCAGCGCATCGTCTCGGCGTCGACGCTTGCCGTGATCGGCAATGTCGTCACCGTGGTGGCGCTCGTCGTACTGTTCGTGGGAACAACCGGGCGAATGCCGCTCTGGGTGCTCCTCGTGGGGTTGGCAATAGCCGGATTCGGTTCCGGCCTGTTCATGCCGTCCAATGCGACCGCGATCATGGGCGACCTGCCCGACGAACGGCTCGGCATCGCAAACGCCATGCGACTGTTGCTTCAGACGAGTGGATTCGTCGTCGGTACCGCAGTGATTCTCTCCGTCGTGACCAGTGCACTTCCCCTGGAACTACGAAAGTACGTGTTCGCCGGCACGATCAGCGAGATCTCGGATGCGGCCGTCGAGCAGCTGCTCACCGGCTACGGCCGAACAGTCGCCGCGATGGTCGCGGTAGCGGTCCTCACTGTCGGGGTCTCGCTCTTCGCCCGACACTCCCGCATCGTCGATCGGCGATGATCAACCGTGCGGGAGTGCGGCGAGGTGGTGCTTACTTCAGCGCGCGGTTGACCGCCGAGACGACTGCGCGCAGAGACGCCGTCGTGATGGAGGTCGCGATGCCGACGCCCCAGACGGTGACGGCATCGCCGTCGGGTCCGGTGACCGAGGCTTCTACGTACGCGGCGGCCTGGGCGTCGTCGCCCGCCGACATGGCGTGCTCGGAGTAGTCGAGGACGCCGATGTCGTAGCCGACGGTGGAGAGGGCGTCGACGAAGGCAGCGAGCGGTCCGTTGCCGTGGCCGTTGATGTCCTGTTCGACGCCGTCGATCTTCACCGTCGCGACGATCTGGTCGGTGCCACCGTCGGTTTCGGCTGCGATGACCTTCTGCTTGATGCGCTCGAGCGGGCGGATCGGGCTCAGGTACTCGTCGGCGAAGACGTCCCACATCTCCTTCGGCGACACCTCGCCGCCCTCACCGTCGGTGATGCGCTGAACGGCCTGCGAGAACTCGATCTGCAGTCGACGCGGCAGCGCGAGACCGTGATCGGACTTCATGATGTAGGCGACGCCGCCCTTGCCCGACTGCGAGTTGACGCGGATGACGGCTTCGTACGTGCGTCCGACGTCCTTCGGGTCGATCGGCAGGTACGGAACCTGCCACAGGATGTCGTCGACGTCCGAATCCTGCTCGTCCGCAGCAACTTTCATCGCGTCGAGGCCCTTGTTGACGGCGTCCTGGTGGCTGCCGGAGAACGCGGTGTAGACCAGATCGCCGCCGTAGGGGTGCCGCTCGTGCACCGGCAGCTGGTTGCAGTATTCGACGGTGCGGCGGATCTCGTCGATGTTGGAGAAGTCGATCTGCGGGTCGATACCGCGCGTGAACATGTTCAGGCCCAGCGTCACCAGGCATACATTGCCGGTGCGCTCGCCGTTGCCGAACAGGCATCCCTCGATACGGTCGGCGCCTGCCTGGTAGCCGAGTTCGGCTGCGGCGACACCGGTTCCGCGGTCGTTGTGCGGGTGCAGCGACAGAATGATGCTGTCGCGACGGTTCAGATTGCGGCTCATCCACTCGATGGAGTCCGCGTAGACGTTCGGCGTCGCCATCTCGACCGTGGCGGGCAGGTTGAGGATGATCGGCTTCTCGGGCGTCGGATCGATGATGTCGACGACGGCGTCGCACACCTCCTTGGCGTACGCGAGCTCGGTGCCGGTGTACGACTCGGGCGAGTACTCGTAGCGCCAATCGGTGTCGGGGTAGTTCGCGGCGACCTCGAGGCACTTGCGTGCGCCGTCGGTCGCGATCTTCTTGATGACGTCGCGGTCGGCCTTGAACACGACGCGACGCTGCAGGATCGACGTCGAGTTGTAGAAGTGCACGATGACGTTGCGTGCGCCCTCACAGGCCAGGTAGGTGCGCTCGATCAGCTCGGGGCGACACTGCGTCAGGACCTGGATGGTCACGTCGTCGGGAATGGCCCCGTCTTCGATGATCTCGCGAACGAAATCGAAGTCGGTCTGGCTGGCGGACGGAAATCCGACCTCGATCTGCTTGTAGCCCATGCGGACGAGCAGATCGAACATGCGACGCTTGCGCGCCGGGCTCATCGGGTCGATCAGCGCCTGATTGCCGTCACGCAGGTCGACGGCGCACCACTGGGGTGCACGGTCGGTGACCTTGTCGGGCCACGTGCGGTCGGGGAGCGTGACGGGCTCTACCTCTTCCGCGAACGGGCGGTAACGGTACGTCGGCATCGACGAGTTCTTCTGTGTGTTCCACACAGGCTGGTCGCTGGGCGCGGGGCGCGACGGCGGGGTGATGGTGCGCGATCCGGACGTGAATGCGTCAGCTGGTGACATGGTCTCATCTCCGAGTTCTGGCTGAATTGATGATCGACCGGCGCGATGAAACCCCGCGACGGGAAGCCAGTCTGGATCAGACCCCGTCGCGGCGATCAAGAAGAAGCGCGCGCTGCATGTCTGCGAGTGTACTACCGGCCACAAGCCTCCGACGGCCGGGTTGGTTCGCAGATCAGTCCGGAAGCCGCCTGAGCTCGACGAGCGTGAGGCCGAGAGCGTCGAAGCGAGCCAACATTCCGCGGAGTGCGGTCTCGTCGTCCAACGGACCGAACAGGCGGGTGTAGGGCTGCGGAATCGGGGAGACGGCCAAGTCCGGGAACGCGGCCATCGCGCGTTCGGACAACGAACCTTCGACGACGAATTCGTAACGGACCCCTCCTGGAAAGGCGTCGGCCTGCTGCGCCATGGTGCCGCTCCTTCTCGGATCCGCACTTCGAGTGTCGCTTCCAAGAATGCCTGGTAGCAGAGCGTCGGGTCATCACCCGCAGATGGTGATAAGCGGCTTCGCCGCGCGCACGAGCTACAGCAAACCCAGCTCGTGCGCAGCAGCGATCGCGTCCCGCCGCGACCGCACCTCGAGCTTGCGATAGATGCCGCGTAGGTGCGTCTTGATGGTGTTGACCGAGACGAAGTGGTCCGACGCTATCTGCTCGGCGGTTCGCCACGACGGCAGCTCCCGCAGGAGTTCGAGTTCGCGCGGAGTGAGCGTCGTCGACGACCGGGGTTCGACGTCGGGGTGCCGGTGCGGAATGGCGGTGCGGGCCGCGTCGGCGAACGCTTCGAGCCGACCGAACCGGCCGTGGTTACGCGTCAGGACGTCGCGCACGTTCTGCCCGGCCTCGGCGAACGGGCGCAGAATCCGTTCCGGCTCCGCCAGCGCGAGCGCGCGCGTGGCGAGCTGGAACGACTTCGTCGGATTGCGGCGGGTGAGCGCGATCGACGACGCCGCGAGCAGTGCTCGGATCAGCGTGACGGGACTGACGCATCGTCGCGAGCCGTCGACGACCGCGGCGAGTTCGGATTCGGCAGCATCGAGTCGGCCCGCACGGCGATGGACGTCGGCGGCGAGGAGAGAGATCTCGCCGGTCCGGCCGAGCCGCCTCGACGTCACACCGACGAGTTCTGTGGCCCACAGCGACTCGCCCGCCGCGAAGTACTTCTGCTGCACGACCGGAACGAGTAGTGCTTCGAGTCCCGGGATGACGGGCCGTTCGTACTCGATCCATTCCCGTCCGACCTTCGGAACACCGTGCGCATCGGTACGGGTTCCGAGCGCACTCGCGGCACGGCGACCGTACTCGGCGACAGCAGGTTCCGCCGCGAGACCGATGGTGGCCCACAGCGTCGTCGAATGCGTGACGGCGTCCATCCGCAGATGCGCGACGACCGCTGCGAGCGACAGTGCGGCGTCGGCGATCTCGGTGTCGGCGATCCCATGACGACGTGCGTGCTCGACGGCGGCGCGGGAGCCCCGCAGCGCGTCGTCGAGGTGACCCCCCAGTAGTTCGACGGCGGCCGCGGCGGTCATACACATCAGTGCAGTCCGGTGCAGCCGTCCGGCGCGGGCGTTGGCGGTGGCGTCGGACAACAGCTTTCGGGCCTCGGACGTTCGCCCGAGATACATTCGCGCGATGCCCGCGGTCGCCAGTGTGAAGGCGTCGAGGCCTGGGTCGTCCGCCCGTCCGATGTCGAGCATCTCGAGCTTGTCGAGTGCAGCACGGATGTTCCCGGTCTGCATCGCAGCCTGCACCTCGAGAGTGCGATGCAGCAGCTCCGAACGGTCGTCGACGCGGCCGTCGGTGGCATGGCCGCGCAGTGCCGCGAGGGTCGACATCGCAGGTGCGGTGTCACCGACCGTCAGATGTGCTGCGGCACCGAGCAATCGACCGTACGCCGATTCGGCGACGGCGCGTGGCCCGTGCTCGAGGGCTCGCAGGATGACGTCGGAATGCCCTTCGAGGACGAGATCGAGCCCGGACGTCGTCAACGTCGCGACGGCCGCGGGACCGTCGCCCGAATGCATGCTGTGTTCCAATGCCTGCAGTGGCTGCTTCGACGCCGTGAACCAATGTGATGCAACGGTTTCGAGATTTCGAACCTGTTCGACGCCCCATCGATACATCTCCGCGCGCAGGTACTCGCGCATGAGGGGGTGATAGCGATAGGTCGGTGTCGGCCCCGGAGTCTCCTCGATGAGGAAGTTGCGCGCCAACAGCATGTTCAGTGTCTGCCGGACCTCGCGGCTGCCGGTGAGTTGTTCCGCGAGATCGACGGTGAACCACGCGGGAACCGATGTCTCGACGAGGAACCGGCGGACCGCGGGCGTCAGGCCTTCGAGAACCTCGCTGACGAGATAGTCCGCGACGCTGTGCTGCGAGCCGGTGAACCGATCGACCGTCGAACCGGGATCGGGGCTGTCGGCGAGTGTCATCGCGGCCATCCGCAGGCCGGCTGCCCATCCCTGCGTTCGTTCGATCACTGCGTCGAAAGCATTGCTGCTCAACAGAATTCCTGCATTTGCGAACATCGTGTCGGCTTCGGCTCTCGTGAAGGCGATGTCGACCGAACCGATGTCGCGCACACGTCCGTCGAGTCTGAGCTTCTGCAGAGCGAGCGGCGGCTCGTATCGGCCCGCGACGACCGTGCGCAGTCCGCGGGGCGGCCAGTGCAGGAAGTTGCCCAGTGCAACGAGAACGTCGGGGTCGTGCAGAAGATGAGCGTCGTCGAGAACGAGCACGACCGGGACGTCGACGCCGTCGAGCGCAGCGAACAGCAGTGCACTGAAGTCGTCGTACCCGGGTTCGCTCGGTGCGGGCAGTTCCGCAACGGCATCGGCGACCTGGCTCGATCCGCTCTGCATCAACGCCGACACCACGCACGATCGGAGAGTCGCGAGCGAATTGTCCGTCTCGTCGACGGACACCCACGCGACGGCCGTGTCCGTCGCGGCGAACGCATCGGCCAACCAGTCGACGAGCAGCGTCGTCTTGCCGGAACCCGCTGGGGCCGTGAGCAACATGACCGTGCCCGGCTCCGCGACGGCGACGTCCAAAGACTCGATCAGCCGGCCGCGACGGATGGTGGCTCCGGGGCGCGCTGGGACCCGGCATCGTAGATGCGGCACAGCACAAGGCAACGCGGTCATCCGATCGACCCTCCCGACGGTATGGCGCACGCGGGCCGATGGAGTGCCGATGGCCCGACACGGTGAGCTTGGTCCGTACCTCGTTGGCGGACCCGCCAATAGTATTACCGTTCAGTCGGATTCGGGTCGGTGAACCGAGAAGGTCTTCCGGCACCGATTGTTTCGAGCCGCCGGATGGGAGTGGCCGTCGGGAAACGAACGCTTTATCGGCCCGGAGGTTTCGATTCTCGGCCTCGATCGAACCGCTCGTGCTGTTTCCGGGCGGAGTCGAGATCGTCGATTCTGGTGAGCCAGTCGTCCGATGCGACGCCGGGGCCGTCTTCCGACCCTACCGCGCAATGGGCGAGCAGTTCGTACCCGAGTCGATCGACCTCGACGTGCCGTCCCCACCGCGCTTCCGTCCAGCGACGGTCGTTGTGCGCGGCTTCCGCCCCCGCGAGCGCCGAGTTGATCAATTCGAACTGCAGATCGCGGCGGAGTTCCATGCACACCGGATCCGACGGACGCGACGTCGACAGACACTGCGTGAGACGACGGGACAGTTCGAGCACCCGCCCGTCGGACCACCCGAGTGCGCGTCGGAAAGCATGTCTCTGCGCTCCCCACAGCGCGGCGAACGCGACGGCGACGCCCAGGAACGTCTCGACGATCCGGTCCACGACGACGGCACCTGTCGAGAAGTCCGGGTGCGACAGCGTGCCGATCGTCAGTGCGAGCGGCGTGATGAACACGACGGCGAGGCCGTAGTTGCGAGGCACCGACACCTCGATGAAGAACTGCAGTGCCATCACGACCAGGATGACCCCGGCGCCGTGAACCGGCGCGAGTTGCAGCCCGGCGAACACCGCGACGCCGAGCACGGTGCCACCCAGCCGCAGCAGACCGCGGTAGCTGCCGTGGATCCTGTCCGGACCTTGTTGCAGAACGAGAACAGCGCCGAGTACCGCCCAGTCCGGCCTCGGCAATCCCAGCGCGACGGTCGATCCACCGGCGACGACGGCAGCGCCGAACACCCGGACCGACGTGGCGACGGCGTGAGATCGACGGTCGAGCGACCGTGCCAGGCGGTAGCGGACGCTCGGGCGGTCGAGCGGAAGTGTGTCGCTCACGGGCTCGAACACCGTGTCGGAGCTGCTCCCCGCCCGCAGCGCCGCAGCGAATCGGTGGTGGGCGTCGAACAACGTCTCGACGAGGGCGGGCCGCGGCGATCGGCCGGGGAGACCGGCGTCGTAGACCGCTTTCCATGCCGTGTGCAACCGCGAGCCGGCGATTCTTCTGGCGCTCGGATCCTCCAGGTAACCGTCGACGGCGGTGACCGCCGCCGCGACGGCCTGTTGCTCGGGCGCACGAGGTGACCACAGCATGGCCGTCATCGAGACGACGGCAGCGGTGACGGCGCCTGCTGCCGCCCAGGCTGCTGCCGTCGTCGGCGATATGTGGGCGCTCGGGAGATACGACGACACCGCGCACACCAGGACGAAGAAGAATGCGCCCGGGATCCCGATGCGCAGCGCAGCCACGACGTAGACGGCGATCGCTGCGACGAGCGACAGCACGAGAACCGGAACCATAGCGACCTCGACCGTTCCGGCGGACGCGCCGACGAACACCGACGTGACCAGCGCGGCTCCCGCCGTCGACACGACCCGCCACCTGGCTCGATACGGTTTCCCCTCGCCGTAGATCACCGCGAAGCTCCCGGCGACGACTAGAAGTACCGCGTCCTGGTGACCGAGAAGCCACGCGATCGACGCCGGAATCCCGAAGGCCACCGCGGCCCTGACGCCACCCGGCCATTTGCGTCCGGCCGACGGCAGACCGAACAGCATGCGCCGCGCACTGGGCCGCGGAGGCAGTGTCAGACCGTTCACTCGAACACATGCTAGAGCCCAGGCGAACAGGGATGTCCCAGGTAGCGACCGTCACCCTCGGCACGCCCACCGGTAAGGTGTTCGTCGATCACTGCCTTGAACCAGCGATAACAGCGGAGGTACACACGCGTGGCTCTCATCGTCCAGAAGTACGGTGGATCGTCGGTGGCTACCGCCGAACGCATCCGACGCGTTGCTGAACGAATCGTCGAGACCAAGAAGGCGGGCAACGACGTCGTAGTCGTCGTCTCCGCCATGGGTGATACCACCGACGAACTCCTCGACCTGGCCGAACAGGTCTGCCCGGCGCCCCCGGCGCGCGAGATGGACATGCTGCTGACGTCGGGTGAGCGCATCTCCAACGCCCTCGTCGCCATGGCGATCCATTCGCTCGGCGCCGAAGCGCGATCCTTCACCGGCTCCCAGGCGGGCGTCGTCACCACCAGCGTGCACGGCAATGCCAAGATCATCGACGTCACCCCGGGCCGCGTCCGCGACGCGCTCGACGAGGGATCGATCGTGCTCGTCGCCGGCTTCCAGGGCGTCAGCCAGGACAGCAAGGACGTCACGACGCTCGGACGCGGCGGCTCGGACACGACGGCCGTTGCCCTGGCAGCGGCGTTGAACGCCGACGTCTGCGAGATCTACACCGACGTCGACGGGATCTTCACCGCCGATCCGCGCATCGTTCCCAACGCTCGCCATCTCGACACCGTCTCGTTCGAGGAGATGCTGGAGATGGCCGCGTGCGGAGCGAAGGTGCTCATGCTGCGCTGCGTCGAGTACGCGCGTCGATACAACGTTCCCGTACACGTTCGCTCGTCGTACACCACGAAACCCGGAACCGTCGTTTCCGGATCTATGGAGGACATTCCAGTGGAAGAAGCCATTCTCACCGGCGTCGCGCACGATCGAAGCGAAGCCAAGGTCACCGTCGTCGGCATCCCGGACTCCCCGGGCTACGCGGCCAAGATCTTCCGTGCCGTCGCCGACTCCGAGATCAACATCGACATGGTGCTGCAGGGTGTCTCCAAGGTCGACACCGGCAAGACCGACATCACCTTCACCTGCCCGAAGGCCGACGGCCCCACGGCCGTCGAGAAGCTGACGAAGCTGCAGTCCGAGATCGGCTTCGCGCAGGTGCTCTACGACGATCACATCGGCAAGGTGTCGCTCGTCGGCGCAGGCATGAAGAGCCACCCCGGCGTCACCGCGACGTTCTGCGAGTCGCTCGCCGCCGCAGGCGTCAACATCGATCTCATCAGCACGTCGGAGATCCGAATCTCCGTGCTGGTCAGCGATACTCAGCTCGACGACGCAGTCCGCGTACTGCACGAGGCATTCGATCTCGGCGCCGAGGAAGAAGCCGTCGTACACGGAGGTACAGGACGATGACAGTAGTTGCAGTCGTAGGCGCGACCGGCCAGGTCGGTGCCGTCATGCGCACCCTGTTGGAGGAGCGCAACTTTCCGGCCGACACCGTGCGTTTCTTCGCGTCGGCGCGTTCGGCGGGCAAGAAGCTGCCGTTCCGCGGCGAGGAGATCATCGTCGAGGACGCGTCGACCGCGGACCTCAGCGGCATCGACATCGCTCTGTTCTCGGCGGGCGCCACGCTGTCTCGCGAGCAGGCACCGCGCTTCGCCGAGGCAGGCGCCGTCGTCATCGACAACTCGTCGGCCTTCCGCAAGGATCCCGAGGTTCCCCTCGTCGTCAGCGAAGTCAACCCGCAGGACGCGAAGAACCCGCCCAAGGGCATCATCGCCAACCCGAACTGCACCACGATGGCCGCGATGCCGGTGCTCAAGGTGCTGCACGACGAGGCGGGTCTGCAGCGTCTGATCGTCTCCAGCTACCAGGCCGTCTCCGGTAGCGGACTCGCAGGCGTCGAGGAACTCGCGACGCAGGCACGTGCCGTCATCGGTGACGCGGAGAAGCTGGTGCACGACGGAAGCGCCGTCGACTTCCCGGCACCGAACAAGTACGTCGCGCCGATCGCGTTCAACGTCCTGCCGTTGGCAGGATCGCTCGTCGACGACGGCAGCGGCGAGACCGACGAGGACCAGAAGCTGCGCAACGAGTCGCGCAAGATTCTCGGGTTGCCCGACCTGCTGGTCAGCGGAACGTGTGTGCGTGTCCCGGTCTTCACCGGCCACTCGCTGTCGATCAACGCGGAGTTCGGCAGCCCGCTGTCGGTCGAGCGTGCGCGCGAGCTGCTGGCGTCGGCGCCCGGTGTTTCTCTCGTCGACGTTCCGACGCCGCTCGAGGCTGCGGGCAAGGATGCGTCGCTCGTCGGCCGAATCCGTCAGGACCCGGGTGTCCCCGAGGGCCGCGGACTCGCGCTCTTCGTTTCCGGCGACAACCTGCGCAAGGGTGCTGCTCTGAACACCATTCAGATCGCGGAGCTGCTGGTCTAGGCGGCTTCGCCGCTCGTGAGCAGAAATGTGTAGTGGGCTACGCATTTCTGCTCACGAGCGCCGCCAGGCGCCTACTGTGGTCGCCATAGGGGGTGCGTGTGGACGGAATTTCGCGCAGAACTGCTCTCCGCCTGGCCGCGTTCGGCACTGCCGCGGCACTGGTCCCGGCCGTTCGAAGTGCCGGAGCTCAGGACATCTTCGGCGGCCACAGCCCGCTGCTGTTCCATTCCCCGCCGCTGCGGCCCTTCGCCGACGAGCTGCCCCGGCTCCCCGTCGTCAGCGGGACGACTCTCGCACTCGACGCGCACAGCAGCGCCCACTCCTTCCATGCCGATCTGCCGCCGGCTCCGACCTTCGGGTACGGCGGACTCGACTATCTGGGCCCGACCGTCGAGAGTGTCCAAGGGCAACCCTGGACGCTGCAGTACACCAACACGACGCAGGGCAATCCGCTTGCCGCGGACATGGATATGTCGCTGCACGCGATGAGCGAGCACGACCGACACATGACGCCGACGTCGCTGCACCTGCACGGCAGCATCACCCCGCCTGCCAGCGACGGACACTCCGAGATGTTGGTCTATCCGGGAGTGTCGCTCACACAGAGCTTTCCGGGGCTGAACGAGGCGGCCGGACTGTGGTACCACGATCACGCGATGTCGATCACGCGCATCAACGTCTACGCCGGTCTCGCGGGCATGCATCTCGTTCGAGACCGATACGACACCGGCGGGCCGGACAATGCGCTCGGGTTGCCGTCGGGTGAGTTCGAGATACCTCTGATACTGCAGGAAAAGATCATGAATCCCGACGGGAGCATGAGCATTCGAACGAACGTCACTGTGCCACAGGGAAGATGGGAAGGCGGCGGCACCGGAGACGTCGGCGTCGTCAACGGAAAGATCTGGCCGACGATGGAGGTCGCGCGCGGGTTGTACAGGTTCCGGATCGTCAACGCCGGGTCGTACTCGGTGTGGAATCTGTTCCTGTCCAACGGGATTCGGTTCTGGGTGATCGGAAACGATGCCGGATTGCTCGACGCGCCCGTCCTGGCCGACAGCGTCCGACTGGCGCCGGCGGAACGCGTCGACGTGCTCGTGGATTTCGGAGCTCTGCAGCCGGGCGAGGTCGTCGAGCTACGCAACGACGAGCCGCCGCCCGCGCAGGCCGCGTCGTTGGGTGCGGTGCCGATGCCGCTGTTCTGTCAGTTCAGGGTGGCGTCCGGACGAGGGTTCGTCGGTGACGTCATGACGATGTACCGCGGCGGCAAGGGGCAACCGGCGCTGCTGCCGCCACCTCCGACGCCGACGGTGCAGCGCACGGTGACCGTCAATCAACCGTCGACCGGATTGTCTCTCGAGACGCCGATGATGAACCTGAACAACCTGTTCTACGACTCGCCGGACATCGAAATGCCTGCTCAGGGCACCGTCGAACAGTGGAGCATCGTCAACACGACGGTCGAGCCGCATCCGATCCACCTGCATCTGGTGCACTTCCGGACGGTGGGCAGGGCGCCGATCGACCTGAACGCGTACACCCGGGACAATCCGCGACCGAACGTCGGCGTCAGGTGGGCGCCCGACGTCGAGCGATACATGACGGGTCCGCTGGCGCCACCTGCGGCATGGGAGGCGGGTGCGAAGGACACCGTCAACACGTATCCGGGCACGGTGACGCGGATACTGGTGCGCTTCCTGACGGCCGACGAGCTCGGATTCGACCCGGACGCAACATTTTCCGCGCCGGCGGGTGGGCACGAGATGAGTGGGCACGACATGGGTGGCCATGGGAGCGGCGGCGGTGAGTTGCGGGGCTACATGTGGCATTGCCACATGCTGGACCACGAGGACCACGAGATGATGCAGCGTTTTCGGGTCGTGCGCTGACGCACCCGTGCGTGCTTGGTTGCACTTTGGGCCAACTATCCGCGCACGGATGGCGCAGCCGCACTAAAAAGCAGTCTGGACTGTTTGTTGTTTTCGCGTTATCGTCGTTCCTGTGACCCACAGCACCGAAGCACCTCCGCGGCGCACCCAGGCGGAACGGGCGGCAGGCACGCAGGCCAAACTGCTCGACGCGGCGATCGACTGCCTCGTCGAGCTGGGCTTCGCGAAGACCAGCACCCAGGAGATCGCCCGACGCGCAGGCGTGTCCCGCGGCGCCCAGCTGCACCACTTTCCGACCAAGGAAGCGCTGGTCACCGCCGCGGTCGGCCATCTCGTCGACAAGCGACTCGCCGAGATTCTCGCGACCGAACCGGATCCTGAACGCGGCCTCGAGGTGCTGAGCGACGCGTTCTCCGGCCCGCTGTTCTACGCGGCGCTCGAACTGTGGGTCGCAGCGCGAACCGATCCGGCGTTGCATGCGGCGATGGTCCCGCTCGAACGCCGCGTCTCCGACGCCATCATGGGCGGCGCGACAGCGATCATGGGCAGCCGTATGACCCGGGAATCGATCGAACTCAGTGTCGAGTTGGCCCGCGGACTTGCCGTGTCCGCTCTGTTCCGAACCCCCGAATCCGACGCCACTCTACGTGCCCGGCTTCTGCCGGCATGGGAAGACAAGGTGATGCAGTGACTGCAATCGAAGGAACGTTGCCGGAGTCGGTCCAGGTACTCGTCGTGGGTGCCGGATTCGCCGGAATCGCCGCTGCAGCACGGATTCTCGACGACGACCCGAGCGCGGACATCCTCGTCATCGAGCGTGCCGACGACGTCGGTGGTACGTGGCGCGACAACACCTATCCGGGGTGCGCGTGCGATGTGCCGACGTCGTTGTACTCGTTCTCGTTTGCTCCGAGCCCCGACTGGACCCACACGTTCGCCCGTCAGCCGGAGATCTACCGGTACCTGCGCGGCGTCGTCGACTCGCTGGGACTGCGGCGACGCATCGTCACGGGATGTGAACTGCTGTCGGCGACATGGGATTCGGTTACGCAGCGGTGGACCGCGGAAACGTCGCACGGAACGGTCACGGCCACGGTTCTCGTCGCCGCCACAGGCGCATTGTCGACTCCGAAATTTCCGAACGTGCCCGGGATCGAGAAGTTCACCGGCACGATGTTCCATTCGGCGACATGGAATCACGAGCACGATCTGACGGGTCGCCGTGTCGCGGTGATCGGCACCGGGGCGTCGGCGGTGCAGTTCGTGCCCGAAATCGTCGACCGCGCACAGCGTCTCACGGTGTTCCAGCGCACGCCCGCGTGGGTCGTTCCGCGTCTGGACCGCACGCTCGGCAGGCTGGAAAAGGCGCTGTACCGACGCTTCCCGGCAACGCAGAAGGCGGTTCGCGGCGCGATCTACGGCTATCGCGAGGCCTACGTCAGCGCCCTGGCGCACCACCCGGGCATCCTTCCGCTGGTCTCGAACGTCGCCAAGATGCATCTGCGCAGGCAGGTCAAGAACCCGGTCAAACGCGCCGCGCTGACACCGGACTTCATGATCGGCTGCAAACGTATGCTGCTGTCGAACGATTGGCTGTCGACGCTGGACCGCGACGACGTCGACCTCGTCGACAGTGGCCTCGCCGCCATCGGGGAGAACTCGGTGACCGACGCCCGAGGCAACGAGTACGACGTCGACACCATCATCTTCGCGACCGGGTTCACTCCGACCGAACCGCCTGTGTCGCACACGCTTCGAGGCGTCGACGGCCGTACGCTCGCCGAGGTCTGGGGTGGCAGCCCGAACGCCTACCGCGGAACGACCGTACACGGGTTCCCGAACCTGTTCCTCATGTACGGACCCAACACCAACCTGGGACACAGCTCCATCGTCTACATGCTCGAGTCTCAAGCCAACTACCTGGTGTCGGCGCTGCAGCAGATGCGTCGGCACGACATCGCGGTCATCGACGTCATGAAACAGTCGCAGGTGCAGTACAACTCGTGGATTCACGACTCACTGTCCGGAACCGTATGGAACGCAGGCGGGTGCTCGAGCTGGTACCTCGACTCGGAGGGCCGTAACCCGGTGATGTGGCCGACCTACACGTTCACCTTCCGCAACTCGACCCGCACGTTCGACGTCGACGAGTACACAACGATCCCCGCCTCGAAAGGTGCGACGGTATGAGCGATTACGACGTTCTGATCATCGGATCCGGTTTCGGCGGAAGCGTCGCGGCGCTGCGTGCGACCGAGAAGGGCTATCGTGTCGGCGTTCTCGAATCGGGCCGACGGTTCGCCGACGACGAGTTGCCGAAAACCAGCTGGCGTCTGCGGAAGTACCTCTGGGCGCCCGCCCTCGGCTGCTACGGCGTGCAGCGGATCCACCTGCTGCCGGATGTGCTGGTCATGGCGGGAGCCGGCGTCGGCGGCGGTTCGCTGAACTACGCGAACACGCTGTACCAGCCGCCGAAACGGTTCTTCGAGGACCCGCAGTGGGGCCACATCACCGACTGGCAGCGCGAACTGGCGCCGTACTACGACCAGGCCAAGCGCATGCTCGGCGTCACGACCAATCCGACGATCACGCGGTCGGACAAGGTCATGAAAGAGGTGGCCGAGGACATGGGCGTCGGCGAGACGTTCACCAGCACGCCGGTCGGTGTGTTCTTCGGCGACGCGGGCAAGACGTCGCCTGATCCGTTCTTCGGCGGTGTCGGCCCGACGCGGACCGGGTGCACCGAGTGCGGTTCGTGCATGACGGGATGCCGCGTCGGCGCGAAGAACACGCTCGTCAAGAACTACCTCTACCTCGCCGAACAAGCTGGGGCAGAGGTGCATCCGCTGACGACGGTCACCGCCGTCGGGCCGGCAGAGAACGGCGGCTACGAGGTCGTGACGCGTCGTACCGGCGGCAAGGTGCGTCGAGCGGAAAAGGTGCTGACGGCCGACCAGGTCGTGTTCGCGGCCGGCACCTACGGCACGCAGAAGCTCTTGTTGGCCATGAAGGAAACGGGACAGCTGCCGTGTCTGTCCGATCGCATCGGCAGTCTCGTCCGCACCAACTCCGAGGCTGTGCTCGCTGCAACCGCGCGCGGACGCGACGTCGACTACACCGAGGGTGTGGCGATCACGTCGTCGTTCCATCCCGACGATCACACGCACATCGAGCCGGTGCGATACGGCAAGGGCAGCAACGCGATCGGACTTCTCCAGACCGTCCTGAGCGACGGCGGCGGAAGGACGCCACGAATTCTCAAGACGCTCGGCGTCGCGCTGCGGCATCCCGGCGCCGCAGTCCGTAGCCTGTCGGTGCGCCGATGGTCAGAACGCACCGTCATCGCACTCGTCATGCAGACCGACGACAATTCGCTCGAACTCGGCTCGAAGAAGGGCTGGTTCGGTCGGCGTCTGACGAGCCGACCGGGTGCGGGAGATCCGCCGCCGCAGTGGATTCCGCAGGGCCACGAGGCAATTCGACTGCTCGCCGACAAGATCGACGGTGATCCGGGTGGGTCGATCGCCGAGATCGTGAACATCCCGATGACGGCCCATTTCCTGGGCGGGTGTGCGATCGGGGATTCCGCCGAGCGTGGCGTCGTCGACGCCTACCATCGCGTGTACGGCTACGAGGGGCTCCATGTCGTCGACGGGTCGGCGGTCAGTGCGAACCTCGGAGTCAATCCGTCGCTGACGATCACGGCGCAGGCCGAGCGTGCGATGGGGCTGTGGCCGAACAAGGGCGAGCAGGATGCGCGTCCTGCCGTCGGGACGCCGTACCGCGAGGTCGCCCCGACGGCGCCGACGCGGCCCGTCGTGCCGGCTGCCGCACCGGGTGCGCTGAGACTCCCACTGCTGCAGGGAGGGTCGTCATGTGGAGCGTGATCGAGTCCGAAGCCGACCACGGCGACTGGCCCGACAGTCCGCCGCCGCCGTGGCCTGCGGAAGTTCGGGCGACGATCTGGTGGCATCGTGCGACCGCCGCGGGACGGGAACTGCTGCCCGAGGCTTCGCTGCCGGTGACGGTCGCGATGGTCGTGGACTACGCGAGTTCTCCCGTCGGCCCCTACCGCGAGATCCTCGCAAGCCCGACGCTGCGACGCCCGGGCGGTGGACACGGGAAGCTTCCTCGGTTGGCGGTGCCGTTCATCGCCGTCGACTCCGATCGCTCCGTGCACGGCGGCAGAACGCACTGGCAACTGCCGAAGGTCCTCGCCGATTTCGACGGTGACGTGCTGGGGGAGTCGCGCGCCGAGGGGCCGGACTGGTCGGTGGCCACCACGGCGTCGAGACGCGGCCCGACGTTCCCGATGAAGGGCGGAATCGGGTTCTCGCAACCCGTCGACGACGAGTTCCTGATCGCGGGCTCCCGTCTGACCGGCAAGGCGCGGCTGTGCCGCGTGACGGTCGACGCGCAGGGCCCGACGCTGGGCTCGTGGCTGAAGTCGGGCACGCATCTGGGTCTGCAGATCGTGTCGGGGAAGATGACGACGGGCCCATCGCGCCTGGTCACGGTACCGGAGGACTGACAGGCTCCCCGCTTTCTTGACTAATTCCAGAAAAGCGGCATACTCGAATGCATGCCCAAGGACGACGTGACCACGGATCCGGCCGCGCTGCTGCGCAGCGTCGGTCTCCGTGTCACCGGTCCGCGTGTGGCAGTCCTGAATGCAGTCGCAGCCCGGCCGCATTCGGATGCCGACGACGTGGCAGCGGTGGTACGGGCCGAAACCGGTTCGGTGTCGACGCAGGCGGTCTACGACGTGCTCCGCGCGTGTGTGAAAGCCGGTCTGTTGCGACGCATCGAGCCGGCCGGATCTCCTGCGCTGTACGAGACCCGGATAGGCGACAACCATCACCACCTCGTGTGTAGAAGTTGTCAGAAAGTGGTCGACGTCGATTGCGCGATCGGCGCGGCGCCGTGCCTCGACCCGTCGGATTCCCAGGGATTCGTCGTCGAGGAAGCCGAAATCGTGTTCTGGGGGCTGTGTTCCGAGTGTGTCTCGGCAGCGCGTGCTTCCGCAGCGAACGTTTCGGTTACCGGTACCCCGTAGTTCCATGCACTGTTCTTGCCTTCCGAGCCAGCCCCTCGGAAGGCGCCCAGCCAACCGACCAGGAGGCATGCAGACATGACCAACCCCACGACCACCAACTCCGGCATTCCGGTTCCCAGCGACGACCAGTCGCTGACCGCAGGCACGCAGGGGCCGATTCTGCTCCACGATCACTACCTGATCGAGAAGATGGCGCAGTTCAACCGTGAGCGTGTGCCCGAGCGAGTGGTGCACGCCAAGGGTTCGGGCGCGTTCGGCGTTCTCGAGATCACAGAGGACATCTCGCAGTACACGAAGGCCGCGGCCCTGCAGAAGGGTGTGACGACCGAGGCACTGGCACGGTTCTCGACGGTGGCAGGCGAGCAGGGTAGCCCCGACACCTGGCGTGACCCAAGGGGTTTCGCGCTCAAGTTCTACACAACCGAGGGCAACTGGGACCTCGTCGGCAACAACACGCCGGTGTTCTTCGTCAAGGACCCCATCAAGTTCCAGGACTTCATCCGAAGCCAGAAGCGCATGCCCGATTCCGGTCTGCGCGACCACAACATGCAGTGGGACTTCTGGACGCTCTCTCCCGAATCGGCGCACCAGGTGACGTGGCTGATGGGTGATCGCGGTATCCCGCGCAGCTACCGTCACATGGACGGGTTCGGTTCGCACACATACCAGTTCATCAACGCATCCGACGAGCGTTTCTGGGTCAAGTTCCACTTCAAGACCAACCAGGGCATCGACTTCCTGACGCAGGAGAAGGCCGACGAGCTGGCGGGTACGTCGCCCGACAACCACCGTCAGGATCTGTTCGGCGCCATCAAGGAAGGCAACTTCCCGAGCTGGGACTTCTACATTCAGGTCATGCCGTACGACGACGCGGAGAACTATCGGTACAACCCCTTCGATCTGACGAAGGTCTGGTCGCAGAAGGACTACCCGAAGATCAAGGTCGGCAAGCTGACGCTGAACCGCAACCCGGAGAACTTCCACGCGCAGATCGAGCAGAGCTCGTTCGAGCCGTCGAACCTCGTGCCAGGCATCGCTGCCAGCCCCGACAAGATGCTGCTCGGCCGGATCTTCTCCTACGCCGACGCGCACCGATACCGCATCGGAACCAACTACGCGCAGCTGCCGGTCAACGCGCCGAAGTCGCCGGTGAACACCTACTCGAAGGAGGGGTCGATGCGGTACGCGTTCAACTCTCCCGAGACGCCGGTCTACGCGCCGAACTCGTACGGCGGACCGCATGCGGACAGCGCGAAGTACGGCAACGACGGATCCTGGGACTTCGAACCGCGATTCGTGCGCACCGGGTACGTCGAACACCCCGAGGACGGCGATTTCGTCCAGGCGGGCATCCTCGTTCGCGAGGTCATGGACGACGCGCAACGAGAACGCCTGGCGTCGAACATCATCGGACACGCACTCAACGGAGTGACCGAGCCGGTTCTGCAGAGGGTCTTCGAATACTGGCGCAACGTCGACGCCGATCTCGGCAAGAAGGTCGAGGAGGGTGTCCGCGCAGGGCAGTCCGACGCGGCCCCCACCACGAGCCAGTCGCCTACCACCCCCGGTGACGAAGCCGAAAAAGTATGATCCTCTCACCAACAGGAGGTAAGAGATGACCAACCCCATCACCAGCACCCTCGACGCCGGACAGCAGAAAATTGCCGGAGATGCCTTGCAGGGCACCGTCGTCGACCTGATCGATCTCTCGCTCATCGCCAAGCAGGCGCACTGGAACGTGATCGGAAAGAACTTCCGATCCGTGCACCTCGCTCTCGACGAGTTGGTCACTGCGGCACGTGATTTCACCGACGAGGCAGCCGAGCGCGCCACCGCGATCGGTGTCAGTCCTGACGGCCGCTCCGAGACGGTGTCGGCAACCGCAGGCACCAAGGGCTTCGGCACCGGATGGACGAAGGACGACGAGGTGACGGCCGCCGTCGTCGACAACCTCGCTGCCGTCGTCGATCGGCTGCGTGGACGCATCGCCGACACCGAGGCCGCGGATCCGGTGACGCAGGACCTGCTCATCGCCATCACCGCTCGCCTCGAGCAGCTGCACTGGATGTGGCAGGCGCAGGTCTGACCTGTCGTTTCACGGTAGAAGGGGACTCCTCGTTCGAGGGGTCCCCTTCGTCGATTTGTTTCGTGGAACAAACCGGTGGGTAGTTCGGTGCCATGACTTCACGTCCCGGCGCAGTTCTGTTCGACATCGACGGCACACTCGTGGACTCCAACTACGTGCACGTCGACACGTGGTCGAGGGCGTTCGCGGACGCGGGTGTGGCCGTACCGTCCTGGAGGATCCACCGATGCATCGGCATGGACGGAGACAAACTGCTCGAAGCACTGGTCGGGGCGTCCGACAGCGCCGTGGCGCTCGAAGCGAAGGACCTGCACAGCGACTACTACAGCGACGCCAGTGGCCGTCTGCAGATTCTTCCCGGTGCGCGCGAACTGCTGCAGCGGATCGAGGACGAGGGACTGACCGTCGTGCTCGCGACGTCGGCACCCGAATCGGAGCTCGCGACACTGCGTGACCTTCTCGACGTCGAGGACATCGTGTCCGTGGTGACGTCGTCGGAGGATGCCGAAGACGCGAAGCCGAGCCCGGAACTCGTCGACGTGGCGTTGCAGCGTGCGGGAATTCCGGCCGAGAACGCAGTCCTGGTCGGCGACAGCGTGTGGGACATGAAGGCGTCTCGCGCGGCGGGTGTCACATGTCTCGCGGTCCGGTGCGGTGGTGTCCCCGACGCCGAATTGCGCGCTGCCGGAGCAGAAGACGTGTACGACGACCCCGCCGATCTGATCGAGAAGTTGAGCGACAGCCCCATCGGGAGACTGATCGACGCATGAGTCGTCAGCAGGGCTACACAGGCATCGAGAACTACGCGGCAATCGGCGACGGGCGCACCGTCGCGATGATCGCCGACGACGGCCGGATCGACTGGCTTCCACTTCCCAACCTCGATTCGCCTCCCCCGTTCGCGGCGCTGCTCGACGCCGAGCACGGCGGCTGTTTCGCGCTGGCGCCGGCGGAGGACTTCACCGTCGAGCGCGATTTCGTCGACGGCACCAACGTGTTGTCGACGGTCTACACGACTCGCAGCGGATCGGTGCGCGTCCTCGATTCGCTCAATACCGGTGTGGCAGGCCGTCTTCCGTGGGTCGAGCTGGCCCGTCGGGTCGATGGAATCGACGGAGCGGTCGAGATGCGGTGGCGCGTGGCTCCCGGCACGATGATGGGAATGACGTCGCCGTGGGCATACGACACCGCCTACGGGACGGTGCTCCGCGCGGACGGCGTGACGATGGCGATGCGAACATTGAACGCCGACGACGTGACGATCGAATCGCAGAGCGTCGGAGGCACTTTCACCACCTCGCCGGACTCACGGCATCTCGTCGGGCTCGTCGCAACCGAGAACGAGCCGCTGCACCTGCCCGAGCCGGTCAAGGTGGCCGAGCGCGTGGATCGGACCATCGGCAATTGGCGCGTCTGGTCCGAGGAGTTCTCCTACGACGGGCCGTGGACCGATCATGTCGAACGCAGTGCGCTCGCTCTGAAGCTGTTGCTGCACGCGCCGTCCGGGGCCATCGCGGCCGCGGCGACGACGTCACTTCCGGAGAACAGGACCGGAGGCAAGAACTGGGACTACCGCTATGCCTGGGTTCGCGATACCGCGTACACGATCCGCGCGATGTTGAGATTCGGGATGCGCGAGGAAGTGCACGGTGCAGTTGCTTGGCTGCTGAAGGTGATTCGTGCCAACGACCCCCTCGTCGGCGTGTTCTACACCCTCGGCGGAGACGCTCCCGGCGGAACCGAGAAGCCGGACATACCCGGATGGCGCGGAATCGGACCCGTCGTGAACGGCAACCGAGCAGCCGATCAGTTGCAGCTGGGCATATTCGGTGATCTGTTCTCCATCGTTCGCCTCTACGTCGACGGCGGCAACATTCTCGACGCCGACACCGGACGCCTGTTGGCGAGCATCGCCGACGAGGCGTGCGACTCCTGGCAGCGTCGCGACGCGGGAATCTGGGAGTTGGAGGAGGAACACCACTACACCAACTCTAAGCTCGGATGCTGGCAGGCGCTCGACTGCGCTGTGCACCTCGCCGAGCTGGGACAGATCCCCGGCGTGCCGGACCGGTGGCGGGCGGAGAAGGAACGCATCCGGGACTTCATCGAGAACGAGTGCTGGTCGGACGAACGGCAGGCGTACATGGCCTACCCGGGCTCGAACAGTCTCGACGCGTCCGTTCTCCTTGCGGCAGAGATGAATTACGACCGCGGCGAACGCCTGTCGTCGACCATCGACGCGCTCGGCGACGAACTCGGCGTCGGCCCGCTGCTCTATCGCTACAGCGGCGTCGACAAGGAAGAGGCCACCTTCGTCGCGTGTGCGTTCTGGCGAGTGTCCGCGTTGTCGTGCGTCGGCCGCGTCGACGAGGCGAAGGCGCTGATGGATCAGCTGGTCGAGCTGTCCAACGACGTCGGTCTGTACAGCGAGATGATCGATGCTTCGGATGGGTCGTTCCTGGGTAACTTCCCGCAAGGGCTCAGCCACCTCGCACTCGTGAACGCAGCGCTGACCATCGCGCACGAGCACGACGCAAGTTCGAACTAGCTACTTTTCGATCGGAGCAGAGAATCTGATGGACCTGGGTATCGAAGGACGGACCGCGCTCGTCACCGGCGCCGATTCCGGAATCGGTTGGCACACTGCGAAATTACTTCTCGAAGAAGGCGCCACCGTCGTCATGAGCGATCGTGATCCGAACAAACTGGAGGAAGCGAAGAACGAACTCGACGCGCCCGAAGGTCGCTTGTTCGCCTTTCCGGCAGACGTGACCAAGACCGCCGAGGTCGAGGACCTGGCGGCGAACGTGCAGAAAGCCGTCGGCGACATCGACATTCTGGTGCAATCGTCGGGAGTCACCGGCGCACAAGGACTGTTCCACGAAATCGACGAAGAGGGGTGGGCCAGCACCATCGACATCGACCTCATGGGGCCGGTGAGGTTGCTGCGCGCGTTCCTTCCCGCGTTGCGACGCGGCGGCTGGGGCCGCATCGTGCTGCTCACGTCCGAGGACGCCGTGCAGCCGTACGACGACGAATTGCCCTACTGCGCAGCCAAAGCGGGCGTACTTGCGCTGTCGAAGGGACTTTCGCGCAGTTACGCGTCGGAAGGATTGCTCGTCAACGCCGTGTCACCGGCGTTCATCCACACGCCGATGACCGACGCGATGATGGACAAGCGAGCCGAAGAAGAAGGCACCGACCGCGAGGGCGCCATCGAGGGCTTCCTCGCCGAAGAACGCCCGTTCATGGAATTGGGCCGACGCGGCGAGCCCGACGAAGTGGCATCCGTCGTCGTGTTCCTGTGTTCCGATCGCGCGAGTTTCGTCAACGGTTCGAACTACCGGGTCGACTCCGGTTCCGTAGCAACGATTTAGGAGAGACGGCATGACCAATTTCGGCTACACACTGATGACCGAGCAGGCCGGGCCCAAAGACCTGGTGAAGTACGCCGTCGAAGCCGAGAACGTCGGCTTCGACTTCGAGGTCGCCAGCGACCACTACTCGCCGTGGCTGTCCTCGATGGGGCACGCGCCCTATGTCTGGACCACGCTGGGAGCCGTCGCGCAGGCCACCGAACGCGTCGAACTGATGACGTACGTGACGTGCCCGATCATTCGGTATCACCCAGCCGTCGTCGCCCAGAAGGCTGCGACGCTGCAGATCCTCGCCGACGGCCGCTTCACGCTCGGCCTCGGCACGGGTGAGAACCTCAACGAGCACGTCGTCGGTGAGGGATGGCCGTCCATCGACAAGCGTCAGGACATGTTCGTCGAGGCGCTGGAGATCATCGAGAAGCTCCACGCCGGCGGCCTCGTCACCTACGAGGGGAAGCACTTCCGCGTCGACTCCGCCCGGATCTGGGACCTGCCCGAGAACGGTGTCCCCATCGGCATCGCGGTGTCCGGCGAGAAGTCGATCGAGCGGTTCGCGGCCTACGCCGACCACCTCATCGCCGTCGAGCCGAACCCCGATCTGGTCAAGGGATGGGCCGATCACCACGACGGGCCGTCGCGCACCATCGGTCAGATTCCGATCTCGTGGGACCCGGACAAGGACGCGGCCATCGAGCGGGCGCACGACAAGTTCCGCTGGTTCGCCGGTGGATGGGCCGTCAACGCCGACCTGCCGACGACCGCAGGCTTCGCAGGGGCGACGCAGTTCGTCCGCAAGGAAGACGTGGCCGAGACCATTCCGTGCGGTCCGGATCTGGACGCCATCGTCGACGCGGTCAAGCCGTACTGGGAGGCAGGGTTCACCGACATCGCGCTCGTACAGGTCGGCGGGGAGACGCAGGAGCGGTTCTTGGCCGAGGCGGCCGGGCCGCTGCTCGAGAAGCTGCGTAACGCGTCGGCATAGCTGCACGTGCGTGCGAATGTAGTGGCGCCTTCTGGTCGCTCCGCAGGCTTCGCTCCTGGCCCTCTATACATTCGCACGCACGGGTCGCTCGCGGCTTTTCCCGTTCCGGCCGTCGTCGCCGACTCCCGCGGATAGACTCGATTCTTCGAGAATTCGGGGACTATCGGGGGAGGTCCACGGCTGTCGGTGTGGGAGGGCGACGTGGCCGATCGAACGACGCTGCTGGACTATCTGAAGAAGGTCACCGCCGAGCTGTACCAAGCCCGGGAGAAGCTGCGCGACGCCGAGGACGCGACCCGCGAACCGATCGCCGTCATCGGCCTCGGATGCCGATTCCCTGGCGGAGTTCGATCACCCGACGACCTGTGGCGCCTTGTCGAATCGGGTCGCGACACCGTCTCCGACTTCCCCGACGACCGCGGATGGCCGTCGTCGGCGCTGTACGACCCGACAGGCGAGCACGGTGGCACGACGTACACCGTGCGCGGCAGCTTCCTCGACGATCCCGCCGGCTTCGACCCCGAGGTGTTCGGCATCTCGCCACGCGAAGCCCTCGCGATGGATCCGCAGCAACGCGCGCTGCTCGAAACCAGCTGGGAGACCCTCGAACATGCGGGCATAGACCCCAGATCGGTGCACGGCCGACAGGTCGGCGTGTTCACCGGATTGTCCGGCATCGACTACGCCTCGCGCGTCGGCGGAATGCCACCCGAGGAACTACAGGGCTACTTCATCACCGGCAACGCGATGAGCGTCGCGTCGGGCCGTATCGCGTACAGCCTCGGACTCACCGGGCCCGCCGTCACCGTCGACACTGCGTGCTCGTCGTCGCTCGTGTCCCTGCATCTGGCGGCACAGGCGTTACGCAGCGGTGACTGCGCACTCGCGCTCGCGGGCGGCGCGACGATCATGGCGACGCCTGCCGTGTTCGTCGAGTTCAGCCGCCAGCGCGGCCTCGCGCGTGACGGCAGATGCAAGGCGTTCTCCGCAGCTGCCGACGGCACCGCGTGGGGCGAGGGCGCGGCGATGATCGCTCTCGAGCGGCTGTCCGACGCGAAGCGCCACGGTCGTCGGATACTCGCCGTCGTGCGCGGTAGTTCGGTGAACCAGGACGGCGCGAGCAACGGACTGACCGCACCGAACGGGCAAGCGCAACAACGCGTCATCGCGCAGGCGCTCGCGGGCGCCGAGCTTCGACCGGAGGACGTCGACGTCGTCGAAGCACACGGCACCGGAACGACGCTGGGCGATCCGATCGAAGCGCAGGCCCTCCTCGCCACCTACGGCCGCACCCGCCGCGAGAGCCCGTTGTGGCTCGGGTCGGTCAAATCGAACCTCGGACACACACAGGCCGCAGCGGGTGCCGCGGGCGTCATCAAGATGATCATGGCGATGCGGCACGGTGTGCTGCCCCGGACGCTGCACGTCGACGCGCCGACGCCGCACGTCGACTGGTCGTCCGGTGGAGTGAGGCTTCTCGAAGAACCCGTGCCCTGGCCCGAGACCGGCAGGCCGCGTCGGGCAGCGGTGTCGTCGTTCGGCATCAGCGGCACCAATGCGCACGTGGTCCTCGAAGAACCTCCCGCTGTCGACGCCGTGTCCGGCGAGACGTCCGACGACCCTGTCGCCTGGGTACTGTCCGGACACACCGACGCGGCACTGCGCGATCAAGCTGCCCGGTTGCGCGCAGCAGTCGGGCCCGATCACGACCCGGCGGCTGTGGCGGCATCGCTGATCCACGGCCGCGCCCGCTTCGATCGGCGAGCTGGGCTGGTGGGCACCACGACCGACGAGCTACTCGGTGGCCTCGACGCGTTGGCGCGCGGTGACCCGCACCCGAGCCTCGTTCTCGGCGCTGCGCACGACGCAGGTGACCGGCCCGTGTTCGTCTTCTCCGGTCAAGGCGCCCAATGGGTCGGAATGGCAACCGAATTGATCGAATCGTCCGCGGTGTTCGCCGCCGCGATGCACGACTGTGCAGAAGCACTACAGCCCTACATGACCGTCTCGGTTCTCGATGCGTTGAACGACGCAGAATTGCTCGATCGCGTCGACGTCGTCCAGCCCGCTCTCTTCGCCGTCATGGTGTCGTTGGCTCGGATGTGGCAGTCCTACGGCGTCGAACCTGCTGCGGTGGTAGGGCATTCGCAAGGTGAGATCGCTGCGGCCCACGTGGCGGGCGCCCTCACTCTTCCCGACGCGGCCCTGGTGGTCGCGGCACGCAGCGCGGTGATCTTCTCGTCCGCAGACCGGCGTGGAGGGATGGCCTCGGTGGCGCTGCCGGCCGTCGACGTGCGGTCCGATCTCGAAAGACGTTCGTCCAGTGTGGAAGTCGCGGCCGTCAACGGACCGACGGCCACGGTGGTGTCCGGGCACGGTGACGAGCTCGACACGCTCGTCGCGGAGTGGCAGAGCCGAGGCATCCAGGCCAAACGACTCGCGGTCGACTACGCGTCGCACCACGCGGACGTGTCGAATCTGCGCGAGCCGATCCAGGCCGCGTTGGCATCGGTGATGCCCGTGCGGAGCGCCATCCCGTTCGTCTCGTCCGTGACAGGCGGGGTCGTCGACGGCGCCGAGTTGGGCGGGCAGTACTGGTATCGCAACCTCCGCCACACCGTCCGATTCGACGATGCGGTGAGAACCCTTGCAGCACAGGGGTACCGCCAGTTCGTCGAAGTCGCGCCGCACCCGATCCTGACCGCGGCGCTGCAGGAAACCCTGGACTCGGCAGGTGTCTCCGGTAAAGCGATCGGCACACTGCGACGCGACCGCGCAGGTCTGCGTCGGTTCACATCCGCACTCGCCGAAGCGCATGTGAACGGCATCGACATCGATTTCGACAAGATCGACTGGGCGCGTCGCGGGACGCACGAATGGATCGATCTCCCCACCTACGCGTTTCAGCACCGCCGCTTCTGGCTCGATGCCGTCGTGCCCGACGGGGACGTGACGTCGGCCGGTGTGGATCCGGGTGGGCATCCGATGCTGGCTGCCTCGATGGTTCTCGGTGACGGGAGTGGCGTCGTCGCGACCGGAGTGCTGTCGTCGCACCGACTTCCGTGGCTCGCGGACCATGGCGTGAACGGCACACTTCTGCTTCCCGGCACGGCGTTCGTCGAACTGGCGTTGCATGTGGGCCAACGCGTCGGGTGCGACCGGATCGACGACCTGGTCGTCGCGGTGCCCCTCGTCGTCCCGGCCGACGGCGAGGTCGCGGTGCAGGTATCCGTGCAGGGTGACTTGGGTAGCGGGTCGTCGACCGTTGCGGTGCATTCACGACCCGTCACCGCGTCGTCGGACCATCCGTGGACGATGCATGCGACCGGAACGATGAGCGCTGGAACGACGTTCTACGACGGGAACGAACAGCCCTGGCCACCCGACGCCGACCCGGTCGACATCGACGGCATGTACGACGCCCTCGACACGACAGGCTACGAGTACGGCCCGCTGTTCCGAGGGCTGCGTCGTGCGTGGCGACGCGGCGACGAGTTGTTCGGGGATGTGGTGCTGAACGCGGACGACGCCGCCGACGCGGTCGCCGGGTACGGAATTCACCCTGCACTGCTCGACGCTACGCTGCACGTCATCGCGCTAGCCGAGGCGACGACAGGCACCACTCCTCCCCAGGTCGTTCCTGCAGGCTCCACTCCCGCCCCCGCCCCCGGTGTCCGATTGCCGTTCGCGTGGAACGACGTGCGGTTGCACGCCGAGGGTGCCACCGCGGCCAGGGTTCACGTCATGCCGATCGGGCCGGAACGGTACCGGGTGGCGGTGTACGACGTCACAGGGCAACCGGTTCTGACCGTCGGCAGCCTGACGCTACGACCCATCACCGACACCGCACCGACGCTCGGCACGACGGGCAGCCTTTACCGCGTGGAGTGGCTACCGGTCGGGATGACGAATGCGGCTGTGCGACAGTCCATCGATCTGTTCGACGCGTTGGCCGGGGGAGATGCAGGCGGCCGTGTTCTTCGACTGGATCTGCGCGCGGTCGACGGTGACGACACACCCACCAGGGCGCACGACAGCGTCCACGCCGCACTGTCGGCGGTACAGGAGTGGCTCCGCGACGACGGACTGGCCGGGACCGAACTTCTGATCACAACACTGCAGGCGGTGTGCGCCCGGGACACCGACTCGATCGACGACGTGGCGATGGCGCCTGTCTGGGGGCTGATCAGTGCGGTGCAGCACGAGCATCCCGATCGGATCACGATGGTGGACCTGGACGGCGATCCGGACGAATCGGTCCTGTCGGCAGCGTTGTCCTGCAACGAAAGTCAGCTCGCAATGCGCGGCGGCGTCCTGCTGGCCCCGATGCTGGCGTCGCAGTCCGTCGTCGACGACGCCGTACCCACTGCCTTCGGGCCGGACGGAACGGTGTTGATCACCGGCGGAACGGGAACGATCGGCTCCCTCGTCGCCCGGCATCTCGTCGAGAAGTACGGAGTCGGGAAGCTGGTGCTGGTCGGTCGGCACGAGCACCGTCTCGCACCGGACATCCCCGACGCCGAGGTACGCGTCGTCGCCTGTGATGTCGCCGATCGAGATGCCGTCGCCGCGATGCTCGACGGCATCGACGACCTGGTCGGGGTGATCCATGCGGCGGGCGTGCTCGACGACGCCACCGCCCAGGCCCTGACCGGCGAGCAGCTCGACCGCGTGATGCGTCCCAAGGTCGACGGCGCGTGGAATCTACACGATCTGACGAAGGACAGGGATCTGCAGGCGTTCGTGCTGTTCTCCTCTGCCGCAGGCATTCTCGGCGCAGCAGGACAAGCGAACTATGCGGCAGCCAACGTGTTCCTCGACGGCCTTGCCCAGCATCGCCGAGCCCGTGGTCTGCCTGCCGTCGCGATGGCGTGGGGACTGTGGGACACACCGAGCGCGATGACGTCGCATCTGAGCGAGACGGATCTGAGCCGTCTGCACCGCGTGGGTATGGACACCATCGACCAGGCGTCCGGGCTCGCGCTGTTCGACGCCGCACTCGCGGTGGACCGCCCGCTGATCGCCCCGCTGCGCCTGTCCAAGCGCACCGCCGCGTCGGGCGCTGCGCCGCCGATCCTGCGCCGAATACTCGGACTGCGCCGTCGCACCGCGGCGACCGAGTCTCCGACCGGATTGGCCGAGGAGCTCGCCTCGCTCGATGCCGACGCCCGTCATCTACGGGTGCTCGACCTCGTCACGACGCACGTAGCCGCAGTGCTGGGGCACGAGGGCAAAGAGGACATCGACCCCGAACGCGCGTTCAAGAACCTCGGGTTCGACTCGCTGACGGCCGTGCAGCTACGCAACGACCTGGCGTCGGCCACCGGCGTCACGCTCGCCGCGACGGTGGTGTTCGACCACCCGACCGCCGACGCGCTCGCCCGCGAGCTCGAGGCACAGGTGCTCGGCATCTCCACAAGCGTTCCGCAGGAGACACGTTCGCGACGGGACGACATCCCGATCGCGATCGTCGGTATGGCATGTCGCTACCCGGGAGGGGTGGCCGAGCCTGAGGATCTATGGAGGCTCGTCCGCGACGGGCGGAACGTCGCCGGCCCGTACCCGGACAACCGAGGGTGGATTCTCGACGACGTCTACGACCCCGATCCGGCGAAGCCGGGCACGACGTACATGAAGGAGGGCGGGTTCCTGTACGACGCAGACGAATTCGACGCCGCCTTCTTCGGGATCAGTCCGCGCGAGGCCGTCGCGATGGACCCGCAGCACCGTCAACTGCTCGAACGAGCGTGGGAAGCGCTGGAGAGTGCAGGCATCCCGCCGGATGCTCCCGGTCTCGAGGATACCGGCGTGTTCGTCGGAATGATGGGCAGCGACTACGGCTTTCACCTGATGAGCCAGCGCAACGTCGATGCCGAGGGTTATCTGATGACCGGCACCAGTAACAGCGTGGCGTCCGGTCGAATCTCGTACACACTCGGTTTCACCGGACCGGCGGTCACCGTCGACACCGCCTGTTCGTCGTCGCTCGTCGCGATGCACCTGGCGTCACGGGCTTTGCGCGACGGTGAATGCTCTCTCGCGCTCGCGGGCGGCGCGACCGTGATGGCGACGCCGGGTGTGCTCGTCGAGTTCAGCAGGCAACGTGGTCTCGCCGCGGACGGGCACTGTAAACCGTTCTCCGACAGAGCAGATGGGACCGGGCTGAGCGAGGGCTCGGCAATGGTGGTGCTCGAGCGTCTCGACGACGCCCGTCGCAACGGCCATCCGGTGCTTGCTGTCGTCCGGGGATCGGCAGTCAACCAGGACGGGGCATCGAACGGGTTGACGGCGCCGAACGGGCCGTCGCAGGAACGCGTCATCCGACAGGCACTGGCCGATGCGCGGCTCACACCCGCTGATATCGACGCGGTCGAAGCGCACGGAACCGGAACGACACTCGGCGACCCGATCGAGGCGCAGGCGCTGATCGCTACGTACGGCCAGGACCGACGCGACGACCCGTTGTGGCTCGGTTCGATCAAGTCGAACATCGGACACACCCAGGCGGCGGCCGGCATCGCCGGAGTGATCAAGATGGTGATGGCGATGCGTCACGGCACGCTACCGCCGAGTCTGTACGGTGACACACCGACTCGCGTCGTCGACTGGACCGCCGGAGACGTGCGGTTGCTCGGTGAAGAGGTGCCCTGGCCGTCGAACGGCAGGCCGCGGCGCGCGGGAGTGTCGTCGTTCGGTATCAGCGGCACGAACGCGCACATGATTCTCGAACAGCCACCGCTCTTCTCGCGTGTCGAGACGTCGACGGCGACTCCGCTCGTGTGGGTTCTGTCCGGGAAGACGGTCGACGCGATGCGAGCCCAGGCGGCCACTCTGATGCAGTTCCTCGAGACCGAGGATTCTCCGTCGCCTGCAGACATCGCGTACACGCTCGCCACCGGGCGACCTGCGTTCGCCCATCGGGCGGCGATCGTCGGTGACGACCTCGCGGACCTGCGCTCGGGTCTCGCGAGCGTCGCCGCGGGCACCGCCGCGTCGAATGTGCTGGAGGGCAGTCGGATACGTGGCAAGTCGGCGATGATGTTCACCGGCCAGGGCGCGCAACGACTCGGCATGGGCGCGCGGTTGTACGAGACGTTTCCGGTGTTCGCAGCCGCGCTGGACGACGTCTGCGACGCACTCGACGAGCATCTCGACATGCCGGTGCGGGAGGTCATGTGGGGATCGGACGCGGGCCTGTTGGACCGGACCGAATTCACCCAACCTGCTTTGTTCGCCGTCGAATCCGCGGTGTATGCGCTGCTGCGATCGTGGGGACTCGCGCCGGACTGTCTGATCGGTCATTCGATCGGTGAGATCACGGCGGCCTGTGCGAGCGGTGTGCTCGACCTGCCCGACGCGGCCGCGCTGGTCACCGCCCGAGGCAAGGCGATGCAGTCGACCGAGCCGGGTGCGATGATCGCCGTGCGGGCGCGGGCCGAGGACCTCGACGCGATCGTGGACGGCCGCGTCGACGTCGCGGGGATCAACGGGGTCCAGTCGATCGTGCTGGCAGGCCCGGTGCGCGAGATCGATTCGGTGGCAGACGAATTGAAAGAAAAGGACATCACTGTCACGCGCTTACGCGTCGAACGCGCGTTTCATTCTTCGCTGATGGATCCGGTCCTGGACGACTTCGGCCGGACGGCGGCCGGACTTTCCCTGCGCATGCCGTCGATTCCGTTGGTGTCCAACGTGACCGGCCGAGTCGGGGATGTCGCGGGACCGAACTACTGGGCGCGGCACGTCCGAGAACCCGTTCGCTTCCACGACGGCATGCGTGCTCTGGACGAACTCGGCGTCACGACGGTGATCGAGGTCGGGCCGGGATCGGTGCTGACAGCCCTCGCGGCAGAGGTCGTGCCGAACGCGATCGCAACCCTGCCTACGGACGACGAACCACACGACGTGATGCGGGCGTTGGCGTCGTCCTTCGTGTGGGGTGCGTCGATCGACTGGGACGCCGTGCTCCCGGGGTGCACCCGAGTCGCATTGCCCACGTACGCGTTTCAGCGGCGATCGTTCTGGCCGGCCCCGGCGCGCGGGTTCGCCGGTGAACCCGCCGATCTGGGCCTGAACGACGCAGGCCACCCGCTGCTCGGAACCCAGCTCGAACTGGACGACGGCACGGTGGTGTTCACCGGACAGCTGTCGCTGCAACGAGATCCGTGGCTCGTCGACGACCGTACCCTTCTGCCCGCGGCGATCGTCGAGCTGATGCTGCATGCAGCGGGAACCGTCGGATTCGACAGTATTCGCACACTCGCCCTTCACGAGCCTGTCGAGTTTCCGGCTTCCGGAACCGTGAGCATCCGCGTCGTCGTCATGCCCGCGGACGACGACGGTTCCCGCACGGTCACGCTGTCGACGGCCGAGACCGTGCACGCGACAAGCACTCTCGTGGATGTCGTGAACGTGGTTCAGGGCGACACCGACTCGGCGGACGCGTTCGCCGTGACGCTCGACGACGGGATCGACGCAGACGGTTACGGCGTTCATCCGTTGCTTCTGCAGGGCGCGCTCGATGCGGTCGGTGAGTCGCCGACGGGGCTGACCGGAATTGCTCTCGGTAAGACAGGCGCCAGTACCGTGACCGTCTCGCGCACCGCCGAAGGACTCCGTCTGCACGCCGACGACGGAGAGCCGGTCCTCACCGTCGACGCTGTCCGCGTCGCACCCGAGGACGGTCGCGTCGGCTCTGCGCGGCGGCTGCATCACACGGTGTGGATCCCGGTGGAGTCGACTGTAGTTGTGCACGAACGCTCTTCGCGGCGTCTGATGATCGCGAGCACTGCCGACGTGGAATCCGCGCACACACAGTGCGCGCGCGTGCTGACGGAACTCCAGGACGACACGACGAATACGGATGGGCCTCTGGTCGTCGTCACTCGTGGCGCCATGGCCGTGGGACCCGACGACCGGGTGGATCCCGCCGCGGCCGCGGTATGGGGTCTCGTCGGGTCAGCGCAGAACGAAAACCCCGGCCGCACTGTACTGCTCGACGTCGACGACCCCTCCGACCTGGATGCGGTGGTCGACGTCGCCGTCGCGACCGGGGAGCCCCAGGTGGCCGTGCGAGAAGGCGCATTGTTCGCACCTCGGGTGCGGCGTCTGGATGCCGAGGAACAGTCATCGGACACCGTGTTGGATCGAGACGGCACCGTTCTGATCACCGGTGGGACAGGTACTTTGGGAACGCTCGTCGCCCGCCACCTCGTGGAGCAACACGGCGTCCGGCATCTGATCCTGACCAGCAGGCGCGGGCCGAAAGCCGACAATGCCGAGGACCTGCGCCGCGAACTGACGTCCGCGGGTGCCAATGTCGACATCCTCGCGTGCGACGTCGCGGACTACGAGGCCGCAGCGGCGCTGCTCGATGCAGTCCGTGCCGACCATCCGCTGACGGCCGTCGTCCATGCAGCCGGCGTCGTCGACGACGCGACCCTGTCCTCCCTGACCGCGGAGAAGCTCGACGCCGTGCTGCGGCCGAAAGCTGACGCAGCGTGGAATCTGCACCGGCTCACCGAGGGCATGGACCTGCAGGCCTTCGTGCTGTTCTCCTCGCTCGCAGGCGTTCTCGGCGCTCCCGGTCAGGGAAACTATGCCGCCGCCAACATGTTTCTCGACGCGCTCGCCCTGCGTCGGCACCGGGAAGGCCTGCCTGCGACGTCGATCCAATGGGGCATGTGGGAGCCACCGAGTGCGATGACGGCCGAGCTCGGTCCCATCGACCGCGCCAGGGCGTCGCGAACCGGGATGATCGCGCTGCGAGAATCCGAGGGGCTCGCGCTGTTCGACAGCGCGGTGGCGTCGGGCGAACCGGTTGTGGCCGCGGTGCGTCTCGACCGGTCCGTGTCCGAGGTTCCACCGCTGTTCCGCGGCCTCGTGCGCCAGGCGCGCGCACCGCAGGTGGCGTCGGACGTCCACGGCAGCGGGCCCGACGCGTGGGCGGAGACGCTGGCCGAGCGGACCGTCCCGGAACAACGGCATTTGATGCTCGATCTCGTCCGCGCCGCCGCCGCGACCGTCCTCGGGTACGAGACAGCGGACTCGGTTGACCCGGACCAGGCGTTCAAGGAACTCGGATTCGATTCGCTCGCCGCGGTCGCGCTGCGCAACCAACTCGGCGCGACGACAGGCCTCAGGCTGCCTCCCACAGTGGTGTTCGACCATCCCAGCTCACGCGCCGTCGCCGACTTCCTCCGAAGCGAACTGATGCCCGATCCCGTGACGGCCGCGCTCGCCGACGTCGAACGCCTCCGCGCCGCAGTCTCCGAGGTGAGCGACGACTCTCGGGCGCAGATCGCGGAACGGCTCTCGGCTCTGCTCGCCGACCTCGGTCCGACTCCGGACGCGACCGTCGACCGAATCCACGCCGCGACGAGCGACGAGATTCTCGACCTCATCGACAGGGGGCTCTGACGGCTTTTCCCCGAGAAGCAGAAAACCCCCGGCTCTCGGTGAGAGCCGGGGGTTTCGCTGTCGGGGTGGCGGGATTCGAACCCACGACCTCTTCGTCCCGAACGAAGCGCGCTACCAAGCTGCGCCACACCCCGTGTACCGCGTGCAGAAGTCTAGCGTACGACTGCCTCGGAACGCGAAACGCCCTCGTCGGACCCGGTTTTTCCGCCCTTTCTCGGGGCCGGAGTGAGCGTCAACAGCGTCGCTTCGGGCCTGCAGCAGAACCGCGCGGGAGCCCACGGGGACGTGCCGATGCCGGCCGAGACGTGCAGCTGGGTGTGTGCGCCCCACTTCGACGGACCCTTGACCCGTGAGCGGTCGAGCTGGCAGTTGGTGACGAGCGCGCCGTAGAACGGCAGGCACAGCTGACCGCCGTGTGTGTGGCCCGCGAGAACCAGGTCGTAGCCGTCCTCGGCGAAACGGTCGAGGACACGCGGCTCGGGGGAGTGCGTGATGCCCAGGCGCAGATCGGCCAGCGGGTTGGGCTGACCGGCGATGGTGTCGTAGCGGTCGCGCTTCAGATGCGGATCGTCGACGCCCGCCGACGCGATCCGGACACCGGCCACCTCGAGCTCCCGACGGACGTGCGTCACGTCGTGCCATCCGCGCTCGGTGAACGCGGCACGCAGGTCGCGCCACGGCAGCGACTCGCCCAGCACGCGCTTGTGTTCCTTCTTGAAGTACAGCAGCGGGTTCTTCGGCTTCGGCGCGAAGTAGTCGTTGCTACCGAACACGAACAGGCCGGGACGCGCGAGAAGCGGGCCGAGGGCTTGAACGACGGCAGGCACCGACCGCATGTGCGACAGATTGTCGCCGGTGTTGACGACGAGATCCGGCTCGAGCCGGTCCAATTCGCGCAGCCAGTTCTGTTTCATGCGCTGGCCCGGCATCATGTGCAGGTCGCTGATGTGCAGCACGCGCAGCGGAGAGGATCCTGGTTCGAGGACGGCCATCGACGTCTCGCGCAGCGTGAATGCGTTGCGTTCGATGAGCGTTGCATACCCGATCCCGAGTGCTGCGGCTCCCGCGGTCGCGAGGGCTGCGCTCCGGACGGGTGCCTCGGCCGCGCTCCGACGAGCACGTGCTGCGGCATCGAGAATGCTGGAGTTGGTAGCACTGTTGTTCACGAACACACAGCCAACGATACGTCAGGCCTGGGAATCGACGTGCGGTGTCGGGGAGAGCCCGCGTAGCGTTCTGTGACATGTCCGAACTCAAGTCCCAGCTCCGATCCGATCTCACCGCCTCCATGAAGGCGAAGGACAAACTCCGCACCGCAACGATCCGGATGCTTCTCTCCGCGATTCAGACCGAGGAAGTCTCGGGCAAGGAAGCCACCGAGCTGACCGACGAGCAGGTGCTCAAGGTGCTCGCGAAGGAGTCGAAGAAGCGCGGCGAATCCGCCGAGATCTACACCGAGAACGGTCGCGGAGAGCTCGCGGCCAACGAGCGCGCCGAGGCGCAGATCATCGACGAATACCTACCGACGCCGCTGACCGACGCCGAGCTCGCCGACGTCGCGGACACCGCGATCGCTCAGATCGCCGAGGAGATCGGTGAGCGTCCGGCGATGAAGCAGATGGGTCAGGTCATGAAGGCGGCCACGGCGCTCGCCGCAGGCAAGGCCGACGGCTCGCGCATCTCGAAAGCGGTCAAGGATCGGCTCTAGCGAGCCGCGCACGTGCGTGGGAATGTATAGCCCGCTACACATTCCCACGCACGTCAGCGCGGAGCGGTGAGCCCCGGTATCGCCGGGATCTGAATGTTCGGCGGAATGGTCGGGATCTCGATGTTCGGCAAGGACGGGACCGCGGGCGCGGCAGGAGCCTGACGCACCGACCCGTCGCTGACGTAGATCGTGATGGTCGATCCGGGAATGGCCGAACCCGACGGTGACTGCGACGTCACCGTCCCGCGGGAGGCCGAGCTCTCACTGGTCGCGACCGACACCTGGAAGCCTGCGCCCTGCAGCGTCGACGTCGCCGAACTCTGCGACTGACCCGTGACGTCGGGAACCTGTCCGTTGGCCGAGCCTCGCACGTACTTCTGATCCACCGGCGGCAGTTCCACCGGACCGAACTTCGTCGCCACCGGACTCATCGCGTTGTACCAGGTGCGGGCCGGCTCGTTACCGCCGAACAGGTTACCGTCGCCGCACGGGCGCAGCGGGAACGAGCAGATCTCTCCGGGCGTCGGCGAGTCACCGTAGGTGAGCACAGCAGCGGCGTAACGGTTGGTGAACCCGAGGAATCCGGACGACATGTGCGACTCGGTGGTACCGGTCTTGCCTGCCATCGGAAGCGTCCAACCGACCGAACCTGCAGCCGACGCCGACGTTCCACCCGGCTGATCGTCCTTGCTCATCGCGTTCGCGAGCGTGTTGGCCAGACCCGGCTCGACGACCTGCTCGCAGGCCTGCTGCGTCACCGGAACCTGCTTGCCCTCACGGTCGAACACGGAGTCGATCGGCGTGGGCGGGCACCACTTGCCCCCGGACGCGAGCGTCGCGGCCACGTTCGAGAGCTCGAGCGGATTGACCCACGTCGGTCCGAGGGTGAACGAACCGAGGTTCTGCGACTTCTGCATGTCGGCCATGCTCTGCTCGCCGAACCCGGACGTGTTGGGGTCGGCGTACGACCGCAGCCCGAGACGCACCGCCATATCGACCGTCGGTGTGACGCCGACGGACTCGATCAGCTTCACGAACGCGGTGTTCGGCGACTGCGCCAACGCGTCGGTCACGGACAGCTGAGCCGGGTAGTTACCCGCGTTCTCGACGCAGTACGTGGCAGCCGGGCAGCCGCGGGCACCTCCGTCACCCATTCCCTTGACCTCGGCCCGTCTCGGCACCTGCAACACCGCGCTCGTTCCCAGGCCGCGTTCCATCGCCGCTGCCGTCGTGAACACCTTGAAGATCGATCCCGCGCCGTGACCGACGAGAGAGTACGGCTGAGCCTGCACGGTCTCGTCCGCGTCGGCGTCGAGGCCGTACGTGCGGCTACTGCCCATCGCGAGGATGCGATGAGAATCCTGACCCGGTGCGACGACGTTCATGACCGTCGCGACGTCGTCGACCGTCGGGCTCGTGTTGGACACCAACGCGGCTTTGGTCGAGTTCTGGACCTCCGGATCGAGCGTCGTACGGATGAGGTATCCGCCCTTGTCGATCTGCTCGCGACTGATACCTGCGTTGGCCAGGTACTGCAGTGCGTAATCGCAGAAGAATCCGCGGTCACCCGCTGCGATGCAGCCCCGGGGTAGCGAGTTGGGCGTCGGGAGGACGCCGAGAGGCTCGGACTTGGCGGCGCGGAACTCGTCGGCCCGGTCCGGGATGTTCTGGATCATCGTGTCCAGAACGATGTTTCGTCGTTCGGTGACGCCCTGCTCGTTGGTGTACGGATTCAGCGCGGAGCTGGACTGCACCATGCCGGCGAGCATCGCGGACTGCTTGGCGTCGAGCTGGCTCGCGTCGACACCGAAGTACGTCTGTGCGGCGTCCTGGATGCCGAACGACGCGTTGCCGAACGGCACGAGGTTCAGGTACCGCGTCAGGATCTCGTCCTTGGTCAGTTCCTTGTCGAGCGTCAGCGCCATCCGGATCTCACGGATCTTGCGGGCAGGCGTCGTCTCGATCGCCGCGCGGCGCTCGGCGTCGGTCTTCGCGACGACCAGCAGCTGGTAGTTCTTCACGTACTGCTGATCGAGCGTCGACGCGCCCTGCTCGACCTGGCCGCTCGTCGTGTTGGTCAAGAACGCGCGCAGCGTGCCCTGCCAGTCCACGCCCTGGTGCTCGGCGAAGCGCTTGTCCTCGATGGAGACGATGGCGAGCTTCATCTCGTTGGAGATCTTGTCGCTCGGCACCTCGAATCGCCGCTGCTCGTACAACCAGGCGATGGGATTGCCTGCGGCGTCGACCATCGTCGACACCGCGGGAACAGCACCCTCGACCAGTTCGGCGGACACGTTGTCGACGGTGTCGGCCGCACGATTGGACGCGTAGCCGAACCCTCCCGCCAACGGGAACATGACGCCGGCCAACAGAGCACCTGCAAGTGCGGAACATCCGGCGAGCTTCGCCACGGTTTTTCCAACTGACACGACTGACAGAGTACGTGTGTCGCGCCCCCTGTCCCAGGTGCCGTCGGAGAGCTATGCGAGTAAGCCCTGGTCGGGACGCGCGTACCAGAAAAGTGCCGTTGTCATCTTGCGTTCGACGCTGTCTTTACCTAAATTGTGAGCACGGTGTGATTCACATAACACTTGCATATGAATGTGGGGCAGCTCCTAAGTCGGTGTGCTTCGAGCGGTGAAGCAGTCGTCGGTACGGGGCTTGTGGAATGTCCAACGAGGGCGTTCGAATTGCAAAGGGGTATCCGCAAATGCACACGACAGCAGCACCGGCGCGGCTCGATGTCGAAGAAGCAGAAGCTCGAATTGCCTGGGTGTCCCAGGCCAGATGCTCGGGCACGGATCCTGACCAGCTTTTCGTCAGGGGGGCGGCACAGCGTAAGGCCGCAACGATCTGCAGGCACTGTCCTGTACTGATGCAGTGCGGAGCCGACGCACTGGACAACAGGGTGGAATTCGGCGTCTGGGGTGGGATGACAGAACGGCAACGGCGTGCACTGCTCAAGCAGCACCCCGAAGTCGAATCATGGGCGGACTTCTTCGAGTCGCAGCGCCAGCAGCAAGCTGCGATCTGACGGCGGTCAGGCCGACTGCGTCAGCTGATCGGCCACCGCACGCAGGGCGTGCAGATCCGACACCTCGAACGGTAACGACGGCACGCCGACGATCGGAACTCGCGGATGCGCCGACGTGAACCGTCGGAGCAGACGCAGTTCGCGAGTCGCGGTCACCGAACGGGCAGCGTGGATTCGTAGAACTGCTGCGGTCAACGCCGCTGCGTCGTCGTCGACGTCCGTCAACTGGTCCGCGGCCGTGACCGCGTGATCGGCCGGCAACGCCGACAGCGTCGGGTGGGTCCGATTGAGCACGAGGCCCGCCAGCGGCATCCCCTCACCGCTGAGCCTGTCCACGAAGAACGCCGCCTCACGCAGCGCGTCGGGCTCCGCCGCCGCGACCACGATGAAACTGGTGCCGGGTGCCCGCAGGAGCTGGTAGGTGCGCGTCGCACGTTCCCGGAAGCCGCCGAACATCGAATCCAGCGACTGCACGAACGCCGACGCGTCCGTCAGCATCTGGCTGCCGATCACCGTCGACACTCCGCGTAGTGCCAGGCTCATCGCGCCCGTCACCATGCGTGTCAGGCCGCGGCCGGGGGCCATCAGCAACCGGATGAACCGGCCGTCGAGGAATGATCCGAGACGTTGCGGGGCGTCCAGGAAGTCGAGCGCGTTACGCGACGGCGGCGTGTCCACGACGATCAGATCCCACGTCCGATCCGCGGCGAGCTGGCCCAACTTCTCCATCGCCATGTACTCCTGCGTGCCGGAGAACGACGACGCAACCGTCTGATAGAACGGGTTGGCCAGCACCTGCTCGGCCTTCTCGGGCGTCGAATGCTCGATGACCATCTCGTCGAACGTGCGACGCATGTTCAGCATCATCGCGTGCAGCTCGCCCTTCGCCCCGGCGGGCAGCTTCACCGGCTGGGGTGAATTGTCGAGCTCACCGACCCCGAGTGCCTGCGCGAGACGCCGCGCCGGATCGATCGTCAGCACGACGACCTTGCGTCCTTCCTCGGCAGCCCGCAACGCCATCGATGCGGCCGTCGTCGTCTTGCCGACGCCGCCTGCCCCGCACACCACGACGATGCGCGACGACGCGTCGCGCAGAATCCTGTCGATGTCGAGGACTGCCGTTTTACTTGGAACGGTCACTTGACACCCTGCTCTCTGAGTTCCGCCGCCAGTTCGTACAACCCACCGAGGTCGACGCCGTCGGCGAGCATGGGAAGGTGCAGGCGTGCCGTATCCAACTCGTCGAGCTGGGCGGCGCTCTCGACCTGCGCGGACAACGTCGACGCATGTTCGATGGTTTCGGTCAGCAGGCCCGCGAAGTCGTCGTCGGACAGCGAAATCCCGGTCTTCTCCAGCCCGGTCCGAATGGCTGCCGCGTCGACGGTTCCGTGTGCCGCGTCGGACAGCGCGTCCGCCGGGAGATAGGCAGGCTCGGTGCGATTGACGACGACGGTGCCCAGGCGCAGGTCGGCGGCTTCGAGCTCGCGCACTGCGTCGGCTGTCTCCTGCACCGGCAGCGCCTCGAGCAGCGTGACGAGGTGCACGACGGTGTCGGCCGAGTGCAGCAGCCGCACGACGCCTTCGCTCTGCGAGCGCACCGGACCGCCCTTCGCAAGGTCTGCCATCGCTTTGGTGACGTCGAGGAAATTCCCGATCCGACCCGTCGGCGGGGAGTCGACGACGACCTCGTCGTAGACCCGCCGGCCCGCCTTGTCCGTGCGGATGACGCACTCCTTGACCTTGCCGGTCAACAGCACGTCGCGCAGGCCGGGGGCGATGGTCGTCGCGAACTCGATAGCGCCGATCTTCCGCATCGCGCGGCCGGCGAAGCCGAGGTTGTAGAACATGTCCAGGTATTCGAGGAACGCCGTCTCGATGTCGATGGCGAGCGCGTAGACCTCGCCTCCGCCCTCGGCCGACGCCACGCGCGTCTCCGTCGGCGGCAGCGGCGGAACGTCGAACAGCTGGGCTATGCCCTGGCGTCCTTCGACCTCGACCAGCAGGACGCGCCGCCCGTCGGCGGCGAGCGCCAACGCCAGCGCGGCAGCGACCGTCGACTTCCCGGTGCCGCCCTTGCCCGAGACGAAATGAAGTCGCGCGGCGGCAGCCTTGTCCGGCCAGCCGTCGAAACTCGATGTAGCCACACCACGACCATATAGAGGAATCGCGAACTGCCTCGTCAGAAACGCACTTCAGCTCGTTGCGTCGGCAACATCGGCGACGGCGTCGGCCAGGATCTCGGCGTAGCGCTCGTGGTCCGGGAACGTGTCGGGGCACGCGACGACGCATACCGAGACCGCGTCGCCGAGGCCGTAGAAACCGTGGGTGAGCGACCGAGCAGGCCCGAGCATCGGAAACCCGGCCGTGAAGGTGGCCGGTCGACCGCACAGCTCGAGATTTGCATCGCCTCGGTCGACGCTGACCACGGTGACGTTCGTCAGCACCGATTCGGGAACGCGATGGTTCGGCGGTATGCGTCGGGCGTTCAGCTTCCTCATCGCCAGAAAAATCGGCGCGGGGATCCGGTTCTCCGCGGTGATCCACCGCAGCAGAGCGGGGTCTGCGATCTCGGCGCGGGCGCGCGACAGCGACTCGCGGATCGCGCGTGCACGCTTCCGCAGATCGGGGATGCTCACGTGCAGATCGACGGTTCCGTTGACGATGCGGTTGACGGCGGTCCACCGTGCATCCTCGGGAACGGCCATCGGCACAAGTGAATTCAAGCTCTCGGGCGCCCCGTCGCCTATTTCGGCAAGGTACCGTTCCGTGGCCAGGCTCACCGCGGCCAGCCCGAGCGTCGTCACCGACACGGACTTCTTCGCGAAAAGATCCGGCGGACATACGTGTACGTGCGATACGCGTGCGGGAGTCGGGTCGGCATTGCTCGCTATCGCGGGGCGCGGTGAATCGCGTTGTGCTGGTTGCGAACCGTGCACGCGCTCGTAGTCGCGACGTGCTCGCCATGCCGCGACGCGGGCAGTCGCCGTCCGAAACGGCAGAGCAAGCGCCGAGGCGATCGCGATGGGAAGAAGCGACGCCGACGTCCGAGCGGGTTCGTGTCCTGCGGACGTCTCGGTCGGCTTCGGCGCGAACAACAGCCGCGCGAGCCGTGACGCACCTCGGCCGTCCGTCAACGCGTGACTGACCTGGAACACGACGACCACGGCATTGCCGGGGGTCTGCGGAACCCCGGACACCTCGCGGGCGACGTGGATATGCCATGCCGCGCGTGTCGCGTCGACCGGGTCGGTGAGAAGGCGGTCGACGACTCGTCGGAACTCCGGCCACGTCGGCGCGTCCGAGATTTCGTGAACGTGCGACTGCGCCGGCGCGTCGTCGAACACCCAGCGCGGGAAATCGAGATTGCCCGGCACTTCGACGATGCGTTGCGCCAGTTCGGGAATGCGCTGCGCTCGGGCTTCGACGAAATCGCAGATCTGACGAAACGTGGGCGTCGGCCCGGCCGGAGCGAACGCGAGCAGGACGTATTGGTCGCGCGACGCATCACCGGAGTAGTGGAATGCGGCGTCGATGATGTCGAGGCGACTCACGTGTGGCACCCTCTCACAGTTCGCGGATCGAATCGATCAACGATTCGACGTACTTCTCGTGGTCGGGAACGACATCGGGGCACGCGAGCACGACGACGGTGATGATGTCGCCGCCACCGAAGAAACCGTGCACCAGTGGGCGGTTCTCGGCCAGCATCGGCGTACCCGACGTGAATGTCACACGGCTGCCGCATAATTCGAGCATCGGTCGAGTGCGGCCGCGGTCCACGCTGACGACGTTCGTGTGGGTCCAGAACGTCGTCGGACGCACGGTCTTTCGACGTTGCCGAAGGCGCTGCGCGGCAAGTACGACGGGTGCAGGCAGAAGTTCCTCCGCGCGAGCGATGTCGAGCAGTTCGGGTGACGTGACGCGTCGGCGTTCGGCGACAACCGATTCCGCGATCAGTCGAGCCCGCTTGGTCGGATCCGATTCACCGAGGTGCAGATCGACCATGCACGACAGAGCCCGGTTGGCCGACGACCATTCGATGTCGGGACCCAGGGAGACCGGGACACTCGCGTTGAGGACGTCGGGGATGTCGTCGCCGTGTGCGCGCAGGTACTTCTCGGTCGCCGACGCGACGGCGGCCAGGGCCGCGGCCGTGACGGGAACCCCGCGTCCCCGCAGCGCCGACGCGGGCAACGGGACGATGTGGACGGCACGGCTGCCGGTGGGATCGACCGTGAGCCGCGTCGACGGTCCGGGCCGTACCGGCGGCGCCAGCTGAGAACGACTGGCTGCGTAGCGTTTTCGGGCCGAACGAATGTGAAGTCCGTAACGGGCCAGTCGTATCGGCGTCGCGAGTACCGACGCGGTCGCGGCCAGTATCGGTGCTCGTGGCCGTCGGACAGGGGCGTGTCCGGGTAGCGCTGCGCCGACGACGTCGTCGGGTGTCCCGGGAGGTGCGAACAGTGCACTCGCGATGCGGGTGAGACCGAGACCGTCGGTCATCGCGTGACTGACCTGCAGGACGACGACCGTCGCCGCGCCGTCGACCGTCGGCACATCGCGGACGCCTCGGAGAACGTGCAGATGCCAGGCCCGGACCCGCGCGTCGAGACCGACCTCGAGAATGGACGAGATGCGCGTCTGGCACTCGGGCCACGACGTGCCCGTGAGGTCGTGGTCGGACAGGTGATCGGCGGTGTCGCCGGCACTGGGAACCCACGACGGGAAGTCGAGGCCGAGTGGCGCTTCACGCAGCACGATGTTCAGGCCTGGCACCACCGGTCGCCGCGCTACGACGTGCGCTTCGATCGCCTCGAACGTGGGAGGGACGGCGTCCTCGGCGTCGAACACGTAGATGCCGTACATGTCCGTCGGTCCGCTCACCGCGCGCAGGAAGTGGAACGCCGCGTCCTTGATGTCCAGTTTTGCCATGGTGAGTGGACTGTAAGGTGCACTCAGCGGTCTGCGCCAATGCGACTAGGCTCACCCGCATGAGCGAACGAATCACCTGGGAATACTTCACCGCGCCGGTCCTGATCCACGCGACCAAACAGATCCTCGACAACTACGGAGCCGAGGGCTGGGAACTCGTCACCATCATGTCCGGACCCAACGGGGGCGACACGTTGGTGGCCTACTTCAAGCGTCCGAAGGTCTGACGCATGGCTGACTGGTCGACGCGCCTGGACGAGCTCGGCATCGAGCTGCCGTCCGTCGTACCCCCTCTGGCTGCGTACATTCCGGCCGTGCAGACGGGTTCGCTGGTCTACACGTCCGGACAGCTACCGATGGTCGCAGGCGAACTGACCGCGACGGGCAAGGTCGGCACCGACGTGTCCGCCGAGGATGCCGCCGAGGCAGCCCGCGTCTGTGCCCTCAACGCGCTGGCTGCCATCGACGCCCTCGTCGGGGTCGACGCGATCAAGCGGGTCGTCAAGGTCGTCGGCTTCGTCGCGTCGGCACCTGGATTCACCGGGCAGCCCGGTGTCGTCAACGGGTCGTCGAACGTCATCGGCGAGATCTTCGGCGACGCGGGCAAGCACGCCCGGTCAGCGGTGGGCGTCGCGGAACTGCCGCTGAACGCGCCCGTCGAGGTCGAGCTGATCGTCGAGGTGTAGGGGCCTTCGGCCCACGTGAGCGCGAATGTATAGCCCTCTATGTATTCGCGCTCACGTGTGCGAGCACCTTCTGCAAATGCAGACCCCGCTGCACCGAGCAGGGATGGTCGATTCCGGACTCGATCGACTCCAGGAACTCGTCGAGCAGCACCGCGAAGCAATCCGTCGCGGGCGTCGACCTGTCCGCCAACGACACGACACCGTCGCTGCCGCTCAGTTCCACGCGAAACAGCGACGGCTGCACCGGCGTCCGCAGCGACAGCGACGAGGTGCTGATCGCGCCGCCGTCGTGCTCGAGCACGACGGTCCACGTATCCGACGCCGCATCGAGTCGCGCCAGAGCGACCCCGGCGATGGGACCGAGCGCGACATCCAGCAGATCGAAGACGTGTGGTCCCACATCGAACAGAGCTCCGTCGCGATGGCGCCATTCGGACAGCGAGTACTCGCCGCCCAGCACGGCCCCCGAGAGCCACGTCCCCGACCCGGCACTGAACGTCCGTCCGTCGGTCTCCGCGAGAAACGCCCGCGTCTCCGGCGCGAACCGACGCGTCAGCGCCACGATCGACCGCACCGACGCGTGTCCGACGGCGTCGGCCAGCCGGCGCGCCTCGTCGAGCGTCGCGGCGATCGGCTTGTCCAACAGCATGTGCTTGCCCGCCTCGGCTGCCGCGACGGCCATCGGTGCCTGCACCTCCGGCGGCACCGCGAACGAGACGGCGTCGACATCGGCGAGCAACGCGTCGTAACTGTCGTACACGGGCGCTCCGACGGCCGCCGCCGCGTCGGGACGTCGCGCCCACACTCCGGCGAACTCGACGCCCGGATGCGCGGCGAGCGCGGGACCATGCGTCGACCGCGCCCAGGGGCCTGCACCTACCAGTCCGATTCTCATACTCCTAAAGTACGGCTATGACTCTCGCGCACCCGGCCTACGGTCAGCTCCGGCAGGTAACCGACACCGCGGCGGTTCTGCTCGCCGACAATCCAGGCAAGATGACGCTCGACGGCACCAACACGTGGATTCTTCGTGCACCGGGGAGCGGCGACTGCGTCGTCGTCGATCCGGGACCGAAGGACACCGACCATCTCGACGCGGTGGCGTCGACGGGCAACGTCGTGCTCGTGTTGGTGACCCACCGCCACAAGGACCACACGGGCGGACTGAAGAAGTTCCACAAGATGACGGGTGCGCCGATTCGCGCGCTGTCGGAGAAGTACGTTCACGGCAGCACGACGCTGACCGACGGGGAAGTGATCGACGCTGCGGGCGTTCGCATCACCGTGTTGGCGACACCCGGGCACACCGCGGATTCGCTCAGCTTCGTCCTCGACGACGCGGTCCTGACCGGCGACACGATCCTCGGTCGCGGCACGACGGTGCTCGACCCGAAGGACGGCACGCTCGCCGACTACCTGTCGTCGCTGGACCGTCTCGAAGCCGCGGGCGACGGCAAGATCGCGCTACCAGGGCACGGCGCCGAGGTTGCGAACACTGCCGAGGTGGCGCGGTTCTACCGCAAGCACCGGCTGGAACGGCTCGATCAGATCAAGGCGGCGCTCGACGAGCTCGGTCACGATGCCAAGCCGATGCAGGTGGTCAAGCACGTCTACGCGGACGTCGACAAGAAGCTGTGGCCAGCTGCGCGCATGTCGGTGAAGGCGCAGCTGACCTACTTACGGGAGAACTAGCGCGCGCGACGAGCGAGACGCTCGGAATCCGAGATCAGCACGCTCTTGCCTTCGAGGCGCAGCCATCCGCGGTGCGCGAAGTCGGCGAGAGCCTTGTTGACGGTCTCGCGCGATGCGCCGACGAGCTGGGCGATCTCTTCCTGCGTCAAGTCGTGCGTGACGCGCAGCGAGCCGGCTTCCTGCGTGCCGAAGCGCTGAGCGAGCTGCAGCAGAGCCTTGGCGACGCGTCCGGGAACGTCCGTGAAGATCAGGTCGGCGAGGTTGTTGTTGGTACGACGCAGGCGACGGGCCAACACGCGCAGCAGCTGCTCGGCGATCTCGGGACGCTGATCGATCCACGCCTTGAGTGCGTCGCGATCCATGCTGACCGCGCGCACCTCGGTGACCGTCGTCGCGGTCGACGTGCGGGGGCCGGGGTCGAAGATCGACAGCTCACCGAACATGTCCGACGGGCCCATGATCGTCAGCAGGTTTTCGCGTCCGTCCGGGGAGCGGCGTCCGAGCTTGATCTTGCCGGAGACGATGATGTACAGCCGGTCACCGGGCTCGCCCTCGTTGAAGACCACATGTCCTCGGGGGAAGTCGACCGGCTGCAGCTGCTTGGTCAGCGCCGCTACTGCGGAGGGTTCGACTCCTTGGAAGATGCCGGCCCGTGCCAGGACGTCGTCCACTTGCGCTCCTTTTGGGATGTCGCCGACCCAGTCACCCGCGCCGACGATGGCGTTTCTCGCGACACGAGTCCGCGCCTCTCACGACGCCCGGACTCATGTCCGTAATCAAACATGACATTTATCTCGGTGAAGTCTACGTCGCCGAGATCGGAAGTGAGTGGCAGGCGCCACCGAAACGTCGTGAAGAAATCGCACGTAATGGACCATTCACCGAGAATTCACCGTCGAACGAGGGTGTTCGACGCGTTTTCGGGGGTCAGCTTGCGCGTTGGTCGGCCAGGTCCTCGGCGTCGTCGACGACGGGCGCGCGGCGCTTGCGGTTGTTGAAACGGTCGAGCGCGTGCGGCATGCCCTCGTTCGCGAGCGTCGCGACCTCGGACGAACTGGCCTGATCGAGGAACTCCTGGACTTCCTGCTCGTGAACCCCCAGCTTGCTCAACCTGAACTCCACACGCTCCATGGCGAGCGCGAACATCATCAGGAGCACTGGAAAGAGCACCACGGCGAGTCCTTGCATACCGAGCAGTAAACACCCGAAAGGTCTCGATAAGAACACAGGGCAGATTCGTTGCCGATTCTTGTCCGTACAGTTGTGGAGTGAAATCGACTGCCGCCTCGGGCCCCGACGTGCGCAAACGCGAGGAGACCCGACTGGGGCTCGTGCGACGCGCTCGCCGCATGAATCGCGAGCTGGCCCGGGCTTTTCCGCACGTCTACTGCGAACTCGACTTCACAACTCCTCTCGAACTCGCCGTCGCGACCATCCTCTCGGCGCAATGCACCGACAAACGCGTCAACTTGGTGACGCCCGCTCTGTTCGTGAGATATCGCACTGCCCGCGATTACGCGGAAGCCGACCGAACCGAGCTGGAGGAGTACATCCGCACGACGGGCTTCTACCGCAACAAGGCGAACTCGTTGATCGGTCTCGGCGCGGCGCTGCTGGAGAAGTTCGACGGCGAAGTGCCCGGGAATCTGAAGGACCTCGTGACGCTTCCCGGTATCGGTCGCAAGACGGCCAACGTCGTGCTCGGTAATGCCTTCGACGTTCCCGGCATCACCGTCGACACGCATTTCGGCAGGCTCGTCCGACGGTGGCAGTGGACCGAAGAAGAAGACCCGGTCAAGGTCGAACATGCAGTCGGCGCGCTCATCGAGCGCAAGGAATGGACGGATCTGTCGCACCGCGTGATCTTCCACGGCCGACGCGTCTGCCACGCCCGCAAGCCCGCGTGCGGAGTCTGCGTTCTGGCCAAGGACTGCCCGTCCTACGGGCTGGGACCCGTCGACAAGGTGGCTGCGGCGGCGTTGGTGAAGGGACCCGAGACGGACCACCTTCTCGAATTGGCAGGAGTGGAGCCTGCGGAACGACCCTCGGGGTCAGGCGTGACGCCCGCTTCCGGAAGCGGGTCATGAACGCGTCTGCCGGCCGGTGGTCCCTCGCGGCGTTGGTCGTCGTCGCCGCGCTCGTGTTCGCGATCTGGCCTCGGGGGAACGACGAACCGACCACGACGACCGGTCCGGGGCAGGGCGCCCCGATCTCCGAGGAACGACGCGACGCCGACACTGCGCAGGCGCTTGCTCCACTGCGGGAACGAGCCGCCCTGGATGCATGCCCGACGCCTCCTGCCGGGGCCGTCTCGTCCGGCCCGCTTGCCGGTGTCGAACTCGAATGCATCGGCGACGGCAGCCGCGTCGACCTGGGTGCAGCGCTCGCGGGCAAGCCCGCTCTGATCAACCTGTGGGCGTATTGGTGTGGACCGTGCAAGGAGGAACTTCCGCACCTGCAGGAGTACGCCGACTCGGTTGCGGACGAGCTGACCGTGCTGACCGTGCACCAGGATCGCAACGAGGCCAACGGGTTGACGAAGCTCGCCGACTACGGCGTTCGCCTTCCGGGTGTACAGGACGGTGCAGGCCGTATAGCAGCCGCGGTCGGCGCGCCGAGCGTGCTACCGGTGTCGATTCTCGTCGACGCGGATGGCAATGTCGCCAGAGTGTTGCCACAACCTTTCCGAAGCGTCGACGAGATCGACGAGGCCGTTCGCACCGATCTCGGAATCGCCCGGTGACCGCGCCGCAGTGGTTGAAAGCCGTCGTCGACGCAGCCGGGGGAGAACGCGGCCTCACCGACACCGACGGCATCAATCCCGTGCTGCAACGTAAGGCCGTCGGCCCCGAGCCGACGCGTCCCGCCTCTGTCCTCGTGCTCTTCGGTGGAGCGTTCGACGCCGATCCGGCCGCTCGCGGGGGACTGCCCGCGGACGCCGACGTCCTGTTGACTCAACGAGCTGCGACGCTTCGGCAACACAGCGGCCAGGTCGCCTTCCCCGGTGGTGCAACCGATCCCGGCGACGAGTCTCCGATAGCCACCGCATTGCGCGAAGCACAGGAAGAGACGGGACTCGATCCGTCCGGTGTGCAACCGCTCGCGACGATGCCCGGAATCTACGTGCCGCCGTCGCGGTTCGACGTCGTTCCCGTGCTCGCGTACTGGAGAACGCCGAGCCGCGTCGGAGTCGTCGACACGAACGAGGCAGAACGCGTCGTCCGTGTGCCGTTGCGTGAACTGCTCGACCCGGACAATCGGTTTCAGGTCCGACACCCCGCCGGGTATCAAGGCCCTGCTTTCGCCGTGGACGGGATGCTCGTCTGGGGCTTCACCGGCGGTATTCTTGCGGGTCTTCTGGCCGTCTCGGGCTGGGAGACCGAGTGGGATACATCCGACATTCGCGATCTGGAGGCGAGCTTGGCTGCCGTTGGCGCAGGGTTGGAACGATGACGGGCGGGACCTGGGTCGACATCGTCGTCGTCGGTATCGCGTTGCTCGCAGCGGGTTCCGGATGGCGGCAGGGCGCGGTGGCGTCGGCGATGGCGTTTCTGGGCGTCATTCTCGGGGCTGTCGCGGGCATCCTGATCGCACCGCACGTTCTCGAGCACGTCGACGGGACGAGGCTGCGCGTGTTCGTCGGCATCGCGCTCATCGTGGTTCTCGTCATCATCGGCGAGGTGTCCGGGATGGTTCTCGGGCGGGCACTCCGTAGCGGAATGCATTCGCGCGGTGCCCGGTCCGTGGACAGCGGCGTCGGCGCGGTCCTGCAGGCTGCGGCCGTGCTCGCCGCGGCGTGGCTACTGGCGATACCGCTGACGTCGTCGTCGCAACCCGAGGTCGCCACTGCCGTGCGCAGTTCGCAGGTGCTCGGCAAGGTCGACGAGGTCGCACCTCAGTGGCTCCGCGGGATCCCCAAGGAATTCTCGGCGCTGCTCGACACGTCCGGGTTACCCGACGTCATCGGTCCGTTCGGGCGTACGCCGGTCGCGAACGTCGAACAGCCGGATCCCGCCCTGGCCGCGAGCCCGCTCGTCGCGCAGTTGCAGCAGAGCGTGCTGAAGGTTTCCGGTGTCGCACCGAGTTGCCAGAAGGCGCTCGAAGGATCCGGATTCGTCGTCGCACCGCAGGTCGTCATGACCAACGCGCACGTCGTGGCCGGAACCGAAGGCGTCACCGTCGATTCGCTCGGCACGGTCTACGACGCCGAGGTCGTGCTGTTCGATCCCGAAGAAGACGTCGCGATCCTGCGAGTCCCCGGGCTGGACGTGCCCGTCATGAACTTCTCGCCGGAGCCTGCGGTGTCGGGGGAGAGCGCGATCGTGCTCGGCTACCCAGGAGGTGGCCCGTACACGGCGAGTCCGGCACGTATTCGCGAAACCCTGAACCTGGAAGGGCCGGACATCTATCGAACCGGGACCGTCGAACGTCAGGTGTACACGGTCCGCGGATCGGTGCGTCAGGGCAACTCCGGCGGACCGCTCGTCGCCGAGGACGGCCAGGTGCTCGGACTCGTGTTCGGTGCGGCCGTCGACGACCCCGACACCGGATTCGTGCTGACGGCCGACGAGATCGGCGACGAGCTGGCCAGTGGTGTCAACAGCTCGAGCGTTGTCGGCACCGGCGCCTGCATCGTGTAGCGGCTACGCCGCACGTGCGTGCGAATGTACAGCCCGCTGTACATTCGCACGCACGACGGCGTCAGGCCCGGAGAATCAGCGCGTTGCCCTGACCGCCACCGCCGCACAGGGCCGCAGCGCCGACGCCACCGCCGCGGCGCTTCAGCGAATGCGCCAGCGAGAGCGCGAGGCGCGCACCCGACATGCCGACGGGATGGCCGAGAGCGATCGCGCCGCCGTGAATGTTCACCTTGTCGGCGTCCAGGCCGAGCTGACCGACCGTCGCGAGTGCGACACCGGCGAACGCCTCGTTGATCTCGACGACGTCGAGGTCGCCGACCTTCAGTTCGCCATCCTTTTCGAGCGCCTTCGCGATCGCGTTGGCGGGCTGGTGCAGCAGCGAGGTGTCCGGGCCGGCGACGAACGCCGACGTGCCCAGCTCGGCGATCCATTCCAAGCCGAGCTCCTCGGCCTTCGTCTTGCTCATCAACACCACGGCGGCGGCGCCGTCGGACAGCTGTGACGCGGACCCGGCCGTGATCGTGCCGTCTTCGAGGAACGCGGGACGCAACTTGCCGAGACTTTCGGCGGTCGTGCCGGCCCGGATGCCCTCGTCGTCGGAGACCGTCGTCGATCCGCGGCGGCTCTTGATCTCGACGGGCACGATCTCGTCGCCGAACCGGCCGTCCTCGGTCGCCGCAGCAGCGAGTTCGTGTGAGCGAGCGGCGAACGCGTCCTGGCCGGCGCGATCGATGTCGGTGCCCTTCACGTAGCGGTCGGTGGCCTCGCCCATGGACACGTCGTCGAACGCGCAGATGAGGGCATCGCGGTCGAGGGAATCGTCGAGTGACGCCGAGCCGTAGCGGAATCCGGTGCGTGCACCGCGCGCGAGATAGGGCGCGTTGGTCATCGATTCCATGCCGCCTGCGACGACGATGTCGGCGTCACCGGACTTGATCAGCCGATCGCCGTCGATGATGGCCTGCAGTCCGGACAGGCACAGGTTGTTGATCGTGATCGCAGGCGTCGTCAGCGGGATCGACGCGGCTGCTGCCGCCTGGCGGGCCGGGTTCGGCCCGACACCTGCCTGTACGACATTGCCCATGATGACCGCGTCGACGGATCCGACGTCGACCCCGGCCTTCTCGAGTGCGCCGCGGATCGCGTGCGCGCCGAGATCCGCTGCGCTGAGCGACGCCAGTGCGCCGGCAAGTTTTCCGATCGGCGTCCGTGCGCCCGCAATCAGTACGGTCTGTGTCATGTGCGTCTCCCGTGGTCGTCGGTGAGACGCACAATACTTGGGCGTCCTAGCGTTTTCGCACGCGCCCAGCTCCCGCGGGCGTCAGGGCTGATCGCGGCACAGCGCCAGAAGCTCCGCCGTCACCTCGTCGGGCGCTTCCTGATGCGTGTAGTGACCCGCGCCGACGACGGTGTGCAGACGCCGTTGCGGTGCCCACTTCGCGTCGGCCGCGACGGTCTTCCGCAGCACGTACGGATCGTGTTCACCGTGGATCTGCAGAACGGGAATGTCGAGTGTCGTGTCCATCGCCTGCATGAATCGGCGCCCGTCGGACCGGAATTGGCTGCGGAACGCCCACCGCTGATATTCCAACGCGCAGTGCGCGGCACCGGCGATGCGAATCGCGGATCGCATCTGCGTCGCGACACCGTCGAACTCGTCGCTGTTCTGCCACGAAGCGGAGGTCCGCGCTCGCAGAATGCGCTCGACGGCAGCCCCGTCGTCCTTGGTCAAGGCACGCTCGGGCGCGATCGGGACCTGATAGCGCAGGAAGAACGGCAGCAGTGCGCGTCGCTGACCCTTGTCGCGCAGGACGCCGTGCCGCAGCGCGATGGGGTGGGGCGACCCGACCAGGCCGATCGCGCGTGTCATACGCGGATGCAGCGCGGCCGTCGCCCAACAGACGAGACCGCCGTCGGCGTGTCCCACCAGCGTCGCGTTGGTGTAGCCGAGAGCGCGAATGAGCCCGACGACGTCACCGGCCAGGGTCCAACCGTCGTAGCCGCGAGGCGGTTTGTCGGTGTCGCCGTAACCGCGCAGGTCGACGGCCACCGCCCGAAAACCGGCGCTCGACAGCGCCGTCAGTTGATGGCGCCACGACCACCAGAAATCGGCGAAGCCGTGCAGAAGAACGACGAGCGGGGCGTCCGACGGCGCATCGGCGGTCTCGACGACGTGAAATCGGATGCCGTTGGCATGGACGTCGCGGTGGATCCACGGTCCACCGAAGCGAACGGTGGACGGATCAGGCTGGATCATCGGCGAGCCCGGCGACGCGCGTCGCTACTTCTTGTAACCGGGGATGCCGGGCGTGGTCTCGTGCTGGTTCGGCAGAACCGTCGACGCCTGCTTCAGCGAGTCGATGGTCTTCTCGGGCTTGCGCAGTTTCTTCACCCGCCGGTATCCGAGGAACGCGAGGACCGCGGCCACGAGAACCATGAAGGCGAAGACGATCAGGAACGCAGCCCACCGGGGCAACCAGATGTCGAGAGTCTCGGCGGCGAAGAAAAAGAAGAAGAAGGCGCTGAAGATGAGGACCGCGAGAGCGAGGATGAAGAACAGGCTTCCCTGCAGGCCCTTCTTGATCTCACCGGTCACCTCCGCCTTGGCGAGCTCGACCTCGGCACGAACCAGAGTGGAGACCTGCGTCGTCGCGTCCTTGACCAGGCTGCCGATGCTGCCGGTTCCCGGGGCGCGGTAGTCGGGGTCCGACAGAGGGATCGACGAGATCGTGTTCGGTACGCCCTCCGGGTATGCAGTGCCGTTGCCTGCAGTGCCATTGCCGCGATTGGTCTCGCTCAACTTCTCGACCCCTCCACTTGCTGGTGCTGATGATTCTGGTCTCGGCCGGTCTGCCGTAACACTAGTGCCGAACAGGTCGGAAGCGCTCAGGCGGCTGCCGTCCATGTCGCCGATATTCGGGATCCGCTGATTTTCTCAGGTTGTGATCAGGTAATTTGCACACTCGTACATACCCTCTCTTCAGGAGCACAACCGTGAGCACTACCTCCGCCGTTCCCGGCGACGGCACCACGGCACCGGCACCGGAGGTACCACGGTCTCGTATCGTCGTTGCTTCCATGGTCGGGACGTCGATCGAGTTCTTCGACTTCTACATCTACGCCACCGCGGCCGTTCTGGTCTTCCCCAAGCTGTTCTTCCCGGCAGGCAACGACACGACGGCTCTGCTGGCGTCGTTCGCCACGTTCGGCCTCGCATTCGTCGCTCGTCCCGTCGGCTCGATCCTGTTCGGCCACTTCGGTGACCGGATCGGACGCAAGGCCACTCTCGTCGGCTCGCTTCTGACGATGGGTATCGCCACGTTCGCCATCGGACTGTTGCCGACGTACGCAGCCGCAGGCATTCTCGCGCCCGCGTTGCTGGCGTTGATGCGCTTCGCGCAGGGCGTCGGCCTCGGCGGCGAGTGGAGTGGCGCAGCACTGCTCGCGACGGAGACCGCGAAACCGGGCAAGCGCGCCTGGGCTGCGATGTACCCGCAGCTCGGTGCGCCGATCGGCTTCTTCTTCGCCAACGGCATCTTCCTGCTCATCGTCATGATGACGGGTTACGACGCGGCCAACTCCGGCACCGACCACGCGTTCCTCACGTGGGGCTGGCGAATTCCGTTCCTGCTCAGCGCCGTCATGGTGATCATCGGTCTCTACGTGCGTCTGAAGCTCGAGGAGACGCCGGTGTTCAAGCTTGCGGTCCAGCGTGGACAGAAGGTCAAGACGCCGCTCGCAGAGGTCTTCAAGACCAGCTGGCGTCAGCTCATCATCGGCACGTTCGTCATGCTCGCGACGTACACGCTCTTCTACATCATGACGACGTGGGTGGTCAGCTACGGCACCGGCAAGGTGTCCGACGTCAACGGTCCGAAGATCACCATTCCGTACACCGACTTCCTCGAACTGCAGCTGATCGCCGTGCTGTTCTTCGCCGCACTCATCCCGGTCGCGGGCTGGCTCGCGGACCGCTTCGGTCGTCGCCCCACGCTGATCGTCATCACGGCGGCGATCATCGTGTTCGGTCTGTCGTTCAACTGGCTCGCCGCTCCGTCGGAGGCGACCGCGGGTCGGATGCTGGTGTTCATGTGCATCGGACTCGCACTGATGGGTCTGACATTCGGCCCGATGAGTGCCGTTCTGCCCGAACTCTTCTCGACGAACGTGCGCTACACCGGATCCGGAATCGCGTACAACACGTCGTCGATCCTCGGTGCCGCGGTGGCGCCGTTCATCGCGACGTGGCTGGTGTCGTCCTACGGCGTCGGCTGGGTCGGTGTCTACCTGGCCATCGTCGCCGCACTGACGTTGATCTCGCTGATCGTCATGCGGGAGACCAGGGATCAGCAGCTCGAGAACGTGTAAACACACGTGCGTGCGAATGTATAGCGGGCTATACATTCGCACGCACGAGCCGCGTCAGCGGCCTTTCTTGATCGCCTCGAAGACAGCGGGGTCGACGAGCGTGGAGGTGTCGCCGAGGTCGCGGCCTTCGGCGACGTCGCGCAGGAGGCGTCGCATGATCTTGCCGGAGCGGGTCTTCGGCAGTTCGGGGACGATCGAAATCTCCCGTGGCTTGGCGATCGGTGAGATCTCCTTGGCCACTTCGGCTTTCAGCTCGGCGATGAGGTCGTCGCCGGTGTTCTCCACTCCGGAGCGCAGGATCACGAACGCCACGATGCCCTGACCGGTGGTCTCGTCCGCGGCGCCGACGACGGCTGCTTCGGCAACACCGTGATGCCCGACGAGGGCGGATTCGACCTCGCTGGTGGAGATGCGGTGGCCGGAGACGTTCATGACGTCGTCGACGCGGCCGAGGACCCACAGGTCGCCGCCGTCGTCGAAGCGGGCGCCGTCACCGGCGAAGTACCAGCCCTGCTCGGGATAGCGGGACCAGTAGGTTTCCTTGTAGCGATCCATGTCGCCCCAGATGCCGCGGAGCATCGACGGCCAGGGCTGGTCGAGAACGAGGTAGCCGTTGCCGCCGGGGCCGAGAGGCTGGGCGTCGTCGTCGACGATCTTGGCCGAGATGCCCGGTAGCGGGGTCTGTGCGGAGCCGGGTTTGGTCGAGGTGACGCCGGGGAGCGGGGAAACCATGATCGATCCGGTCTCGGTCTGCCACCAGGTGTCGACGATGGGTGCGGTGCCGCCGCCGACGACGTCGCGGAACCAGCGCCACGCTTCGGGGTTGATGGGTTCACCGACCGAACCCAGCAGGCGGACCGTCGACAGGTCGTGTGCTTCGGGAATCTCCTTGCCCCACTTCATGAATGTGCGCACGAGGGTGGGGGAGGTGTAGTAGATCGAGACCTTGTACTTCTCGATGACGTTCCAATGCCGGTGCTCGTCAGGCGAATTGGGGGTTCCTTCGTAGACCACCTGAGTTGCACGGTTCGAGAGCGGGCCATACACGATGTAGGAATGCCCTGTGACCCAACCGATGTCGGCGGTGCACCAGTAGACGTCCTTGCCGGCCTTGTGGTCGAAGACGTTGTGGTGGGTGTACGAGGTCTGCGTCAGGTAGCCGCCCGAGGTGTGGATGATGCCCTTGGGCTTACCCGTCGTCCCCGAGGTATAGAGGATGAACAGTGGGTGCTCGGCCGGGAACGGCTGCGCCTCGTGCTCGGTAGACGCCTTGGCGACGGTGTCGTGCCACCACAGGTCGCGCCCGTCGGTCCAGGAAACGTCGGAGTCGGTGCGCTTGACGACCAGAACATGCTCGATGGAGGCGGCGCCGTCGACTGCTTCGTCGACGGTGGCTTTGATCGGGGCGGGCTTGCCGCGTCGCCACTGGCCGTCGGTGGTGATGACGAGTTTGGCTTCGGCGTCGTCGACGCGCGAGCGCAGGGCGGTGGCGGAGAAGCCGGCGAAGACGACCGAGTGGGTCAGTCCGAGGCGGGCGCACGCGAGGATGGAAACGATCGCTTCGGGGATCATCGGCATGTAAATCGCGACGCGGTCGCCGGCGACGAGTCCCAGGTCGGTCAACGTGTTCGCGGCCTGGGACACCTCGGCGAGCAGATCCGAGTAGGTGACATCGCGAGAATCGCCCGGCTCGCCTTCCCAGTGGATCGCGACCTGGTCGCCGTGCCCGTCGATGACGTGCCGGTCGACGCAGTTGTAGGCGACGTTGAGTTCGCCGTCGCCGAACCACTTCGCAACGGGCGCATCGGACCAGTCGAGCACCTCGGTGAACGGGGTGTGCCAGTGCAGCCTGCGTGCCTGCTCGGCCCAGAACGCCAGACGGTCCTTCTCGGCCTCGGTGTACAGGTCCGCAGTCGCGTTCGCCTGAGCCGCGAAATCCGCGGAGGGCGGATACGAATCCGACGCGGTCTCATGGGCTCCGGAGGTACTGGTCGTCATCTCGAATAGCTCTCTTTCGTCCGTCGATTTCGCCGCTCAGCACATCACCGAACACGGGCTTGCAGGCGCTAGTGAGCGTAGTCACATGTGAGCGCGGTCGCATCGTTGCAGCGCCGTGCAACCCTGTGATCTGCGGCGATCGGTCGGTTTGGCGCGGTAGGCGGTATTCAGGGCCGTCCCGTCGGGCAGGTCCGAACGTAGGGGCGCGTGCGGCGTCGAAAACGAGTTGCCGAAACGTTTCGATCATGTTGCGTGGTTACTCGTGAGTCAGCAATTTGCGGGGGAGCTCACATCGTCATCTCAGGATGTGTCTAGAGTCCTGTGTATTCAGATCGTTGCCCCCGCGTACGACGCGGGGTAGGCGGTCGCCCCCACATACTCCGTGGGCGTGACGCCCATGGGGTCGATCGCGGCGAACCCGCGATCGAACCGAAGAGAGGATTTGCTTTGCGTAGAACGCGCATCGCGACTGCCGCGGTTGCGGTCGTCGTAGGAGCCGCGCTGGTGACAGCGTGCTCGTCGAGTGACTCGTCCAGCGGCGGTGGATCCGGTGATGGTTCCGCGATCGTCAACGCATGGAGCGGTGAGCCGCAGAACCCGCTCGTTCCCACCAACACCAGCGAGAACACCGGCGGACGCGTCGTCGACTCCATCTTCGCCGGTCTCGTCTCGTACACGCCGGAAGGCGGCGTCGAGAACGAAGTCGCCGAGTCCATCGACACGACCGACGGCCAGAACTACACCGTCACGCTGAAGGACGGCTGGACGTTCACCGACGGCTCCCCGGTCACGGCGAAGTCCTTCGTCGACGCGTGGAACTACGGCGCGCTGTCCACCAACGCGCAGCTTCAGGGTTCGTTCTTCGATCCCATCCAGGGCTACGACGAGGTCGCGGCCGAGAACCCGACGGTTCAGACGATGTCCGGTCTCCAGGTCGTCGACGACAAGACGTTCACGATTCAGCTGAAGCAGCCCGAAGCTGCGTTCCCGGATCGTCTCGGTTTCGCCGCGTACTACCCGCTGCCCGAGGTCGCCTACGCCGATATGGCTGCGTTCGGCGAGAACCCGATCGGCAACGGCCCGTACAAGTTCGCGCAGGAAGGTGCATGGCAGCACAACGTCCGCATCGACCTGGTCACCAACCCGGACTACGACGGCAACCGCAAGCCCGTCAACGGCGGCATCAACTTCATCCTGTACAGCAACCTCGACACCGCGTACACGGATCTGCTGTCGAACAACGTCGACGTTCTCGACAACGTCCCGTCCTCTGCTGTGACGACGTTCGAGACCGACCTGCCGGACCGCACGGTGAACCAGCCGTCGGCCAGCATCGAGACGTTCACCATCCCGGGCCGCCTCGCGCACTTCGGCGGTGAAGAAGGTGTTCTGCGTCGTCAGGCGATCTCCAAGGCGATCAACCGCGACCAGATCACCGAGCAGATCTTCAACAACACCCGTACCCCGGCCAAGGACTTCACCAGCCCGGCCATCGAGGGATACACGGACTCGCTCGAGAACGAAGGAAACGTCGAGTACGACCCCGAAGGCGCCAAGGAACTCTGGGCACGGGCCGACGCGATCGCACCGTGGTCCGGCACGTTCGCCATCGCGTACAACTCCGATGGCGGACACCAGGAATGGGTCGACGCTGTCACCAACAGCATCCGCAACACCCTCGGTATCGAGGCGCAGGGCGCCCCGTACCCGACGTTCGCGCAGCTGCGTACCGAAGCCACCAACCGCACCATCCCGACGGCATTCCGTTCGGGCTGGCAGGGTGACTACCCGCAGCAGTACGGCTTCCTGGCGCAGAACTACCAGACCGGCGGCAGCTCCAACGACGGTGACTACTCGAACCCCGAGTTCGACCGTCTGCTCCGCGAGTCGGCCAGCGAGACCGACAAGGACAAGGCGCAGGACCTGATCAACCAGGCTCAGTCGATTCTTCTGAACGACCTGCCCGCGGTCCCCAACTGGTACCGCAACGCGGCCAGCGGTTGGTCCGAGAACGTGAGCAACGTTCAGATCGGCTGGGACGGTATCCCGATCTACTACGCGATCGAGAAGAACTGATCGAAGTAGCTCCATCCTCATGAGACCGAGCAGGGCGGTAGGTCTTCACCTACCGCCCTGCTCGTGTGCTTCCCCCGAATTCACGTCGTCTCGGTGACGTCCGCCTTTTCTCGAAGGAGGTGATCCGATGCTTTGGTACATCGGACGCCGATTACTTCAGATGATCCCCGTCTTCATCGGGGCAACATTTCTGATCTATGCCATGGTCTTTCTGCTTCCCGGCGACCCCATTGCAGCGCTCGCGGGAGACAAAGCCATCAGCCCGGCCGTCGCCGACCAGCTTCGTGCCCGCTACAACCTCGACCAGCCGTTCATCGTGCAGTATCTGCTGTATCTGAAGGGCATTTTCACGTTCGACTTCGGAATGTCGTTCTCGGGCCGCCCGGTCAGTGAAGTTCTCGTTCAAGCATTTCCGATCACCGCCAAGCTCGCGGCGATGGCTCTCGTCATCGAGGGTGTGTTCGGCGTCGGCTTCGGTCTGATCGCAGGCCTGCGCAAGGGCAAGTTGTTCGACTCGACGGTCCTCGTCGTCAGCCTCGTCATCATCGCCGTGCCGATCTTCGTCATCGGCTTCCTCGCGCAGTTCTTCATCGGCATCAAATGGGGCATCGTCCCGCCCACCGTCGGTGGCAACACGAGTTTCAAGAACCTGTTGCTACCCGCCTTCGTGCTCGGTGCGGTGTCGTTCGCGTACGTGGTGCGTCTGACGCGGACGTCGGTGGCGGAGAACTTGAACGCCGACTTCGTCCGCACGTCGACGGCAAAAGGCTTGTCGCGCAGCCGCGTCGTCAACGTGCACGTGCTCCGCAACTCGCTCATCCCGGTCGTCACGTTCCTCGGCGCCGACCTCGCCGCATTGATGGGCGGCGCGATCATCACCGAGGGAATCTTCAACATCAACGGTGTCGGCGGCACGATCTATCAGGCCGTCATCCGGGGCGAAGCGCCGACGGTGGTCTCGTTCGTGACCGTTCTGATCGTCGTGTATCTCCTCGCGAACCTCGTCGTCGATCTCCTCTATGCAGCGCTCGACCCAAGGATCCGCTATGCCTGAGTCAACTACACCGCAGGCGGGACGCGCAGTCCGCCAAGCACGTTTCGTCGAGAAGGACGACGTCGTCGACGTCAGCCAGACCGATGCCGTCAGCATCGACGAGACGCCGTCGAGCATCTGGCGCGACGCGTGGCGCAGTCTGCGCAAGCGCCCGATCTTCATCGTGTCGGCGGTCATCATTCTCGCGGTGATCGTCGTCGCCGCGTTCCCGAGTCTGTTCACCAGCACGGACCCGCGCTACTGCAATCTCGACTTCAGCATGCAGGGACCGCAGTCCGGGCACATCTTCGGATTCGACCGCCAGGGCTGTGACATCTACGCCCGCACCATCTTCGGCGCCCGCGCGTCGGTGCTCACCGGCGTCGGCGTGACGTTCCTCGTGCTCGTCATCGGCGTCCTGTTCGGTTCGTTCGCAGGGTTCTACGGCGGCTGGGCCGATTCGCTGCTGTCGCGTCTGACGGACATCTTCTTCGGTGTGCCGCTGATCCTCGCGGCCATCGTGCTGATGCAGCTGTTCACCGACCGCACCATCTGGACGGTGATTCTGGTCCTCGCGCTGTTCGGTTGGCCGCAGATGGCCCGTATCACCCGAGGTGCCGTCCTCGCAGCGAAGAACAACGACTACGTGATGGCGTCGCGCGCTCTCGGAGTATCGAAGGTGCGCACGCTGATTCGGCACGTGCTGCCGAATTCGATGGCGCCGATCATCGTCATCACGACGATCTCGCTCGGTACGTTCATCGTCGCCGAGGCGACGCTGTCGTTCCTCGGTATCGGCCTCCCTCCGACCGAGGTGTCCTGGGGCGGTGACATCAGTGCCGCGCAGGTGACCCTCCGTCAGGGATCGACCATTCTGTTCTATCCCGCTGCCGCACTGGCGATCACGGTGCTGGGATTCATCATGATGGGCGACGCCTTGCGCGACGCTCTCGACCCGAAGGCACGTAAGCGATGAGCATCGAAACCGAGAACATCGAGCAGCCGCTGCTGGACATCAAGAATCTCGAGGTGTCGTTCCAGTCGAATTCCGGCCCGGTGCCGGCAGTTCGGGGCGTCAGCCTGACGGTGTACCCGGGGCAGACGGTCGCGATCGTCGGCGAGTCCGGGTCGGGCAAGTCGACGACGGCGCACTCCATCATCAACTTGCTGCCCGGTACCGGAAAGGTGACGGCAGGCGAGATCTGGTTCGACGGGAAGGATCTCGCTCAGGCGAAGGAGAAAGACTTCGTCGAGGTCCGTGGAAGCCAGATCGGTCTCGTCCCGCAGGATCCGATGTCCAACCTCAACCCGGTGTGGAAGATCGGTTTCCAGATCGAGGAGGCGTTGGCCGCCAACAACATCGCGAAGGGCAAGGCGGCGAAGGCGCGGGCGATCGAACTGCTGGACGAGGCGGGCCTCTCCGAGTCGGAGAAGCGCGTCAACCAGTACCCACACGAGTTCTCCGGAGGTATGCGTCAGCGTGCGCTCATCGCGATCGGCTTGTCGGCGCGTCCGAAACTGTTGATCGCCGACGAGCCGACGTCCGCACTCGATGTGACGGTCCAACGGCAGATCCTCGATCACCTCGAGGGCTTGACCAAGGACCTCGGCACCGCCGTGCTGCTCATCACGCACGATCTCGGCCTCGCGGCCGAGCGCGCCGAGCACCTCGTCGTGATGAGCAAGGGGCGGATCGTGGAATCCGGTCCGGCACTGGAGATCCTGCAGAATCCGCAGCACCCGTACACGAAGAAGCTGGTCTCCGCGGCGCCGTCCCTGGCGTCGCAGCGGCTGACGTCGTCGGTCGCCCGCAAGGACATCGTCGAGCACGCCAAGGAGGTGGCCGAGGAGGTCGCCGCCGAGGAGACGGCAGCGGGAACTGCGTTCGAGCCGGAGAAGAGCACGGTCCTCGTCGTCGACAAGCTGACCAAGCAGTTCAAGCTACGTGGTGGCAGTCCGTTCAAGTCGTCGCTGTTCACAGCCGTCAAGGATGTGTCGTTCACGGTCCAGCGCGGCACGACGACGGCCATCGTCGGCGAGTCCGGATCGGGCAAATCGACTGTCGCACAGATGGTTCTGGGCCTGCTCGAACCGACCGAGGGCTCCGTGAAGTTCGACGGACGCGACGTCGCAGGTCTCGGCAACAAGGAGGCCTTCGCCTTCCGTCGCCGCGTGCAGCCGATCTTCCAGAACCCGTACGGGTCGCTCGATCCGATGTACTCGATCTACCGGACCATCGAGGAACCGCTTCGTACCCACCGGGTCGGAACCAAGAAGGAACGCGAAGCGCGCGTACGGGATCTGCTCGACAAGGTCTCGCTGCCCGCATCGGTGATGCGGCGGTTCCCGAACGAGCTGTCCGGTGGTCAGCGTCAACGTGTCGCAATCGCGCGTGCGTTGGCTCTGCAGCCGGAAATGGTGGTGTGCGACGAGGCGGTATCCGCCCTCGACGTGCTGGTGCAGGCCCAGATCCTGGAACTGCTCAACGACCTGCAGTCCGAGTTGGGGCTGACGTACCTCTTCATCACCCACGACCTGGCCGTCGTACGCCAGATCGCCGACGACGTCCTCGTCATGCGGTCGGGTGAGATCGTCGAGGCGGCCAAGACGGACGAGGTCTTCGACAACCCGAAGCAGGAATACACGCAGCGTCTACTCGCTGCCATCCCGGGTGGATCCATTCCCCTCGGGGCGTGAGACGGACGGAGCCTGCGGGTCACTCCGCAGGCTCCGCTCCTGCCCAGGTAGCGTCGTGTGTCGTGACGGACCCCCTGGCCCCGCTTCTGGAACTCCCCGGCATCGCCGACGCGGCCGAGCGTGCCCGCGACGCGCTGGGCGCCGTGCATCGGCACAAGACGAATCGACGCGGATGGCCTGCGACCGCCGCAGAAGCCGCGGTCCGCGCCGCGCGGTCGTCGTCCGCGCTCGAGGGCGGTTCCATGGACTTCCCACGTGAAGGGGAGGAAGGCGACCCCGTCCTCGCCGGCTCGCTGCGTGTGGCGTCGGCACTCGACGGCGACGCGTTGCAGAACATGCTGGCGGTGTGGAAGCGAGCACCGCTGCAGGCACTCGCCCGACTTCATCTACTCGCGGCTGCCGATCTCGTCACCGACGACTCCCTGCTGGGTCGGCCGCGTGAAGGCGACAGCATCGGTGAACGACTCGACCTCCTCGCCCAGCTGGTCACCGGCGGAACGTCCGCACCCGCACCCGTCATCGCGGCGATCGTGCACGGGGAGTTGTTGACGCTGAAGCCTTTCGGCACAGCCGACGGCATCGTGGCCCGTGCAGCGTCGCGGTTGGTCGCGACGGCGTCTGGACTCGATCCGCACAATCTCGGTGTCCCCGAGGTCAGCTGGATGCGTCGATCCCAGGCGTACCGCGACGGGGCAGTCGGTTTCTCGGCAGGCACCGCGACGGGCGTCGGAAGTTGGATCATGTTGTGCTGCGGCGCACTCGAAGCCGGAGCTGCGGAAGCGACGTCGATCGCCGACGCGTCGGCGAGCTGATCTCGTCCCGCGCCCACCCGCTCACGTGAAAGGCGGCGATGCCGACTGTGAAAGTCGGCGTCGCCGCCCGTCAGCACGGACTATCCGGTTACCAAGCGTGCATAGGTGGGCTGTGGCGATCTGGGATCGCGAGGCCTCGGCGCCGGTTCGGTGAGGAGGGAGGTCATCCCTGCAACCGGTGCAGGGTTCTTGCTGCCGCCTACCGAATCTCGCAGGCCCACAGCGCTTCTGCCATGTCAGCGGCGCGCTCCGCGTGGGTACCTGATGTCCGTGCTGGGAGTCCGGGTCGGGAGAGCGAACCTTCTCTTCCGGATCGATCTTGGCCTTCCGTTTCTCCGTGCTTCTTTTCTACCCTGTGGTGCGGCTCACATCAAGGGGTTGTCAGCCTTTTCTTCGGAGCAATCCGTAGGTGACCGCACCGGCTATCACAGCACCGAAACCCACTGCGGCACTTGCCGCAACGGCCGTGCCCGACGGTGCCTGAATCCGGGCGCGCAAGGATACGGGATTCGAGAAAGTGAGGATGGGCCAGCCCTGTGTCGCCGCTTCCTTGCGCAGAGCGCGATCCGGGTTGACCGCAGTCGGATGTCCGACGGCGTGCAGCATCGGTAGATCCGTCATCGAGTCCGAATAGGCGAAACATTGTGCCAAATCGTAGTTTCGGGCCGCGGCGAGTTCCTTCATCGCTTCGACCTTGCCTTCGCCGTAGCAGTAGAACTCGACCGTCCCGTTGTATCGGCCATCGACGACTTCCATGCGCGTCGCGGTGCTGATGTCCGCTCCCAGCATCTCCGCGATCGGGGCGACGATCTCCTCCCCGGACGCGGACACCACGACGACGTCGTGGCCCCGCAGTTTGTGATCGGCGATGAGTTCGGTCGCCTCGGCGAACACCAGCGGATCGACTATGTCGTGCAACGTTTCCGCGACGATGGACCTGATCTGCTCGACGTCCCAGCCGGCGCTCATGGCGGCGATATGAGCGCGCATCCGTTCCATCTGATCGTGATCTGCTCCGGAGAGGAGGAACAGAAACTGCGCGTAGCTACTCTTCAGTACTGCACGTCGGTTGATGAGACCTTGATCGAAGAACGGCTTGCTGAATGCAAGCGTGCTCGACTTGGCGATAATTGTCTTGTCCAAGTCGAAGAATGCGGCAATTCTTCCGGCAGGGCGAGGTGATTCGGCGTCGTCGGCGCCGGCGCTGGTGGTCACGGTCCTCACAATAGAGGGCTGACGTGTCTCGCCGATGTCTCGAGCGAAACTACCGGTGGAAAACATGAAACTTGAACTTGCAAACAGCGCCTTGGCCGGGTGTAGTATTGATGCAGTCCGATTCGGTTCGGACGAGTTCAGCCCGACCCCCCGGGGCTGAACTAGACGACGACCCTCGCCTCCTCCCCCCCTGGCGAGGGTCGTCCTCTGTTTCGGGCCCTGTGTCGCCCAGTCATCTCGTCCTGGTGTGCGGATTCTGTTGTGCGGTAACCGGACTTACCAGTCGGTAGTGCGCTCGTGCCGGTAGTGGTACCACCGTCCAGTAATTCATCCACAGCCCCCGAATTCATCCACAATCTCGGAAAGAGTCTTGGCGACGGCCCGCAGATCACGCAGTCTCTTCGCTCATGGAACAAGAACCGACTGTGCGTCCGCGGGTGGTCCTGCTGCTGACCGCGGACGCAGTCCTGCGAGCGGATGCGCTTCGTGTCGCCGCGGCCGCGGAGTGCACTGTCCACGAGCACGATTCGACGGAGGGGCCGACCCCTCCTGGGCGCCTCGACTGGGACCGGGCGCACGTCGTGTTGCTCGACCCGGCGCACACGGCCGAGGTGCTCTCGGGCCGGCTCCCGCGGCGTGACGGCGTCGTCGTCCTGTCCCGGGGAGAGCCCGACGTCGAACACTGGCGCGCCGCAACATCGGTCGGTGCGACCAGCGTGTTCGGCCTCCCGAACGACGAACACGCTCTGATACGTGTCCTCACCGCACACGCACGTGATCGCGACGGGGACGGCGGTGCCATCGCCGTGATCGGTGGCCGCGGAGGAGCCGGTGCGTCGACGCTCGCTGCGGCTCTCGCGTCGACCTCCGCGGCGCACGGCACACGAACGCTGCTCGTCGACGGCGACGCCTTCGGCGGTGGTCTCGATCTGCTGCTCGGCTGGGAGGACGTGCAGGGACTGCGGTGGCCGGGGCTCGCCGTCGAGGGCGGGCGCGTCACGGCGGAGGCCTTGCACGGTGCGCTCCCGTCGGTGAACGGGCTGTCGGTGTTGGCGGCCGGTCACGCGACGGACCACATCGACGCGCGTGCGTGCGAAGCCGTCGTCGACGCGGGTCGGACGGCAGGCGATCTCGTCGTGTGCGACGTTCCTCGACATCCAGGAGTGCACAGCGACGCGCTTCTCGACGCGGCCGACCTGGTAGTTCTCGTGGTGACGGCCGACATCGGCGCTGTCGCGAGCGCCCAGACGGTCGCGGCGTACGTGACCTCGCGCAACACGAACGTCGGCCTCGTCGTGCGCGGCCCGTCGCCGGGTGGCATCCGCGGCGTGGATGTGGCCGACAACCTCGGGCTGCCGTTGCTGGCGACGATGCGGCCCGACGCAGGCCTGGCCCAGCGTGTCGAGCGTGGAGGCATCGTACTCGGACGGCGATCGGCGTTGCGCGTGGCTGCCGAGGACATCCTTACGACATTCGGCCGGCGGCCTCGAAGTGGCCGGTGGGCAGCATGACGACCGTCGTCACTGCCGAACTGCTCGATCGCGTCCGTGAGCGATTGGCGAGTTCGGCGGAGGATCCCACTCCTGCGCTCGTCGCGAGTGCGGTGCGCATCGAAGCGGGCGGGGTCATCGGAGACACCGATCTTCTCGACGCTCTCCGGGTGCTTCAGACCGAACTGACCGGCGCGGGTCCGCTCGAAACGCTGCTGGTCGATCCTCGTGTCGCGGACGTACTGGTCACATCACCGCACGAGGTGTGGGTGGATCGAGGAGAAGGTTTGGAGCGCAGTGCAGTTCGATTCGCGGACGACGCTGCCGTCCGGCGCCTCGCGCAGCGTTTGGCCCTGTCGGCGGGGCGTCGATTGGACGACGCGCAGCCGTGGGTCGACGGCCAGTTGCCCGGAGTGGGCGACGGGACGTTCGGTGTTCGTCTGCACGCCGTTCTCGCGCCGATCGCCCGGGGAGGCACATGCTTGTCGCTGCGCGTGTTGCGTCCGACGACGCAGGGTCTGGACGCGTTGGCGGCACGCGGAGCGATCACGTCCGATGCGCTGGTGCTGTTGCGACGCATGATCGCCGCGCGTCTGGCGTTCCTCGTCGTCGGGGGCACAGGTGCAGGAAAGACGACGATGCTCGCGGCCCTCCTCGGCGAGGTAGCACCCACCGAGCGCATCGTCTGCGTCGAGGATGCCGCGGAACTGGCGCCTGCACATCCACACGTGGTGCGACTGGTGGCGCGCGCGCCGAACGTCGAGGGCATCGGCGAGGTGACGGTCCGCCAACTCGTCCGACAGGCGCTGCGCATGCGGCCCGACCGACTCGTCGTCGGTGAGGTCCGCGGCGCCGAGGTCGTCGACCTGTTGACGGCACTCAACACCGGTCACGACGGTGGTGCCGGAACCATTCACGCCAATTCGCCTGCCGAGGTACCACCGCGGCTGGAAGCCCTTGCTGCACTGGGTGGTATGGACCGCGGCGCGCTGCACAGTCAACTCGCGGCGGCCGTTCAGGTCGTCCTGCACGTGCATCGCGCGCACGACGGTGCACGCCGATTGCGCGAGATAGCCGTCGTCGTGCCGGATGCCGACGGCGCGGTGACCATCGTTCCCGCATGGAGCGTACATGGCCACGTCGACCGAGGCCGAGAACTGTTCGACGCCATGGTCGAACGGAGAACGACATGAGCGCCCTTGCGTTCGCTGTCTGTGCAGCGGCCGTCGTCGTTCTGCCAGGGCCGCGACGGCGAGTGTTGTTGCTGCGCAGACCGACTGAGGTCGCGAAGGCGGGCGGCATCTCGCGCAGGGTCGCGGTGGGATCGGGGGCGGTGGCGCTCCTGGTGTCGACCTATCTCGTCGGCGGTGTCAGCGCAGTCTGTGCGACCGCTGTCGTCGCGAGCACTCTCGTCGTGCGTCGTCGACGCGCCCTACGAGACCGCGCTCGACGCGTCGAGATCGATTCGCTCGCAGCAGGTCTCGACGTCGTCATCGGCGAGTTGAGCGTCGGATCCCATCCGGCGCTCGCCTGCGCGGCCGCTGCCGACGAGGGCAGCGGCGACGCGGCGGTCGCATTCGGCCGGGCCGCGGGACGTGCGAGACTCGGCGGGCATGCTCATGCAGGGCTCGCGATCACGGATTCGGTTCTGACGAAGGAGCTTTCACGACTGTCCACCGTGTGGAAGGTCGCCGACGAATACGGCCTCGGACTTGCCGGTTTGCTCGCCGCCGCGCGGTCGGACATATCCGCGCGCCGACGCTTTCGCGATCGAGTGACGTCCGGGCTCGCCGGCGCACGAGCCACGGCCACCGTGCTCGCCTGTCTGCCTGTCGTCGGGGTTCTCCTCGGGCAGTTGATGGGAGCCGAACCGCTCGGCGTGCTCCTGGGCGGTGGGCTCGGGGGAGTGCTGCTGGTCGTGGGCTCGGCTCTGGTCTGCGCTGGACTGCTGTGGTCCGACGCCATCACCGGCAGGGTCGTCCGGTGATGTGGACGGCTGCGGTGTGCGCCGCGTCGGCGCTGCTCGTCCTGCCCGCGTCCACCTCACCTCTCGGGCGTCTCGGGAAGGACGGCCCGGCACCGGGCGATGCCGAACCGGTGGCCGTCGCCGATTCTCACTCCGTGGCAGCGACTTTCGACTTGCTTGCGGCGTGTCTTCGTGGCGGGTTGCCGGTCGGAACCGCTGCGGCGGCAGTGGCCGACACCGCCCCGGAGCCTCTCGGGACGGCATTGCGCACCACTGCGGATCTCCTGGTCCTGGGCGCCGACGCCGACGCGGCCTGGGCCCCGGTGGAGGCCGAGCCGGACATCGAGTCGTTGGCACGGATGGCCCGACGATCGGCGCGGTCAGGTGCGTCGCTGGCCGACGGTATCGCGGAACTCGCCGACGAGAGGCGCGCGCAAGCCGAGGATGCGGCTGCAGCCGCGACCGAACGCGCCGGGGTGCTGATCAGCGGCCCGCTCGGGCTGTGTTTTCTGCCCGCGTTCGTGTGCCTGGGCATCGTTCCGGTCGTCGTGGGGCTCGCGCGCACCGTGCTGGGTGGGGGTCTTCTGTGAAGGCCGGGGTAACAGACTTCCGGGACGGGGCCGCCGTCTCGGAGAACGAGGAGGGGGAACACCATGTTGGGGAACATCATTCGAGAGGCGAGGGCACGCATCGTCGTTGCAGCCGTCGCAGACGACGGAATGTCCACGGCCGAATACGCGATCGGTACCATCGCCGCCGCTGCGTTCGGAGCTATTCTGTACACCGTCGTGACGGGCGATTCCATCGTGGGCACACTGACGGGAATCATCGACAAGGCGCTCAACACGTCCGTGTAGCCGATGACGGCGGCGCGACGGTGGAGGCGGCGATCGCGGTCGCGTCCATCGTCGCTGTCGTCGTGATGTGCATCGGCGCGATTCTTGCTGTCTCGCTGCATGTTCGATGTGTGGATGCGGCACGCGAGACGGCACGGCTCGTCGCTCGTGGCGACACGGTGTCGACGGTGGATCTGGCGCCGGACGAGGCGCGGGTGACCGTCACCTCGACAGGCGGGTTCGTGACGGTGCGTGTCGAGGCGGACACGGCTCTACCCGGGTTGACGGTCAGCGCGCAGGCTGTCGCGGCGATCGAATCGGCGGATGACGATGGATCGTGACGACGGGGGCGTGACAGTCCTCGCGGCTCTGGCGGTGGCGGCGTTGGTGGTCGTCGTGATCGCGATCGTCCACGTCGGATCCGCAATCAGCGGGCGACACCGGGCGCAGTCGGCGGCGGACCTGTCCGCGCTCGCGGCGGCATCGGCTCTCGATCTCGGAATCGCCGACGCGTGTGCCGCGGCAGCAGACGTCGTCGAGCGTGCGGAGGCCACGTTGGTCGACTGCACCGTCGACGGGTGGGATGTCGTGGTGGAAGTGTCGATCACGTTGCCGCTCGGGCGTTTCGGGGTGCGCGACGCCACCGCCGCGGCGCGGGCGGGGCCGGCGTGACCTACCCTCCCTGGCGCAGAACCCCGTCGAGTACACCTTGGAAATTCTCGCTCTCCGGGTTACCGCCGGTGCGCGCGACGAAGGTGGTTTTCGTCGTGGCGACGAGCTCACCGGACGCGTCCGTGATGTCGTTGGCGGTGACCATGATGTCGCTGCCGCCCGACTGCCGGAACGACTCGAGACTGAGGTCGCTGGACAGTACGTCGCCTGCTCGGAGCGGACGGTGGAGCTTGATCTGCTGATCGGTATGCAGGATGTCGCCGATGCCGTAGCCGATGAGCAGGTTCTCGAACAGCTCGGGAAGTACGGCAGTGCCGATGACGCTGACGAACGTGACGGGTGCTATGACGCCGTCGTGACCGAGTTCGCGACCGGCGCCGTCGTCGAAATGCGTCAGGTGATCGTCCTGCACGGCACGGGCGAATTCCTTGATCTTCTCCCTACCGATCTCGTAGGTGAAGCTCACGACATGATGCGCTCCGACCCTGTCGAGAATGTGGCCGGTGGCTGAGGGGCTTATCGATACCGTCGACATGTGCTGAACCTTTCGACTCTGCGATTCTACTAGTCCAGCAGCCTCGAACCAATTTGGTGGGGCAGTGGAGAAAGTCTTTGCTGGGTCCCAACGAAAGGCCCGGTTCTCGTGTGGTTCGTCATCACAGGGTCGGGTTCGTCACCTGGTGGGAAGTGCGTCGAGTACCGCCTGCAGAACCACGATGGCGCCTGCTTTGTCGAGCGGGTCGTTGCCGTTGCCGCACTTCGGAGATTGCACGCACGAGGGGCACCCCGTTCGGCATTCGCAGGACTCGATCGCATCTCTCGTCGCCTCCAGCCAGTCGCGGAATGCGCGGTGGCCTCGTTCGGCGAATCCGGCGCCGCCGTCGTACCCGTCGTAGACGAACACCGTCGGCAATCCGGTGTCGGGGTGCAGCGCCGTCGACACACCGCCGATGTCCCAACGGTCGCACGTCGCGACGAGCGGTAACAGACCGATCGCGGCATGCTCGGCCGCGTGCAACGACCCCGGGAAGCGTTCGGGCGACACGCCACGCTCGATCAGCAGTTCCGGCGTGATCGTGTACATGACCGCGCGCGTGTCCAAGGTCTGCTCGGGCATGTCGAGTTCGACGGAATCGAGCACCTCACCCGAGTGCAGTCGACGCAGATACCCGATCACCTGATGGGTGACGTTCACCTGAACCAGCGCGAGCGTCACCTCACCCAGCATGGCTTGCGAATGCACGGCCGTCACCGAGATGTCCGTCGTCTCTCGCGCAGAGGTGTTCCAGTCTGGCTGCTCCGGATGTACCAGCGCGAGACCGTCTTCGAGATTCAGATCGTCGACGACGAAGGATTCGCCCTGGTGAATGTGTACAGCGCCGGGATGGACTGTGGCAGGGGCTCTTCCGGCGTCGACGGTGCCGAGCATGCGTCCGGTTTCGCCGTCGACGATCGCGACCTCGGTGCCGCTCCCGCCCCGAATGTTCACCGACGAGTGCGGTGCGTATTTCTCGCCTTCCGGTGTGATGAACCACCCGTGCGGGCGTTTGCGCAGCAGCCCGTCTGCGACGAGTTCGGCGAGTACTGCCTCGGCGTCGAACTCGTCGGCTTCCGCGGCGGTGATCGGCAGTTCGGCTGCAGCGCAGAGTATCTGAGGTCCGAGGAGGTAGGGGTTCGTCGGGTCGGTGACCGTTGCCTCGATCGGCTTGTCGAGCAAAGCACCGGGATTGTGCACGAGATACGTGTCGAGTGGATCGTCTCGTGCGACGAGCGCGACGAGCGATCCTTCACCGCGTCGGCCCGAGCGGCCCGCCTGCTGCCAGAACGACGCAACCGTGCCGGGAAAACCTGCGACGACCACGGCGTCGAGACCCGCTATGTCGACACCCAATTCGAGAGCGTTGGTCGTCGCCACACCGAGAAGAGTGCCGTCGGACAGATCGGATTCCAGCTTGCGACGGTCCTCCGCGAGGTACCCGGCGCGGTACGCGGCGACGCGGGCGGGCAGGTCGCGATCGACGTCGGCCAGGAACCGCTGCGTGCCCAACGCGGTGACCTCCGCTCCGCGCCGTGATCGGACGAAAGTCAGTGTGCGAGCGCCCTCCACGACGAGATCCGCCATGATGCGCGACGCTTCTGCACCCGCCGATCTTCGTACGGGGGCACCGTTCTCGCCGGTGATCTCCTTCAGTAGCGGCGGTTCCCACAGTGCGACCGTCCGTGGCCCGTGCGGCGACCCGTCCTCGGTCACCTCCTCACATGGGGCGCCGACGAGACGCGACGCCGCGGCGCCGGGATCGGACGTGGTGGCGCTGGCGAGCACGAAGACGGGGGACGCGCCGTAACGCGCACACACGCGTCGAAGACGCCGCAGGATCAGAGCGACGTTGGAGCCGAAGACGCCACGGTAGTAGTGGCATTCGTCGACGACGACGTAGCGCAGATTCCGCAGGAACCGGGACCAGCGCTCGTGAGCGCCGAGGATTCCGATGTGGACCATGTCGGGGTTGGTGAAGATCCACCGCGCGTTGGCTCGGGCCCACTGCCGGATTTCGATCGGGGTGTCGCCGTCGTACGCGCTGGGGAAGACATCGGCCAGTTCCGGTGCATCAGCGCGTAACTCGTCCGTGATCGAAATGGTGTTGCGAAGTTGATCTGCGCCGAGCGCCTTCGTCGGAGCCAGGTACAACGCGGTCGCCCGCGCGTCGTCGAGAAGGGTCGTCAGAATCGGCATCTGGTATGCCAGAGACTTTCCCGACGCTGTGCCTGTTGACAGGACAACGTGATGACCTTCGCTGGCGAGGGTTGCGGCGCGGACCTGATGACTCCAGGGGCGTGGGATCCCACGATCACGCAGCGTCGCTTGTACTTCGGACTTCAACCATGTTGGCCAGTCGACTATTTGGGCTTCCTGCCCGGGGAGTTCGGCGACGTGTGTCAGTGGCTGCTCTCCCGAAGGAGTGCCGGCGAGAACACGATCGAGAAGCGCGCGGCCGTAACCGGCAGCGGGAGTGGGCTGCCCGCCATCGACCGGCGTGCTCGGGGTGCATTCGTTCGAATGACCCCTGTTCGACGGATCCGGTTGGGTCACTGATGCTCTCCATGCTCACTCGAAACTGCGTGCCGCGTCGGCCAGGCCCGCGACCTGCGGTTTTCATGCTATCGCCAGCCCGATTCGAGGCGTGTGGCGGCCGGGCGTCGGCCCAGGTGGGAGGCGGTGAACGATGCAACGGGCGTTGTCACGGTCCTCAAGATCAACAAAATTGGCGAAAACTGCCATTTTCGACTGTTGGAAAACCGCAAGTCGTGGTTGACTTGACGTGGTCGCAGCTTCTGTGTTCGTTTTCACGCTCGCAGGATCGATGTTGCGAGCGCTGTGCTTTTGGAGCGTTTCCTGAGGGGGTCTCTGTTCTTGCAGGGGTTCTGCTGAGGGGGAAAATCAGGAAGTACAACGGTCGGAACCGGCCCGGTGGACTGTAAGTGCTGTCCATCGCATCCGGTGTTAGAAAGAGAAGGAAAAGCATGGCACAGGGAACTGTGAAGTGGTTCAACGCCGAAAAGGGCTTTGGATTCATCGCACCAGAAGACGGCTCCGCTGACGTTTTCGTTCACTACTCCGAGATCCAGGGCAGCGGCTTCCGCACCCTCGAGGAGAACCAGCGCGTCGAGTTCGAGGTCGGCCAGGGAACCAAGGGGCCCCAGGCGACCGGCGTTCGCGCGGTCTGATTTCGAATCCGCTCGCCTGCACGGCGAGTCGAATCGACGAAACTCATCCCCCTCACACGTGTCGGCTCTGCCGAGCGGTGAGGGGGATGAGTCGTTTCGTGGGTATCGCAGAGTCTTTCGGTTTCGGTGTGCGGACACGTGCGCATCGGACGTCGTGACTCGACCCGATGTCCTACTGTCCACACTGTGAACCAGTTGTCGTTCTTCTCGGCCGAGTCGCTGCCGCCGTCGGTGACGGACTTGAGCGGGTTGCTGGCGTCGACCGGTCACGTCGTTCTGTCGGGCGCGGGTGCTCGGATCTCCGTGGTCGTCGACGACGAATGGCGCGCGGACGCCATCTCGGATCTGATCGCCGAGTGTGGACTCGTCGCCGAGATCGGTCGCTCGGAGGAGGATCGTCCCCTCGTGCGGACGGCGTCCGTGGCCGAGTTGTCCGCGCTGGCGTCCCAGTGGACCAAAGGCGCGGTGAAGTCCATGCCTCCTGGTTGGGTGCCGGGCGCGCGCGAGCTCCGCGCGTGGGTTCTGGCTGCCGGCCGTCCCGAGGCCGACGGCGAGCGCTACGTGCTCGGCCTCGATCCGCACGCGCCGGACACGCATGCGCCTCTCGCTCAGGCACTGATGCGTGCCGGTATCGCTCCGACGCTGATCGGTACTCGTGGTTCCATGCCGGGGCTACGCGTCACGGGGCGTCGGCGTCTGTCGAGGCTGGTGGAGAACGTCGGAATGCCGCCCCGGAACGACACCGCACGCGCCAGCTGGCCACGTGCCGAGTAGGCGAATCCGCAGCTGATCTGACAGTGTTTTGACGGCGTATGCCACTCTGTTACCAGACGCACCGGCAAAATTGTCGGATTGATGAGGAAGACAATTCCCGCAGATCGACTGTCGGGAACGCGACGAAGGAAGGTTCGGCAGCAAGGTGGCAGCACGGAATAACGGCTCGGGGGGCACCACCACCGGCTCTGCGGAGCCGCGCCGCCTTGTCATCGTCGAGTCCCCGACCAAGGCGAAGAAGATCGCCCCTTACCTGGGCAAGAACTATGTCGTCGAGGCGTCGGTCGGTCACATCAGAGATCTGCCGCGCGGAGCGGCCGACGTGCCGGCCAAGTACAAGGGAGAGCCCTGGGCGCGGCTCGGCGTCGACGTCGACCACGACTTCGAGGCGCTCTACGTCGTCTCTCCGGAGAAGAAGGGGAAGGTCGCCGAGCTCAAGGGCCTGCTCAAGGATGCCGACGAGCTCTTTCTCGCCACCGACCCCGACCGCGAGGGCGAGGCCATCGCGTGGCATCTCCTCGAGACCCTGAACCCCAAGATCCCTGTTCGACGCATGGTCTTCCACGAGATCACCAAGCCGGCGATCCTCGCGGCCGCTGCCGACACGCGTGAGCTCGACCAGGACCTCGTCGACGCACAGGAGACCCGTCGCATCCTCGATCGCCTGTACGGCTACGAGGTCAGCCCGGTGCTGTGGAAGAAGGTCATGCCGAAGCTGTCGGCAGGCCGCGTGCAGTCCGTCGCGACCAGGATCATCGTCCAGCGCGAGCGCGATCGCATGGCGTTCCGCACCGCGGAGTACTGGGACATCTCGGCGACGCTCGACGCCGGTGCCGATCAGTCGCCGCGCAGTTTCGGGGCACGTCTGGTCAACGTCGACGGCGCACGCGTCGCCGCAGGTCGTGATTTCGGTGCCGACGGCAAGCTGAAGTCGGACGCCGTCACCGTGCTCGACGAGTCGCGGGCACGTCGCCTGGCCGAAGCGCTCGAGGGCGTCGATCTGACGGTGGCGTCGGCCGAGGACAAGCCGTACACCCGCAAGCCGTACCCGCCGTTCATGACGTCGACCCTCCAGCAGGAGGCAGGCCGCAAGCTGCGGTTCAGCTCGGAGCGGACCATGCGCGTCGCGCAGCGTCTGTACGAGAACGGCTACATCACCTACATGCGTACCGACTCGACCACGTTGTCCGAGTCGGCCATCTCCGCGGCACGTGCGCAGGCAACCGAGCTGTATGGCGCGGAATACGTCCACCCGTCGCCCAGGCAGTACACGCGCAAGGTCAAGAACGCTCAGGAAGCACACGAGGCGATCAGGCCTGCCGGTGACGTCTTCCAGACTCCCGGCCAGCTGCACTCGGCACTGCAGACCGACGAGTACCGCCTCTACGAGCTCATCTGGCAGCGCACGGTGGCGTCGCAGATGGCCGATGTCCGCGGTACGACGCTGACGCTGCGCATCACCGGCACCGCAGGAACCGGCGAGGAGTGCACCTTCTCCGCGTCGGGCCGCACCATCACGTTCGCCGGCTTCCTCAAGGCGTACGTCGAGAGCGTCGACGACGAGGCCGGTGGCCAGTCCGACGACGCAGAGTCGCGCCTGCCTGCGTTGAAGGCGGGCCACGCCGTCACGGCTACCAAGCTCGACCCCGACGGCCACACGACCAACCCGCCCGCTCGGTACACCGAGGCGTCGCTCATCAAGACGCTCGAAGAGCTGGGCATCGGCCGCCCGTCGACCTATTCGTCGATCATCAAGACCATCCTCGACCGCGGCTACGTCTACAAGCGCGGTAGCGCGCTGGTGCCGTCGTGGGTCGCGTTCTCGGTGATCGGTCTGTTGGAAGCGCACTTCGGCCGGCTCGTGGACTTCGACTTCACGGCAGGCATGGAGGACGATCTCGACGCCATCGCCGGTGGCCGCGAACGTCGCGGTAACTGGTTGACGAGCTTCTATTTCGGTGGCGACACCGGCGCCGAAGGGTCGGTCGCCCGATCCGGTGGTCTGAAGAAGATGGTCGGCACCAACCTCGAAGACATCGACGCGCGTGAGATCAACTCGATCCGGCTGTTCGACGACGCCGAGGGGCGCGAGATCCACGTTCGCGTCGGCCGTTACGGTCCGTACCTCGAGCGGATGATCGAAAACGACGACGATCCCGACGGGGATCCGATCTCGCAGCGCGCCAACCTGCCCGACGACCTTCCGCCGGACGAGCTGACCATCGACGTCGCCGAGAAACTGTTCTCGACGCCGCAGGAGGGCCGTCGTCTCGGTGCCGATCCGTTGACCGGGCACGAAATCGTCGCCAAGGAAGGACGATTCGGCCCGTACGTCACCGAGATCCTTCCCGAGCCGGAGCCGGAACCTGCTGCCCCGGAACCGGACATCGTTCCGATTCCCACAGGTGACGACGGTGGCGGTTCGACGAAGACCGCGGTGAAGAAAGCTGCGGCCAAGAAGGCACCTGCGAAGAAGGCCGCCAAGAAGGTCGCCGGACCGAAGCCTCGTACCGGTTCGCTGTTCAAATCGATGGATCTCGCGACCATCACGCTCGACGACGCACTCAAGTTGCTGTCGTTGCCGCGTGTCGTCGGCGTCGACCCCGAGTCGAAGGAAGAGATCACCGCGCAGAACGGCCGCTACGGTCCGTATCTGAAGAAGGGCACGGACTCTCGTTCGCTGGCCGACGAAGACCAGCTGTTCTCCGTGACCCTCGACGAGGCGCTCAAGATCTACGCCGAGCCGAAGCGTCGCGGCCGTCAGGGTGAGGCCAAGCCGCCGCTGCGTGAGATGGGCGTCGACCCGGTCAGCGAGAAGCCGATGGTCATCAAGGACGGTCGTTTCGGTCCGTACGTCACCGACGGCGAGACCAACGCCAGCCTGCGCAAGGACGACGACGTCGCGTCCATCACCGACGATCGCGCGTCGGAGCTGTTGGCGGACAGGCGTGCTCGTGGCCCGGTGAAGAAGAAGGCCACGAAGAAGGCTGCCACCAAGAAGGCAACCGTGACCAAGACGGCCACGAAGACGGCTGCCAAGAAGACGCCCGCGAAGAAGGCTGCAGCGAAGAAAACGGCGGCCAAGAAAGCGCCTGCGAAGAAGGCACCCGCCAAGAAGGCTGCAGCGAAGAAGGCACCGCCGGCGTCCGAGGAGTAGCGAGCTCCTTCGGTCGCTCGCCGCCATTGGCTATTCGCTTGAATGGTCCATTCATGTTGTCCGTCAACATGAATGGACCATTCAAGCTGTCCAACGGTTGCTGCGGTCCATCGATGCCGAGGTGACTGTGGCACAACATCCGCGCTGCTCCTCGAGGACGTGGAGAAGAGACGTCGGACCCGCCGACTAGGCTGCCTTCCATGGCGGGAGTATTCGATCGATTGATCGGCCAAGAGGACGTCGAAGCCGAATTGACGGGTGCAGCCGTCGGCGCTCGCCTCGGTGACGGCGGGTCGGCGATGACACACGCCTGGCTGTTCACCGGCCCTCCCGGGTCCGGACGCTCGATCGCCGCCCTGTGTTTCGCTGCAGCCCTGCAATGCACCAGCGAGGGGACGCCCGGCTGCGGCGAGTGCCACGCATGTACGACGACGATGGCAGGCACCCACGGCGATGTCCGACGCATCATCCCGCAGGGCTTGAGCATCAGCGTCAAGGAGATGCGCGACATCGTGCAGATCGCCGCGCGTCGTCCGAGCACCGGGCGGTGGCAGATCGTCGTCGTCGAGGATGCCGATCGTCTCAGTGAGGCCGCCGCGAACGCGCTGCTGAAGGTCGTCGAGGAGCCGCCGGAGCGGACGGTCATTCTGCTGTGTGCGCCGTCGACCGATCCGGAGGACATGTCGGTCACCTTGCGGTCCCGGTGCAGGCACGTTCATCTCGTCACGCCGACGTCGTCGGCCATTGCGCAGGTACTGCAGACGCGCGATCAGCTCGACGAGGAGACGGCCCGGTGGGCGGCGTCGATCAGCGGTGGTCACGTCGGACGGGCCCGCAGGCTCGCGAAGGACGAAGACGCACGTGCGCGACGCAAGCGCGCGTTGGGGCTGGCGTCCGCGGCTGCGAGACCCAATCAGGCGTACCTCGCGGCCGAGGAGATGGTGAAAGCCGCCGAACTCGAGGCTGCCGAGATCAGCGACGCGCTCGACGGCGTCGAAATGGAAGAACTGCGGACGGCACTCGGTGCGGGCGGCACCGGCAAGGGCGCGGCGGGAGCGCTACGCGGGTCGGCGGGTGTCATCAAGGAGTTGGAGGCGCGTCAGAAATCGAGGCGCACCCGCAATCTGCGTGACTCCTTCGACCGCGCGCTGATCGACCTCGCCGGCCTGTACCGCGATGCGTTGGCGCGGTCGTACGGGTCGACGGCCACGCTGAATCACCCGGACATGGCCGATCAGATCGAGCGAATGGCCAGGGGAGCGTCGCCCGAGGCTCTCCTGAAGAGCATCGAGGCGATCCTCGACTGCCGCGAAGCGCTGGCACTCAACTCGAAGCCCAAGTTCGCGGTGTACGCGATGGTCGCGCAGTTGGGTGCGGCGCTGCGCTGACGTTCGCCCAGCCCATCAGCATGGATGGCACACGCCAACTGTCTATCGGATGCCACGGTCCATCGATGCGCCACGGAGGCCGCCGAACCCCCGCTGACGTGCCGATTTCATTTTCCGCGGGTTGCTCCGTTAGACTCACGAACGCCGAAAGGCACGCCGCCTTAGCTCAGTCGGTAGAGCATTTCACTCGTAATGAAAAGGTCAAGAGTTCGATTCTCTTAGGCGGCTCCGACAAGAACCCCGACGCGCACCAGCGCGCCGGGGTTCTTGCTTTCTGGTGTGCCCCCGGGCCGAGCTCACTGTTTGTAGTTCGCCAAGAACTTTCCGATTCTCCCGATGATCGCTTCGAGGTCGTCCGCGTGCGGGAGCGTCACGATGCGGAAGTGATCCGGCCGCGGCCAGTTGAATCCCGTTCCTTGCACGATGTGCAGTTTCTCCTGCAGCAACAGATCGAGGACGAACTTCTCGTCGTCGTGGATCTGGTAGTAGTCGAGGTCGATGCGCGGGAACACGTACAGCGCGCCCTTGGGCTTGACGCAGGAGATACCGGGAATGTCGTTGAGCGACTTCCACGCCTGGGTGCTCTGCTCGTAAAGGCGGCCGCCGGGTGCAGTCAACTCGTAGATGCTCTGACGTCCGCCGATGGCGACCGAAATGGCTTGCTGTCCCGGCACATTGGGGCACAGACGTAGGCCGGCCAGCATCGTGAGTCCCTCGATGTAGCTCGACGCGTCGACGGATGCACCGGTGAGCACCATCCATCCGGCCCGCAGACCCGCGCTGCGATACACCTTGGACAGACCCGAGAACGTCACGCACAGAACGTCCGACGCCAATGCTGCAGTGCTGGTGTGGGTGGCGCCGTCGTACAGAATCTTGTCGTAGATCTCGTCGGAGAACACGACGAGCTGATGCCGGCGCGCCAGTTCGAGTATCTGCAGCAAGACCTCGTCGGGGTAGACGGCGCCGGTCGGGTTGTTGGGGTTGATGAGCACGATCGCCCGCGTGCGGTCGGTGATCTTCGACGCGATGTCGTCGACGTCGGGGAACCAGTCGGACGCCTCGTCGCACACGTAGTGCACGGCGCGCCCGCCGTTGAGAGTCGTGGCCGCGGTCCAGAGCGGAAAGTCGGGCGCAGGAATGAGTACCTCGTCGCCCGTTTCGAGCAGCGCCGTCATCGACATCATCACCAGTTCGGAGACGCCGTTGCCGAGGAAGACGTTCTCGACGTCGACGTCCTGGACTCCGCGGGTCTCGTAGTACTGCGCGACGGCGCGGCGCGCGTGCAGCAGCCCCTTGGACGTCGAGTATCCCGACGACGTCGGGAGCATACGCACGATGTCGGACAGAATCTCCTGCGGTGCGTCCAGCCCGAACTCGAGGGGATTGCCCGTGTTCAGCTTCACCACGTGGTGTCCCTCGGCCTCGAGGCGAGCCGCGTGTTCGGCAACGGGTCCGCGAATCTCGTACGAGACACCGGAGAGCTTGCTCGACTGCCTGACCTGCATGAAGGTTCCTTTCCGTGGTGGAGTCACCCAACCTACTTGGTTCGCCCAAGTTTGCGCTTGGATTTTCCAAGTGACCGTCTACGATGGCAAGCATGCCACGTCGGAGCTATCAGCAGTACTGCGCCATAGGCCGAACCCTCGACATCGTCGGTGATCGGTGGAGTTTGCTCGTCGTGCGCGAGCTCTGCGGCGGTCCCCGTCGCTACAGCGACCTGTTCGCCGACCTGCCGGGAATCAGCACGGACGTTCTCGCGGCTCGTCTGCGTGACCTCGAAGCGGACGGCGTCGTCGCGAAGCGTCTGATCGGGCCGCCCACCAATGCCTCGGTGTACGAACTGACCGAGGAAGGGGAGGGCTTACGGCCGGCGCTGAGGGCACTTTCGGAATGGGGTGCGGGCCGTCTGGGCGAGCGCGGCGACAAGGATGCCGTCCGCGCGCATTGGATGGCGTTCCCGATCGGTCGTGCGATCGCGGAACGCGTCGGAAAGGCGGCGGTCAACGTGCGGATCGGAAGCGAGCCGACGTTCCACGTCCTGGTTGCCGACGGTGACATCGAGCATCACGACAACGAAATCGATTCCGCCGACGCGGATATCGTGCTCGACCTCGACGACGCCATCGCGATCGTGCGTGGTGAACGATCGCTGCCTGTCGAGGCGGTCACCTGGCATGGCGACACCCCGCCGCCCGGGAATTCGCGGGCGATCAGTCAGTAGCTCATCGGCAATGTGCAGCGGTGTGCTTGATAGATAAACGGTTGTCCACACCCCTGCCGACGGCTTTACTCACAGGGGTGTAATTCTTGTACACATGCCCTGTGCTGGGGGAATGCCCGACCACCCCGGTTTCATCCCCAGCCCATCCACAGCTTCCGGCCGACGGTCCTCGAGATTTCCACAGATCTATCCACACCCTGTTAGTGCATATGTTCGAATCCGGCGGATGATGTTCGGGACGGCTCGGTCCACTAGCGTTTCCCAGGAGCGAGCAGGAAGGAACGACGAGTGGCCGAGGAGATCGACGGCGTCAGACCCACGATGGCCGACGTCGCACGCATCGCCGGCGTTTCTCCCGCGTTGGTGTCCATCGTCATGCGTGGTGTCCCCGGGGCGAGCGATGAGACTCGGCACCGAGTCAAGGCGATCGCCGACCGAATTGGGTACGTGCCGGACCGTCGGGCACAGAAGCTGCGGCAGACCCAGTCGCGACTCCTCGGGGTGACCTTCGATCTGCAGCAACCGTTCCACGGCGACCTCGTCGAACACGTCTATACGGCCGCGGAACGACATGGTTACGACGTCATGCTCAGTGCGGTGGCCCCGACCCGTGACGAAGAGAGTGCGGTGCAAGCACTCGTGCGCGAACGATGCGACGTGGCGCTTCTGCTCGGATCCGGCTTGGGGACAAGGGAACTCACCGAGATCGACGCGCGTATTCCCGTCGTCGCGCTGCTGCGGTCGAGCGGCGTCGACGCCATCGGATCGGTCCGCGGCGACGACGTGGCCGGCATCGGCACGGCGGTCGACCATCTCGTCCAGTTGGGGCACAGGCGCATCGCGCACATCGACGGAGCTGCAGCGCCGGGAGCCGAGGACAGACGCCAGGGATTTCTCGCGGCCATTCGACGTCACGGCCTCGACGAGCACGCTCGCGTCGTCGCGGGTGGAATGACGGAAACCGAAGGCGCGGAGGGAATGCGGCAGCTGTTGGCGTCGGGTGAGGTACCGACGGCGGTCGTGGCGTTCAACGACAACTCGGCGACCGGAGTTCTCGATCACCTTCTACGACGGGGCATCGACGTGCCGGGCGATATTTCCGTTGTGGGATACGACGATTCGCGTCTGTCGCGAATCGCGCACATTCAATTGACGTCGATCTCGCACGATGTCGCCGCCGTGGCCGACGCGGCCGTCGACAGCGGGCTCGCTCGGTTGGCAGGTGAACAGGCCGAGGATGTCGTGCTGGCGCCCACGTTGGTCCGACGCCGGACGACCGCGGTGCCGCGGGAGCGCTGACGTCCGTTCCGTCCGCGCTCGGCCAGGCACGATTGGGCGATGCCGTCATCGGGCATGCGACGGGGCATGACGAATCTACTTTTTGCAGTCACGTCCGCCGATCAGTGGACTCTGAAGGACGGCACGAAACATCCGACGGGCTTCTGGGCCGAAGAACTCGTCGCATCTCACCGCACATTTGTCGAGGCAGGCTGGAACGTGACGGTCGCGTCGCCGGGTGGAAAGCCGACCGTCGTCGACGAGGGATCTCTCGCTGTCGACGCCAACGGTGGTGACGAAGCCAAGGTCGACGAGCTGAAGAAGTACTTGGAGTCCGTCGATTCGGTGCTGCGCAGCCCTGCGGTGCTCGAAGACCAGAAGGCGGGCGACTACGACGCCATCTTCGTCCCGGGCGGACACGGACCGATGGAGGATCTGGCGGTGTCGCCGCAGGTCGGTGCCATCATCACCGAGCTTCTCGACGCAGGAAAGCTCGTGTCCGCGGTATGTCACGCACCTGCCGCGTTCCTGCCGGCCACGCGCCAGGACGGTACCTGGGTGTTCGACGGCTACGAGCTCACCAGCTTCACCGACGAAGAGGAAACGCAGGCAGGTCTGGCCGACAAGGCTCCCTGGCTGCTGGAAAGCAGACTCCGCGAGTCGGGTGCCCGCTTCTCGTCCGGTGACGCCTGGGAGCCGCACATCGTCGTCGACAGGAATCTCTACACCGGGCAGAACCCTGCGTCGACCAAGCCGCTGGCCGACAGGGTGGTGGAGGCGCTACGCACCCGTGCGTGAACAGTTGGAGCCCAGACCAACCAAGTGCGCACGGGTGCCGCAGGCAACCTAGAACTTCTTGCGAAACCGCATGCCGATAGGGCGGCCGTCGGGGTCGACGAACAACCGGTACGCCACCGACGCGAGACGCTGCTGCCACACGGGCGGCACGTCGATGTCGTGACGCCGCAGCCGCCCGGCAGGACGCGGACCGCCGGACGGGTTCTCGTGCCACGCGTCCAGACGATCCGCGTGCGCCGCGACGGTGTCGAAGCACGACGCGGGGTCGACGAGATCGTCGTCGTCCCCGACGTCGCGGCCCAGATGCTCACGGAGTAGTTCGAGGCGGAAGTCCCGTGCAAACACCCGGGCGCCGTCACCGAGACCGGATGGGTCGGTGGGCTCGCGCGGATCCTTCTCGTCGTCGACGATCGCCGCGGTCAGTTCCGAATCATGGGTCCACGATCGACGATTGAAGTTGTCGGAACCCACCGCAGCCCAGACGTCGTCGACGATGCACACCTTCGAATGCACGTATACCGGTATGCCGCGGTCGTTCTCGAGATCGAGCACGAGAACGCGGTCGGCGCCGGCGTCGCGAATGACGTCGAGTGCGGCCGAATGCCCCAGCAGGGCAGACGGAATGGTGATCGCGCTGTCGTCGTCGAGATGCTTCGGCACGACGATGATCAACCGCAGTTCGGGCGCCCGACGCAACGCGGCCGCGAACACCTCGGCGACGTCGACCGACCACAGATACTGGTCCTCGACGTAGATCAGACGTCGCGCCCGGCGCAGCGCCTTCGCGTAGGCGCGGGCCGTGCTGCGCTCACCCTTCGTCGCGAACGGATACGCCGGGCGTCGACGCGGGTACGTGCGCAACAGCTGGATCGCGCACGAACCCGCCGGATCCGACGCGGGCAGCTGCTCGGGAAGGTCCGACGGCTCACGCGTCGCACCGCGGATGGCGTCGGGAATCGCATGCCAGGGCAGTCGCGACAGCGCGGCCGGGTCTTCCCATCGCTCGCGGAAGACGTCCTCGACGTCGCGTACCGCCGGGCCCTCGATCTGCACCTGGATGTCGTGCCACGCCGGGATCTCCCCGTACTCGGGCGGAAACGGCCGACTGACGGGGTCACCGAAATGATCCGCGTCGTCGCGTCGTGCACGGGCAAGATCGATGCCCCCGACGAACGCGAGGTCGGAGCGGTCGGCGTCCCGATAACGGATCACGACGAACTTCTGGTGATGACTGCCCAACGCCAGCACGCGCTGATCGAGAATCACCTCGCCGCCCGCCTCTTCGAGCTTCAGAGCGAGCTTGCGGTTCTTCGGGCCCGTGAAACCGAGCGTCTCGATGTGCGACCGCCACACCATTCCTTTGACGACGCCACCGCGCCCGGCCACGTCGGCCAACGCGTCCTCCACGGTGACGCCGTCGTCGGTGAGGAATTGCTCGGGGTCGCCGCGCCAATCGGTGAACATCACCAGATCGCCGTCTCCGGCCACGGCCAGCGCGTCGGCGAGGGCAGCGAAATACGGCTTGCCGTGGACGAGCGTCGTGACGCGGTTGCCGACGGTCCATGCCGCGATGCGGGTGTCGGGGTTACCGCGTTCCTCGGCGCCGAGGAACCACGGGTGCGTGTCGCTTCCGAAGTCCTGGACCTGATCGTGCAGCGCGGCGCTGCTGCGGCCCAGCCGTCGCGCGACCGCATCGATGGTCCGGGTCAGCCGCTGCGGTATCACGGAGAGGAATACTGTCAGAGCGCCGACGGAATGGCCCTACGAGGTCGGGGTGAACTCCGGCTGATCGATGATGCGCACCCAGGAGCCGTCTGCCTGACGCTTGACGACCTGCGCTCGGGCGCCCGCCCCGTCCTTCGGGGCTGTCGACGTCAGGGCGATGTCGCCGTGGACGAGCGTCGGGAGGCCTTCCTCGTACTCGAAATGCGGGCCGTGGGCCAACACGGACGCCCACAGGTCGCGGATCGCTGCCCGTCCTACCGTCGTCCGACCAGCGGGGTAGGCCATGACAGCGTTCTTGTCGTAGAGGGCGGCGACGCCGTCCGCATCGCCTGCGTTCGAGCGCTCGACGAACAGTCGCGTGATGTCTTCCGGGGTCATTGCTTTGTCCTGTGTCATGTTCTTCAGCCTGCAAGCGCACCTTTCAGAAGTCCAACGCATTGTTCCGATGTAAACTAGAATCAGAGCTTATGGAACTTCGTCAGCTCGAGTACTTCGTCGCCGTCGCGGAGGAAGCCAACTTCACGCGTGCGGCCGAGCGGGTGAACATCAGCCAGTCGGGCATCAGTGCTCAGATCAAAGCGCTCGAACGCGAGGTCGGCGCCGAGCTGATCGACCGCCGCAGTCGGGTCGCCGCGCTCACCGTCGCAGGAAAGGCGGCAGTGCATCACGCGCGGGCAGCTCTGGCGTCGGCGGAGTCGTTGCAGCGCAGCGTCGACGAGGTGAACCTGTTGGTGCGTGGGCGCATCGATGTCGGCATGGTCACCGCGTGCACCGTGACCCCGCTGTTCGACGCGTTGGCGTCGTTCCATCGAGACCATCCAGGCGTCGAAGTGTCTCTGTCCGAGGACAATTCGGATGTGCTGATCGAGCGTGTGCTCGCCGGTTCACTGGACGTCGCCTTGGTGGGTACCGCCGCCGATCCGCCCGACGAGCTCGAATCGCTCGTCCTGATCCGGGAGGGGCTTGCGGCGTGCGTGCCGCCGGAGCACCCGCTGGCCGGACGATCGGACGTCACGGTTCGGGAGCTCTGCGCATATCCCGTCGTCTGTCTCCCGCCGGGAACGGGAATCCGGTCGGTGTTCGACGAATCCTGTTCGCGCACAGACGCGAAGCCGAACGTCGCGTTCGCCGCCAGCGCCCCGGCGGCGGTGGCGGATCTGGCCGCGCGGGGTATGGGCGTCGCGGTTCTCAGTCGGTCGATGAGCACGGATTTCACGGACCGGCTGGTGTCGGTTCCCATCTCGGACGCGGTCGTGGATGCTGTTCTCGCACTGGTCTGGTCGCCCAATCCGAGTGTCGCGGTCCGGGCGTTCACGCGCCACGTGCACGCGAATGCGTAGTGCTCGTGTCACTCCGCGGGCTCGCGCGCACTGGGGCGGAGGCACCGCGGAGATCGGGGTGATATACCTGGGTGATGAAGGTTACAGGCAAGGTTGCCGTCGTCACGGGTGGAGGCGGTGGAATCGGGGGAGCCCTCGCCGAACGGCTGGCCGCAGAAGGCGCCCGTGTCATCGTGTCCGATATCGATCCGACTGCCGCGTCGAACGTCGTCGCACGCATCGACGAGACGAGCCCCGGCGTCGCGGTCTCCCTGGGTGGCGACGCGTCGAAGACCGAGGACATCACCGCGCTCATCGCGCTGGCCGAGGACACCTACGGGCCTGTCGACCTCTATTTCGCCAACGCCGGAATCAGCGGCGCACCCGGCCTCGACGCGAGCGAAGCCGAGTGGGATCTGTCCTTCGACGTCAACGTGCGCGCTCACATCAGGGCCGCGCAGTTGCTCGTGCCGACATGGTTGGAACGTGGTGAGGGTTACTTCGTCAGCACCGCGTCGGCAGCCGGGCTTCTGACTCAAATCGGTTCTGCCACATACTCGACGACGAAACACGCCGCGGTGGGATTCTCCGAATGGCTGAATGTCACGTACGGCGATCAGGGCATTCGCGTCAGCTGCCTGTGCCCGATGGGCGTCAACACGAAGCTGCTGTACGAGGGCAAGGATTCGGGCGACGCTCTGGGCGTCGCCGCGACCAACGCCGTGTTGTCCGCCGGCGAAGTGCTCGAGCCGTCCGACGTCGCCGAAATCGTGCTCGCTGCGATGGACGCCGAACAGTTCTTGATCCTGCCGCACACCGACGTGCTCGAGATGTACCGCCGCAAGGGAGCCGACTACGACAGGTGGCTGCACGGAATGCGGCGATACCAGAAGACATTGATGGGCCGGACCAACTGAGGGGATCTCACGTGTCGTTCTTCGAAAGAACCGATCGCGCAAAGAAATACGAATCCGATCTGCTCGAGTTCATGGACTCGCACATCTATCCGGCCGAGGCGGTCTACGAGGAACAGATGCGTGAGGCGGGTGACCCGCACGCGCAGCCGCAGATTCTCGAGGATCTGAAGGTCGAAGCGCGACGCCGTGGTCTGTGGAACCTCTTCCACCCACACCCCGAGTGGGGGCCCGGTCTGACCAACCTCGAATACGCGCCGCTCGCCGAGATCATGGGACGCAGTCTGTTGGCGCCCGAAGCGTGCAACTGCAACGCTCCCGACACCGGCAACATGGAAGTCTTCACCTTGTTCGGCAGCGACGAGCACAAGGAGAAGTACCTGAAGCCGTTGCTGGACGGCACCATTCGGTCCGCGTTCGCAATGACGGAACCCGACGTCGCCAGTTCCGACGCCACCAACATCGAGATGAGCATGGTGCTCGACGGTGACGACTACATCCTCAACGGTCGAAAGTGGTTCGCGTCCAACGCGATGCACAAGAACTGTCGCGTCCTCATCGTCATGGGCAAGACCGACCCGGACGCCGCGACGCACCGGCAACAGTCGATGCTCGTGGTTCCCATCGACGCGCCGGGCGTGACCGTCGTCCGCAATCTCCCCGTCTTCGGCTACGTGGACCGCGAGGGTCACGCCGAAATCCTGTTCGAGGACGTGCGGGTGCCGTCGAAAGACGTCTTGAAGGGCCCGGGCGAGGGGTTCGCGATCAGCCAGGCTCGGCTCGGACCAGGCCGCATCCACCACGCGATGCGCACCATCGGTGTCGCCGAGCGTGCGCTGGAGCTGTTGTGCCGAAGGGCGTCGTCGCGCGTCACGTTCGGCAAGCCCGTCGCGGCGCGCGCCAACATTCAGGACTGGATCGCCGAGGCGCGCATCGACATCGAGAAGACGCGGTTGCTGACGCTGAAGGCCGCGCATCTCATGGACACCGTCGGCAACAAGGAAGCGCGCACGGAGATCGCGGCCATCAAGGTCGCAGCGCCGGAAATGGCGCTCACGATCATCGATCGGGCCATCCAGGTGCACGGCGGCGGCGGCGTCTCGAACGATTTCCCGCTGGCCATGATGTACGCCCACGTGCGTACGCTGCGGCTGGCCGACGGGCCCGACGAGGTGCACAAGCGCGCGATCGCGAAGATGGAGCTGAAGAAGTACATGCAAGGCTAGGCTGTGCTAACTTCCTCGGCATGAAACGCATCCTTACGCGGGTCGTGCTTGCCGGAGTGGTCGTCGCGGGCCTGGTGGCCTGCAGTAGCGCGAGTCAGGACGAGGCGTCGACCGACACGAGGACGGTCACCGTCGAGCACGTCGCGGGGGCGACGACCATCGAGGGCACGCCCGAGCGCATCGTGGCGCTCGGGCAGCAGTGGGTCGACGCGTTGGCCGAATTCGACGTCACGCCCGTCGGCTACGTTTCGGCAGGTTCCCAGGGCGACGACCGCAAGCTGTTTCCGTGGCAGACCGGCCTCGCCGAGGATGCGACGATGCTCGACTCGTCGACGGTGGACACGCTCGACGCCACCCCACCGACCGAGGAGATCGCCGCACTGGCACCGGACCTGATTCTGGTGTCCGGCATCGCGTCCCCGGATCCGTTCGAGGGTTTGAACCAGCTCGCGCCGACGGTATTCCCCGAGGCTGCAACGGTCGACAGCTGGCAGTGGCAGATCGAAACCCTGGGCAGGATTCTCGATCGTGAGGACGACGCGGCGGCGATCGTCGCCGAGGGACAGGACTTCACGAACGGCATCGCCGAGCAGTACCCGGGGCTCGACGGCAAGACCGCCGTCCTGGCTCAGTACATCGTCGCCACGCAGCAGGCCGTCGCGGTCGTGAACCCCGACGACGGTGCTGCGAAGGTCTTCTCCAGCATCGGGATGAGCGTTCCGGCCGATCTGGCTGCATCGCCCGATGTCACGGGTGGTCGCATCGTCTTCAGTCCCGAACGGATCAACGAGCTGAGCGCCGACCTCGTCGTCATGCTGCCCAACGGCGGCACCGCGGCGGATCTCGAAGCGCTCCCCGGGTTCGACACTCTGCCTGCGGTGGCCGGCGGCGGTCTCGCGGTGCAGGACTACGCGACGGTCGTCGGATTCAATCTGCCGTCCAAGGCGTCGATCGAGTACTCGCTCGACAGGATTCGTCCGCAGTTGGAGGCGGTAGGTGGATGACGCCGCACGTGCGCGCGAATGTATAGCCCTCTACGCCACATTCGCGCGCACGTGCGGCGAAGCCGCATTATGGTTTTCTCATGCGCACATGGCGACAGCGTCACCGCACGTCAGCACCGCTTCCGGCCTCGCCGGCGAAGATCGTCGTGGTGGGAGGCGGGTTCGGAGGCTTCTATGCTCTCCGAACTCTGCAGAAACTCCTCGAACCCGAGCGGGCGACGCTCACACTCGTCGCGCCGAACGACTATTTGCTCTACAGCCCACTCCTGCCCGAGGTGGCGACGGGTGTGCTCGACCCCCGCGACATCGCCGTCTCCCTGAGACAGACGCTTCGCCGCACGAAAACAGTGCTGGGGCACGTCGGTTCCGTGGACTTCGACGGCCGACGGCTCAGCGTGAAGGGCCGCGAGTCCGAGACTGCATTGGAGTGGGACAAGCTGATTCTCGCGCCCGGATCGGTGACGCGGCAGTTCGACATCCCCGGCGTCGCCGAGAACGCGCACGGGCTCAAGACTCTCAGTGAAGCCACGTTCATCCGCAACCACGTTCTGGCGCAGCTCGACGCGGCCGACACACTCCCGGACACGCCCGCCGGTCGCGCCGAGCGCGTGGAACGACTCACCGTCGTCGCCGTCGGAGCCGGCTACACCGGCACGGAATTCGTTGCGCAGATGCAGAATTGGATCAAAGGCATCGCAACACGGTGGGCGAGTATCGATCCCGACGACGTGCGCTGGCTGCTCGTCGACGTCGCGCCCGCCGTTCTTCCCGAACTGGGCGAGCAACTCGGCAAGGAGGCGATGGACGTACTGGCCGAGCGCGGCGTCGAGGTCCGGTTGGAAGTCTCCGTCGAGTCGGCGACGGAGACCACTGTGACGCTCACCGACGGGACCGTCGTTCCGTCGCGCACGCTCGTATGGGGTGCCGGTGTCGCGCCGAGTCCGCTGATCGCGAAGCTCGGGTTGCCGACCGAGAAGGGTCGCCTCGTCGTCGAACCCGACCTGTCCGTGCCCGGCCACCCGGGTGTCTGGGCGCTGGGGGACGCGGCCGCGGTGCCCAACCTGGCCGCCGACCCGTCGGCACCCACGCCGCCGACGGCCCAGCATGCGCAACGCCAAGGCGTCAGAGCGGCGCGCAATGTCGCGGCGAGCCTCGGCGTCGGAAAGGCGAAGCCGTACATCCACAAGGATCTCGGACTCGTCGCCGATCTCGGTGGTTTCGACGGTGTCGCAAAGCCTTTGGGGGTGCAGCTGAAGGGGCCGGTCGCGAAGTTCGTGGCGCGTGGCTATCACCTCTACGCCTTGCCGACGGCGGCTGCGCGCGTGCGGGTTGCGACGGATTGGCTGTATGCGTCGATCCTGCCGACGCGTGTCGTCAATCTGGACCAGGTGCGGTCGGAGGATGCGTTGATCGCGAAAGCACAAGGGTCGTGAGTGGGAATGCGTAGCCCGCTGCGCATTCCCACTCACGAGCGGCGAAGCCGCCTACCGAAGGTGATGCACTTCCTGCAGCCCGTAGACCGGGGTGTCGATGCCCTCGTACCGCGCCTTGATCTGCAACGCCAGGTACAGCGAGTAGTGCCGCGACTGGTGCAGATTGCCGCCGTGGAACCATAGGTTTTCCTGCTGCGTCGGCTTCCACATGTTGCGCTGCTCGCCCTCCCACGGACCCGGGTCCTTGGTGGTGTCGGAGCCGAGGCCCCAGCACTTGCCGACCTTGTCCGCGGTCTCCTGGTCGATCAGATCTGCGACCCATCCGTTCATCGAGCCGTAGCCGGTCGCGTAGACGACGACGTCCGCCTCGAGCTCGGTGCCGTCGGAGAGAACGACCGCGTTCTTCGTGAGGTGATCGACCTGTCCGGCAACCAGTTTGATCTTCCCGTCCGCGACGAGTTCCGATGCGCCGACGTCGATGTAGTAGCCCGATCCGCGACGCAGATACTTCATGAACAGTCCGGATCCGTCGTCGCCGAAGTCGTGTTGGAAACCGGCCTTCTCGAGCCGATCGTAGAAGTCCTTGTCCTGCTCGGCGATCTTCTGGTACACGGGGATCTGGAATTCGTGCATGATCCGATACGGCAGCGACGCGAACGTCAGATCCGCTTTGCCGGTCGTCATTCCGGATTCGACGGCGCGCTCGGAATACAGGTCGCCCAGGGCAATTTCGCACAGCGAATCGGACTTGACGATGTGCGTCGACGACCGCTGCAGCATCGTCACGTCGACGCCCGTTTCGTACAGGGCTTTGCAGATGTCGTGCGCGGAATTGTTCGAGCCGACCACGACGACCTTCTTGCCGACGTACGCGTCGGGACCCGGGTGTTCGCTCGAATGGTGTTGTTCCCCTTCGAAGATGTCCATGCCCGGGAAGTTCGGGACGTTCTTCTTGCCGGACATTCCCGTCGCCATCACGAGCTGCTTCGGCTTCAGGACGACTTCCTCGCCGTCACGATCGACGACGACCGTCCACTCCTTCGCCTTCTCGTCGTACGTCGCGGACTTGGCCGTGGTTCGGCTCCAGTACGGAACCTCCATGACCTTCGTGTACATCTCGAGCCAGTCGCCGATCTTGTCCTTCGGCGCGAACACCGGCCAGTTCGACGGGAACGGCAGGTAGGGCAGGTGGTCGTACCACACCGGATCGTGCAGGCAGAGCGACTTGTAGCGTCCGCGCCACTGATCTCCCGGCCGGTTGCCGCGGTCGACGACGATGGCGGGCACCCCGAGTTGACGGAACCTCGCACCGAGAGCGATACCGCCCTGACCGCCGCCGACGATCAGCGCGTACGGCTGGACGGTGTAGCCCAGTTCCTTCTCCTCGATCTCCTTCTTCTCCGCCCAATTCTGGGTATCGGCGTTCGATCCGTGCACCGCGCCCTTGATGCGCGTCCTGCCCTGACGCTCCTCGTGGCCTTTCAACTCCTGCATGGTCGTCAGGAGCGTCCAGCCTTCGTCGCCCTTCAGACGCAGGTGGCCCTTTCCGCGGCTCGTGGCGGTCTCGAACTCGATCCACGCCGACGTGACGCCGTCGGCCTCCTCCGGGGTTTCCGTCGTCCGGAAGCCGGTGGGGTCCGTGTCGTGCAGACGCTCGCCGAGCATGTCGGCGATTCCGTCTCGGCCCTCGACCGTCTTGATGTTCCAGGTGAACGTGACCAGATCACGCCAGAAGCTGTCGACAGCGAACTTGCCGGCCGCCCGCTCGATGTCGCGGGCAGCCAGCGCAGCTTCGAAATCCGCCAACCAGGCGTCGACGCGTTCCTGTGGGGTCAAGGCGAGAACCGGCGGTTCGATGGTCTGGGTCATGGAAGACTCCCTCGTTCGTGTCCGTGTGCTGTGATCCAGCACACTCCATGCGGGCACGAACCGTCGAGAGTTGCAGTGGGTTGCACGTGACGCGCATCACTCGACGTGGAGGGTCGATCACCGCGACCGGTGCGGCCGGTCCTCGCGCGAACCGCTAGTCCGGAGCGCCGAGGTTCAACTCGTCGGGATGCGCGCCGACGCGTACGCCGTCGTCGAGCGTTGCGATCTCGCTCAGATCCTCGTCGGTCAGTTCGAAGTCGAAGACGTCGATGTTCTGCGAAATACGTTCGTCGTGAACGGATTTCGGGATCACGATCAAGCCGTTCTGCAGGTGCCAGCGAATCAACACCTGCGCGGCCGACTTTCCGTGTCGCTCACCGATGCGCGTGATCACGTCGTCGGTCAGAAGCGTGTTGGGCTTCGACGCGTTACCCCACCCCGAGTTGCTGGTGCCGCCGAGCGGACTCCACGATTCGACGGCGATGTCGTGCTGCCCTGCCAGGTCGCGAATGGCCTGCTGGGTGAGATGCGGATGCAATTCGACCTGGTCGACGGCCGGAAGCCGTCCGCCGCGATCGATGAGCATCTGCAGATGGCGTGGCTCGAAGTTGCACACGCCGATGGCCTTCGCTCGACCGGAGTCGGCGATCTTCTCCAGCGCATCCCACGTGCGAAGAAGTCGGTCGTCGTTCTGCAGGGGCCAGTGGATGAGATACAGGTCGACGTAGTCGAGGCCCAACTTTCCGAGGCTGACGTCGAACGCCGCCAAGGCAGGCTCGTATCCCTGGTCCGCATTCCACAGTTTGGTGGTGACGAAGATGTCCTCGCGCGGCACGGACGAGGTGCTGATTCCGCGGCCGACCGCTTCCTCGTTGCCGTATGCGGCCGCGGTGTCGATGTGGCGATACCCGGCTTCGTCCAGCGCGTACCGAACGGCATGTTCGGTTTCGGCGTCGGCGGCCTGCCACACGCCGAGGCCGAGCTGCGGGATCGTGGTTCCGGAGTTCAATGTCAGATTCGGAGTGCTCACCTCGTCCAGGCTAGAGCGTCTTTGGCATCATCGTCGGTGTGACTGTGCAACTCGTGGCCACCGATCTCGACGGCACACTTCTCACCTCCGAACGGACGGTGTCGACGCGTACCGCCGATGCGATGGCCGCGGCCAGGGCGTCGGGAATCGAGATCGTGTGGGCGACGGCACGCGCGAGGCACTCCATTCACGAACTCGCCGGGTCCTGCGGCTTCACCGGGAAAGCGATCGGCGCCAACGGTGCGGTCGTTCTCGATCTGTCCGACGGCACCCCGGTCATATCCGGTACGACGGCCATCGACGCCTCGGCCGTCGAAGCCGCGATGACCCGAGTTCGCGAGCTCGTGCCCGGCGTCGTGTTCGCGACGGTCGGGCCGACGGCGTTCGTGGCCGAACACGGGTACGCAGCATTGTGCGTGTTCGCCGACCACCATCGGCACCCGCACGAAATGGTCGTCTCCACAACGGTTCTGGAGGAGGAACCGACGGTCAAGATCGTCGCGCGTCACCCCGAACTGTCGAGCGTCGATCTGTATCGCACGGTCCTGAGTGCCGAGGTAGGTGGCGTCGAGCTGACTCATTCGGGCGCGCCGTACATCGAGATGTCGGCGGCGGGTGTGTCCAAGGCGAGTGCACTGTCGCGACTGTGCACCGAACTGGGTATCGACCGTGAGTCCGTCGCCGCCGTCGGCGACGCCTTCAACGACCTCCCGATGCTCGAATGGGCAGGAACTCCACTCACGACGGCCAATGCCATGCCCGAGATCAAGAACGTGGCGCATCGTGTGCTGGAATCGAACGACGACGACGGCGTCGCACTCTATCTCGAGGAACTCGTGCGTTTGCGCGCGTGAAACCCTGTGTTGCAACCAAATTCGTGGAACGACGAGGAGACCACCGCATGACCGAGGTAGACGGCAACGGATCCGGCGGCATGACCGCCGCGCAATATCTGTCGGTGAACGGGATCGCCGTTACTCCGTCGGACAGTGTGCTCGCGGCGACGCTGGGAATCGCCGCGTCGGCGCCGGCGGGGTGGCAGGCAGCACCGGTGGGCCAGTTCCCGGGAGCGACCGAGGTGCTCGTCGAACCAGGCTTGGTCGAGAACGGTTTCGCGCCGAATGCCGTCCTCCTCGTCGGCAAGCTCTCCGAACCGGTCGATGCTCAGGCGCTGTTGGACTGCAGTTTCACCGACGCTCGCGTGATGCCGGGGTGGGTCGAGTTGGAGGCGCAGGCCGAAAACCTCGGACCGTGGCCTGCACGCTTCATCCGCGGGTCGTTCGCTGCCGAGCAACTGGACCTGGCCGTGACGACGAGATACGCCGTCGTCGGCGTCGACGATCAGTTTCTCGTGCAGTTGACGGTGACGGTTCTGGCCGACCAGATCGACAAGCTGGCGTTCGACATCGACGCGATCAACAGCGGGCTCTTCACCGACATCTCGTGACGCCGTGGCTTGTCGCCCGACGCCGCTAGTGTCGGGTGCATGCCGAATCGCAGCGGACGAGCGCGGCACCTGTGGGTGGTGCCGGACCTTCCCGACGACTCATCGAGTCGTTCGACGGTGGCCGAGTTGGCAGGCCCCGCTGCCAGAACCGGCCGGCCGCTGCGGGACGCGCAGTTCGTCCTGCGGGTGACTTTGCGCGACGGCGAGCCTGCCGTGTGGCGCCGGATTCGCGTGCGGTCGGACCTGCTGCTTCCGGAACTGCACACGGTTCTGCAGACGGCGATGGGGTGGTCCGGCCGTTGTACACACTGCTTCTCCGGACACCCCATGGTCGACGACGACGCAGCTCACGGGCACCTGCGTATCGACGCGCTGCTGGCTGAGGTCGGGGCGTCGCTCGACTACACCTACGACGCCCATGGCGGGCAGGTCCACACCGTCGAACTCGAGGACATCGTCTTTCACGTCGACGACCCTCGATCCCGTTGTCTCGACGGTCGAAACGTGTGCCTGCCCGAGGATCGCGACGACAGCGTCGATGTCGCTGCCTTCGACCGCGGTGCCGTCGACCTCCGCATGCGCGCGCTCAGCATGTCGCGGTCCGTCGACACGGAGAGCGCGGCCGAGTCGCCCCTGGTTGCGAGACTGCTGCGCAGGTTGCGAGCGACCGACGTTCCGCAGCTGACCGCGTTGCTGCCTCGCTGTGAGTTGACCATCGAGAGTTCCGTCGACATCCCACTCGCGGAGATCGCGATGTCGAAACTCGCCTGGTTCCTCCACCGCGTCGGCGAGCGAGGCGTCGAACTAACCGGGGCAGGCTATCTACCTCCGTCGCTGGTCGAGGCCATTCGCGACGAGCTGGACTGGGGAATCGGCTGGCATGGAACGAGCTTGCGAGAGGTCGATCATCACCAGGTGACGGACCTCCGCGACGCAGCGAGGAGTCTGGGGCTGGTACGCGTGCTGAAAGGCACGTTGGTGAGAACGAAAGCCGGCACCCACCTGGCCGACGACCATGTCGGGCTCTGGCAGCACTGCGTCGCTCGGTTGCCGATCGGCAGGGAGGCGCAGGAGAAGGACGCAGGCACGCTGTTCCTGATAGCCCTCGCGTCGTCTGCGTCGGCTCGGCATCGGGACGAGCTGGCCACCCATGCGATGGCGGCGCTGGGATGGGCGATGGACGCACGTATCGCCGGACAGAGGACGGTCGCGTTCCTCGACCTGATCGGCGCGCACGGGCCGATGTACTACTTGGGGCGAACGGACGTGGACGCGCCGCAGTGGGCTCGTAGGTTCGCGCGCGACGCGCTCAGGTCGTCGACGCGGTAGGGCGGGGTCGGTAGTTTCGGGGCGTCTCGACCGTGCCCGACGGCTTCTCCTCGCGACCTACCGCCTCTGACCAGGCGATTTGGAGTTCTGCGACTCGTCGCGTAACTTTTGTCGAGTCAGAGCGACACGGACACCGACTCCGAGCCGAGAGGCCGGAGACAACGAGGTTGTACGGAGTGCCTGACATAGTGTGTCCCCCAAGAGTCGGAAGTTTGCTTCCGAGACCAAGCTGGGATAGGCTGGAACAGTTGCCCTTGATGCTGGCAGGCGTGAGTCTGCGGGTGGATGGTGTGCGCGTGTTCTTTGAGAACTCAACAGTGTGTCGATGAATGTCAGTGCCGAATGTTTTTGGCGCTCATGCCTTTCGGGGTGTGGGTGTGACGTCTTCTTGCTTCATTCTTCCCGTCTGGGGTGAG